>CAZFLA010000004.1:29647-74737 GCA_964519405.1 uncultured bacterium
CAAGTGGATGTGCTCCATGTAAATATGGTCTGGGGCAGTTGGTTCACCATCACAACCCAGATCGCTGCGACGTGCACATACGCATTTTGGGGCTCCTTTATTGATCGAAAGTCCCCTACCTTGGCAGTCACCATTCTTGCCATCATATACGGGATGATCCCGCTTGGCTACTGTTTTACATCACAGGCCTGGATGTTATTACCCGTCTTTGTGATCATTGGAATAGCGAATGCTGGTTATGAACTGGGATACCTCAGCGGTGTGTTGGCGTATGCTCCGCCAGAGCGTGTCACTAGCTATCAGGCTGTGTTTCTTACATTAATGGGGCTTAGGGGTATCACTTTTCCGTTTGTCAGTTCGTATCTATACCAGCATGACATTATCAGCATGAAGGGCGTGTTCATCATCGCCGCAACACTCACGTTCATGAGTGCGTTTATACAATATTATGGACATCGCAAATACTACGTCTCTGTGCGTGGGAGTTAACAGCATTCCGCTTGTTAGTGCTCATCTCCGCCGCATTTCTTGCTTATATTAATCATTTCTTAACATTCCGCATGTATCTTTAAATCAGATAGTTCCAAGTGCTATAACTAGAACATCTTAGGAGATTAACATGCAAATAAGTGGCTCTCGCCTTCCGGTGATACTCACCTTAGCCGCATTAACTATAGTCGGTTGTGCCCCTAAACCGACAACCCAGTCGTCATCAACAAACCAAACCGTAGTTGGTGCCGGATCTACATCTGTGTATCCTATCATGTCAAAGTGGTCTCAGGATTATTCTGCTGCCAAAGGTTTGAAGATCGACTACCAAAGCATTGGCAGCGGCGGCGGAATCAAACAGTTTAAAGCAGGCACAGTGGAATTCGGTGCCACTGATGTGGCGATAGATGATAAAGCCAAACAAGAGTTCGCAAAGCCCTTTGTCCAGTTTCCTGTCATCGCAGGCACCGTCGCGATGGTCTACAATTTGCCTGAGGTTGCCAAACCACTGAACCTTTCGCAAAAAGCCATTGCCGGCATCTTCTTGGGCAGTATCAAAACATGGAATGACCCTATCATCGCCAAAGACAACGCTGGAGTTAAACTGCCATCAACGCCAGTTGTAGTCGCTCACCGCAGTGATGGCAGCGGAACAAGCTACATCGTTACCGACTTCCTAAGCAGCATCAGCTCTGACTGGAAGACAAAAGTCGGCACAGGTAAAGCAGTGCAGTGGCCTGCAGGTGTTGGCGCAAAAGGCAACGAAGGCGTAACTAACCAGGTTAAGCAGACAGCAGGCGCTATTGGATATGTGGAATTGGCATATGCCAAGCAAAACAAAATGCAGTTGGCAGCCATACAAAATAAAGCCGGCAAATTCGTAGTCGCATCGGGCACCAGCGGAGCAGCCGCAACCAAGTCGGGCTTAAGTCTACTAAAGAGCGATATCAGATGCAGTATGGTCAACATGCCAGGTGATGACAGTTATCCAATCGTAGGCTTAACATACATGCTGTTGAATGACAAACCAAACCCAGAACTGGTTCGCTTCTTCGGATGGGTGCTCACAGATGGTCAAAAGCAAGCAGAAGGTCTAGACTATGTTGCACTCGATCCTGAAGTTGCGAAATTAGCTCAGAACATCCTTAACGGCAAGTAAGCGATGCAGCAAGCACTCAGTGCACATAAAAGCGGAAATATCCGAAACAGGCTGGTTGACAGCCTGTTTCGGTCAGCCACTGCTTTAGCAGCGTTGATTGTGATATCAACAATCCTGTTCATCTCGGTGCAGATATATAGAGCAGCATCTCCGGCACTATCGCACTTCGGCTGGAAGTTCTTTACCACAAGCATATGGAACCCGGTAGAAGACCAATATGGCGGGCTGCCGTTCATATGGGGCACCCTACTCACTTCCATATTGGCGTTATGCATCGCCATTCCGTTCAGCCTAGCGACGGCTATATACATCGCTGAAATCGCGCCGTCATGGCTAAAACGACCCATCTCCTTTGTTGTTGAACTGCTCGCGGCTATACCATCAGTCGTCTATGGGTTATGGGCAATCTACGTGCTCATTCCTTTGCTGCAAAAATATGTTCAAGCACCTTTGTCGTCACAATTTGGCAGCAACCCAATATTCGCACCGCCGGCGATCGGTCCTAGTGTATTTTCAGCCGTATTGGTGCTCTCTGTGATGGTCATACCCTACATCACAGCAGTGGCCCGTGATGTCATAGTGTCATGCCCGCAAAGCCAGCGTGAAGCATCAGTCGGACTAGGTGCAACACGCTGGGAGACCATATCGCACATCGTGCTGCGATACTGCAGGCAAGGTATACTCGCTGCGATCATGCTGGGATATGGCCGCGCTGTCGGTGAAACAATGGCTGTGACCATGGTCATCGGTAACCGCCCCAGTATTAGCGCAAGTATCCTGCAGCCCGGTTATACAATGGCCAGCGTAGTTGCCAACGAGTTCAGCGAGGCCGATGCACTCCTTCATTACAGCTCCCTGAGCACCATCGGACTGTGCCTGCTGGTTATCACACTGGCAATCAACATACTCGCTCGGTTATTGATATGGCGGATCACCAAACAAGGTAGTTTAAAATCATGAAAAGATTAAGCGCATATGAAACTAAGCGACGCTGGGGAAGCACCATCGCCATCGGTATATGTGCGATCGGTGCAGTGACCGTCATGACGCCGGTCTTCTTGATACTTGGCTACATCATATACCAGGGAGCAAGTTCAATTAACCTTGACCTACTGACGCAGTTACCCAAAGCTCCCGGTGAAACAGGAGGCGGAATCGGGCAGGCCGTTGTTGGAAGCATATATATGGTGTTTCTAGCGCTGATGATGGCTGCACCGGTCGCCATTGGCGCGGGGATATATCTTGCTGAGTTCGGTAAAGGTAAATGGGCAGATGCCGTGAGGTTCTCTGCTGATGTGTTGAATGGTGTGCCCAGTATCCTACTTGGTGTTGCTGTATGGGCTGTCATTGTGGTTCCAATGAAGAGCTTCTCCGCTTTTGCAGGATCACTAGCTCTCGCAATCCTTATGCTGCCGGTGATAACCCGCACCACAGAAGAGGCGGTCAGCTCGGTATCTAAAGCACTCAGGGAAGGATCTCTAGGTTTAGGAGCCACAATGGCTCGGACGATATGGTCGGTTGTTCTACCGGCAGCAAAAGGCGGTATCACGACGGGCATCGTGCTGGCTGTATCGCGAGCCTTTGGCGAGGCTGCTCCGCTCTTGTTTACAGCCGCCGGCAGCCGCTACTGGAACGCATATGTCGACCGGCCCATGGCGAGCCTACCTGTGCAGATATATGAATATGCTAAGTCGCCATATGCTGACTGGCAGCGGCAAGCATGGGCAGCAGCCTTGGTGCTGGTGGTGATCGTATTAGGCTTGAACATCATTGCCCGCATGGCCACTCGCCAACAACATGGAGGTCACTAATATGGCATTACTCGAAGTCGCTCAACCAGCGATATCGCTACCACAGATTAGTGAAGAAAAGAGGACACACATGATGCCTGAGCCAGTTCTTGTGGCTGCTGACGTTAATGTATACTACGGAAACTTTCACGCGATCAAAAACGTGTCGATAAATATCATGCCCCGACAGGTTACGGCGTTAATTGGACCATCAGGATGCGGAAAATCCACATTTCTGCGCTCCATCAACCGCATGAACGACCTCATCGAGGGTGCCAAGGTGCTTGGCAGCATCAAGGTGAATGGTGAAGAGATCACGTCTCCAAACACCGATGTGGTGTCACTGCGTAAACACATTGGTATGGTGTTTCAACGTCCAAACCCCTTCCCTATGTCCATATTTGACAACATCGCGTATGGACCGCGAATTCATGGCACCCGGAAGAAAGCAGAGCTGCTGCAGATCGTAGAAAGAAGCCTCAAACAAGCGGCACTCTGGGATGAAGTCAAAGATAAGCTCCATCAATCGGCAATGGCTTTGTCAGGTGGTCAGCAGCAAAGGCTGTGCATCGCACGTACTTTGGCGGTTGAACCAAGCATACTGCTCATGGATGAACCAGCATCGGCGCTCGATCCGACGGCCACATTTCGTATCGAAGAGCTCATGCAAGAGCTGAAACAAAAATACACAATCATCATCGTCACGCACAACATGCAGCAAGCAGCTCGGTGCAGCGAAACCACGGGGTTCTTCTTCAGGGGTGAACTGCTTGAGTTTGGTGAAACGCCCAAGATGTTTACAAATCCCGACAGAGCAGAAACAGATGATTACATCCGAGGACGGTTCGGATAGTATTCACGTTAAGGTAACATAGGATATATTACGCAGATGAACTATCTACCGCTCGTTAATAAGCAAAGGATACCAATCAATGTCTAATACACGTCATCACTTTGATGATGAACTTAACGCTCTGAAGGGTGAACTCATCGAAATGGGCAGCTACACGGAGCAGATGGTTGCATTATCTATCCGTGCCTTACTAGATCGTGACGAAGAAGCATGCCGTAAAGTCATTGAGATGGATGATAAGGCTGATGAGATGGACATCTCTATTGAGGCTCACTGCATGAAGCTGCTCGCTTTACAGCAGCCTATGGCTCGCGACTTAAGGCTTATCGGCACCGTCACTAAAGTTATTACCGACCTAGAGCGTATGTGTGACCACGCGGTCGATATCGCAAAGCATGGGATTAAGCTGCACAAGTATCCTGCGGTGATCGAACTGGTTGATGTGACCAAGCTCAGTGATGTTGCGGAATTGATGATCCGTTCTAGCTTCCAAGCATTTGTGGAGCACAGCATCAAACTGTGCGAGGAAGTCTCTCATATGGATGAAACCGCTGATCGCCTTTATAAGTCGATGCGGAACCATGTGCTCAAGTCAATCACGACCAAACCAGAAATCACTACTCCGGCATATTCGCTTCTATTGGTATTGTTGTATCTAGAGCGTATTGCGGATCATGCCGTCAATGTCGCCGAACGTGTGGCTTATGTGGAGACAGGTGCGCTGAAACAACTTGAGTACAATGTACCCGGGGAATTCAAGAATTCGTTGAAAATTTAATTGAGAAAAAACACAATATGTCTATTGCCGAAAATCTACACACCATACAACGACAGATCGCAGAAGCTTGTACAGCCTATTCATGTGATCCTGATGACGTGAAGCTCGTTGCGGTGAGTAAAACTAAACCAGAGCAAATGATCCTTGAGGCCTACAATGCAGGACAACGTGATTTTGGTGAGAACTACATTCAGGAACTCCACAGTAAAATGCAAAACCTGGAGCTTGATGGTATTCGTTGGCACTTCATCGGACAGCTGCAAAGCAATAAAGTGAAGTTCATTGTGCCTGGGGTTTGGCTCATCCATACTCTGGATTCTC
Source organism: uncultured bacterium (assembly GCA_964519405.1). Lineage (GTDB taxonomy): Bacteria > Armatimonadota > HRBIN16 > HRBIN16 > HRBIN16. Next base: position 35,038 of record CAZFLA010000004.1, read on the forward strand.
TGTCATCTGCTAAGGAAATTCAAAAACACGCATCTAAAGCGAACATCATCCAGCATGTGCTCATACAAGTTAACATATCAGATGAGCAGCAAAAAGGCGGTGTCTCCGCTGACGAACTTCCTCAGTTCGCAGCTCAGATATCGCAGATGGACAACATCAAGGTGGATGGACTAATGGGTATTCCACCGTTAACTGCCGTAGGTGATGAAGCCTTACCATACTTCTATAAGCTGCGCGATCTCGCAGATCATTTGCCGGATGGTGTTGGCCGCCTCCTCTCTATGGGCATGACACATGACTTTCCGCAAGCTATCAACGCGGGAGCCAACTACATCAGAATCGGCACGGCGATATTCGGCGCACGCCAATATAATCAATAACAACGCAAATCCGGCTGGATCTTGTACTAATACCGCTGGAGATATACAGGATATTGATTTATAATGCCCTTGGAATACCATTTTTCACAGTGCGGGGGTAGGATTGATGTCAGCACCATACGAAGAAACAAGCAAACCTAATATCTTCCAGAAATTTACTCGACAGGCTGAGCAGGATGACAACCATGTTGATATCCGTGTCTTCGATAAAGTTGAGGATTTCGAAGATAACGCTGCAATTTCACGAGCCCTGATGGATAACGAAGTCTGTATTGTGTACTTGGAAAATACCACACAAGAAATTAAAAAACGCCTGCTTGACTACCTACACGGCTTGATATACGGAATCAACGGCACCATCACAGCGGTTGGTAATGATTGCGTTCTCTGCTGCCCCAAGACGGCAAGTGTAGCCATAGGTTCAGGAGATATCGACTAACAGATGAAATATTGTATCGTTGGCTGCGGCGCCATGGGCTCAGCTATTGCTAAGGGATTGACCAAACAGGAAGGCATATCGGATTCCTGCGTACTGCTATATGATGCAGATCAAACAAAATGCGCTGCTGTGTCATCGCAGCTAGGCGCTCAGCATTGTCATAGCCTTGGCGAAGCCGTTGGATTGGCTGACACGGTGATCCTTGCAGTTAAGCCTCATATTGTAAACTCCGTGCTGTCAGAGCTGAAGCCTATCATTAAGGAATCCATTCTGGTCGTTAGCATCGCGGCTGGTATTACCATCAGCTCACTTCAATGCGGCTTACCGCAGAATCAACCTGTGGTGAGGGTGATGCCAAATGTGGGACTGCAGGTGGGTAAAGGAGCTTCTGCCTTCAGCTTAGGAAGCAGTGCCAACTCAAAACATGCCGAAACCGTCTCACGCATATTCGGTGGCGAAAATGTGTGCGTACAGGTGGAAGAAAGGCTGATGAACGCGGTTACTGGCCTCAGCGGAAGCGGACCAGCATATGCTTTACTGGTCATCGAAGCACTAGCAGACGGAGGCGTGTTTGCCGGCTTACCGAAGCAGACTGCCATTTTATTAGCTGCTCAGTGCTTGGCTGGTGCTGCGGCACTAGTGCTGGATACCAACGAACACCCCGCAATCATTAAGGATAAAGTTACCACTCCTGCAGGCACCACAATAGCAGGCCTCAACGAGCTAGAGCAAGCTGGTGTGCGTCATGCGTTGATGAGCGCCGTGATGGCTGCCAAAAAGCGCGCTGACGAATTAGCCTAGTCGCCTACTTAACGCGCAGTCTGTCATACCAGCCAGACTGCGCGTGGCATAATGCCACCGCCGCGGCGTCAGCAGCGTCGTCTGGTTTTGGCACTTCTGCTAGGTTCAAAAGTCGTGTCACCATATACTGAACTTGCTTCTTATCTGCACTGCCGTAACCCACAACAGCCTGTTTCACCTGCATAGGGGTATATTCTACCCACGGAATCTCACGATCAGCTGCAGCAAGTAGTATCACGCCGATCGATCGGCTGACAGACATCGCCGTTGTGATATTTTTGCTGAAAAACAACCGTTCAGTAACAAGCACATCCGGCTCATACTTATCCATCAAAGCACCGATGTTCTTATATACATTTTGCAGCCGCTGCGGGGATTCCTGATCCGGTGAGGTCGTAACCACGCCAATTGCCAGAGGATGAATACTCCCGTTCAGCTGTTCTATAACCGCAGCACCAATGGTTGCAGTTCCTGGATCAACACCCATGATCACCATTATGCGTCAACCACTTCCACTGCATCGATAAACAATGACCAGTTTTTAAGTTCATGCCCGATATGGTTCCTTATCGCTTTGTGCGATGCCAACAATAAACTACTCCAGTCTTCCATGCCGCTTCCTTTAACACTTTCATAACGCATAAGCCGTGACCAAATTCTTGCTGCACCTGCCGACACACCGATGGCATCCGCGGCATGTCCCACGCAAACACCGCATAACTGCCCGCCATACCCCATCGATATATATCCAGCTTCATCATCACATCCATTGCCGCAGCTCATACAGTATCCCAAACGAGGGCTGATGCCCTGGCTGTGCAGCACCAGGCATTGAACAGTGGCGACCGCGCTGACTGGATCAGCCGATTGGTCAATCATACCAAGGCCAAACTGAAGCAGCCGATATAGGCTGTCACTAGCCACATTAGGGGGAGTCACCGCGTCCATAATTTCCAACATATACAACATAGCAAGAAGCAGCTCGTATTTTCGATGCACCGCAATTCGGCTATGATGCGGAACCACTTGACCTAACAGATAGCGGCTGTGGCCTGTGATGACTTGAAACTCGCCTTCAATCCCAGGCTCGGTCACGCCAGCCAATTTGCTTGCGGACTTTCTAGCTCCGCGAGCGACAACGGAGATCTTTCCGCATTGTTTTGTGAACAATGTGACGCTCAGGTCAGCTTCAGCGAAGCTCCTTCGGCTGAGCACGATGCCCTCTAGGGTCGTGCTCTCACTCACCGTCATCGCCTAATAACTGCTGCCGGATTTCATTTGCAGCACTGGTTCCGATACGGGTGGCACCCGCCTCCACCATAGCCATCATGTGTTCACTCGTTCGGATACCGCCTGCAGCTTTGATCTGCACCGATGGTGAAGCATATCGCCGTAGAAGCTGAACATCATGAACCGTAGCACCTGGACCAGCTAGGCCAGTCGAAGTTTTCACGAAGTCAGCACCAGCCAGTGAGCAGATCTCGGCAGCCCTCTTCTTCTCGTCGTCGGTCAGCAAGCATGTCTCGATAATGACTTTCAGGTTTACCCGCGAGGCTGCACTGTGACAGATATCAGCTAACGCGGTAATGTCGTCCAACACCTCGTCCCACAATCCATTCTTAAGAGATGGTAACCCAATGACAGTATCGACTTCTTGAGCACCATGTTCGATGTTTTGTCGACACTCGAAGCGTTTAGATTCAGTCGTGTTGCACCCCATCGGGAATCCGACAACACTGCCAACCAAAACCTGACTTCCGCGCAGTTCATTCGCAACAACCGGCACCCAGTAGTTTTGAGTGATCACACTGCAGTAGCCATAATCGATTGCTTCACGACAATATCTTTTTACATCAGCCAATGCCGCTGATGGCGTTAAAATGGTGTGATCTATCATGTGAATCAACTGTCGCGATGTGTATTTCATTACTGCCACCTATCTTTTCTTACACATCGATTGTAACCAGATCAGACGGCAAATAACAGGTTGGACTAATTTTCTTTCGGATGGTCTTGCTGTGTGGCAGCCATCACGCAAGCTGTGAGATAATTTGCTTGTGATACCTGGCAGATTGTTTTTGCATAGTTAAGCAATAGAGGTGTATGTTGGCTGCTAAGAAAATTGTGATGCATGTAGTAAACATGAACCCCGATAAGCATGGGGTAATTGAAATGCAGTTGTTGGAAATGGCAGAGCAGCTATCACACGACGGTTGGCAGCAGATAGTCATCTTCAACAACGAGATTCAACCATGGATGCAGCAATGGGCAGATCGCGTGGGCGGTATTGTATTCACCGTTAAGGACATGGTCAATACAGGCACTGATCAGATTGCTTCTCTCATCAAGGAGCACAAACCCGATATCATCCATGTTCACTTTGTGACTCAGGCTAAACTGTATAAAGTGCTTCGTAATTCCGGCTGCAAGAACATCGTGATGACTATACACAGCTACCGCACGCCCAAGAAGCTGGAGTGCCTTCGGCGCATATCCCGATTTATGTCCACACTTTTTGTGAAGCGATTTATCGCAATTTCCCAATATGTATACAACGAAACGCTTAAAGATTACCTGGCAACACGTCAGCGGGTCACCATGATATACAACGGCATAAATACCCAATACTACAAACCTAGAGTTGACAAACTCGAGTTACGGCAGTCGTTATTTGGTGCAGGTGCTGAAGCGTTTGTCATCGCGATCATATCGCATCTTGCCCCTGGTAAACGGCTAAGTATGCTCATCAATTGCATGCCGATGGTTGTCGCACACAATCCCAACGCCCTTCTAGTCATAGCGGGTGGAGGTGTTGAAAAAGACAACCTTCATAATCTCATCAATGAGCTCAAACTTCAAAACCACGTGAAGATGATCACCTCGGATATCCGCACCGAGCTAATCTACGCTGCGGCAGACATATCATGCTTACCCTCAGAAGGAGAAGGCTTAGCAGGAAGTGCTCAGGAAGCCATGTCCTGCGGCTTACCGTTTGTCTGCACCCCTAACGGCGGTATCAGCGAGACCATCGAACCAGAGATCAGTGGAATATATGTCACCAACCAAACGCCAGAGGGTCTTGCAGAAGCCATCATTCGATTGATGGGAAATGATGAGCTGCGGATACAAATGGGACAAGCCGCACGTAAACGGGTTGAGGATGTCTTTGATGTCCGTGAGACGGCCCGCAAGACAATTGCTGTTTATAAAGAGCTTATATCGGAGTAACACCAGGCCACACGGATTTACCATCAGCTCAGCTATCACGTTAATGAACACAAGCATCATCGTATTATGATGCCATGTTATAAAAATATATTGACTTTACCCCATTACTATATGCCATACTTCATACAGTAGTAAAAACTACGAACACATAAGCATATAAAAAGTGGAGGAGTTTACATTATGAGTGATACTTGCACATGTTGCTGCTGCGATGGACAGGGATACGTACCTAAAGCAGTTGTCGGAAAACCAGCTCCCGATTTTACCATGGCTACAACGGCCGACATAGAGAAGCTCACCTCAAAAGCATCTTTGGCAGACTACAAGGGTAAATGGCTGATTTTGTTCTTCTACCCACTCGACTTCACGTTTGTCTGCCCAACGGAGATCACTGCGCTTTCTGATAGATATGAAGAGTTTGAAGAGCTAGGAGCCGATATCCTTGGAGTGTCTACAGACTCTGTGCACTCACACAAAGCTTGGTTGAAACTTCCTCGCAGTGAACAAGGTGTTCAGGGCACAGTTTACCCATTAGCGTCCGACATTACCAAGCAGGTCAGCAAAGACTACGGTGTTTACATTCCTGAAGAAGGCATAGCTACTCGTGGTCTGTTTATCATAGACCCCAATGGCATTCTGCAATATGCTGTTTACCATAACCTCAATATCGGCCGAAGCGTTGACGAAACACTTCGAGTTCTCGAGGGACTTCAGTCTGGCGGGCTATGTGCAGCTAACTGGCATCCCGGCGATTCAAACCTCTAGGGTAAACAGTATATGCCATTAAGAAGAGGAACACCCATTCCGTCGTTGTCTGGAGCGACGGAATGGCTTAACAACCAGATCACAGATGAACAGGTTAAGGCGCCCTGCTTGATCTATTTCTGGGCAGTAAGCTGCCATATCTGCCATGAAAACATGCCTAAGCTGATGCAGTGGCACGAACAATATGGAGAGAAGATTCAATTCATCTCTGTGCACTTCCCGCGGATGGAAGAAGACACCGACGTGGAAAAGATCAAAGCGCAGGCTGCAGAATTCGGCATCACCGATCCGCTGGCAGTCGATAACATGCACAAAATCGCAGAGGCATTTGACAACCAATATGTTCCTGCCTATTTCCTATTCGGACCTGAGGGCACGTTGATATCGCGAAGCGCGGGTGATGCAGGGTTAACTATGGTAGAGGCTGCCATAGAGCGCATGCTCAAGCAAGCACCATAACCTTACTATTACACGTTATAAGGCCCTTCCATGAGTTACTTATGGAAGGGCCTTATTGTTACAATGCATATGTGAGCCATCAACCTAGTCATAGTGCCTATATACATATTCCCTTCTGCATCAGCAAGTGTCTATACTGTAACTTCGCAAGCTGCACCGCAGACGATGCTCTGTATGAGCGATGCACACAAGCCACAATCCAAGAGATAAAAACATCGCCATATGGTGGTGATCTTCACACGTTATTTTTCGGTGGCGGCACACCTAGCATCATCGGAGTGCGAAGGCTGCTATCTCTATTGGATGCCATAAAAAATCAGTTTATCGTCAGCCCACATGCGGAAGTGAGCATTGAAGTTAATCCGGCGACTGTTAACCTCGAGCAGCTTACGCAACTGCGGCAATCAGGCTTTAACAGAATCAGCATCGGCGTTCAAAGCTTTGATGATGACATGCTCCGCAGGCTATCGAGGCGCCACAGCGCACAGCAAGCGATACAAACAATCAGGGACGCTAGGACTGCAGGTTTTGATAACATAAACATCGACCTCATGTCCGCTCTGCCTGGCCAAACACTTGACCATCATCACGATCAGCTCATGAAGGCACTCGAGCAAGACGTTGACCATATCTCGTGTTATGTTTTAAGCGTGGAGTCTGACACCCCGCTGGCGGTTCAAGTAGAATCAGGAATGCTTGATGTGCCCGACAGTGACCTTCAAGCCGATATGCTGCAGCACACCCACGAATTGCTGACCAACCACGGCTATGAGCATTATGAAGTCTCTAACTACTGCAAACCGGGTTACCAGTGCCGTCACAACCTCGTTTATTGGAGCTCGCTTCCGTATTATGCGTTCGGTCCCGCTGCTGTCAGCACAATAGACCAGATACGCCTCACACGTGAACCATCACCACTTAAGTATTGTGAACTGATGGAGAATGCACAATCACCGATATGTGATGAAGAGCATTTGTCTCTGGAAGAGATGCGTTTCGAATATCTCATGCTTGCCCTCCGAACCTCCAAGGGATTCAGTATGTCCGTTCTATCGCATCGATATGGCGAGTGGGATCAGCTTGAGGCTATCTGCCAGCGTTTATGCGATCGTCAACTGCTTGAACGCACTGCACAAGGGTATCACCTTACGTTCCGTGGTATGTTAATAGCCAATGAAGTCATGATGGAGTTCTTGCCATGAATCACCTCGAAGAACCAGCATTAATCCACGAAGGACAGTGTGATTTTTACGTTCCAAGCGGCCCCTTTTTTAACCAGAAGGCGAAAATCAGCCGTGACTTCGGCGTATTAGGCATCCGGGCCGAAGCACAGCTTCAAAATCGCCCTTTGCGGGTTATCGACATGATGTGTGGTATCGGCACGAGAGGTATACGGTATGCCTGCGAATCGCCCGTCGATGAACTGCTGATGGCGGACGGCAACGCTGTTGTGGTTTCTGCAGCGGAGCAGAATCTGCAGCGCAATGCGAATAAGGGCCATGCTAAAGTCTCTTTCATCCAAGAGCAGCTGCATCAGCTAGCCTTCAAATTACGAGTTGAGCGAGAACTATTTGATTGGGTCGACATTGATGTTTTTGGCAGTCCCGCTCCATATTGGCACGCCGCAACTTTATTGAATAGTTTCGGCAGCATTCTCTACCTTACCGCAACAGATACCGCGGCGTTGTGGGGCAAGTATGCCGAAAGCGCCTTCCGTCACTATGGAGCAATGACCCGTAACTGGGACTGCGGTGATGAAATTGGCATTCGTTGCTTATTAGCCTCTCTGCAGCAGAGTGCTGGCGAACGCGAGTTCTACATCACGCCGCTGTTCTGCCTAGATGAAGGATATGCATTTCGCATTGCAGTAAGGCTTCATTATGGCATTGAAAAATACCCCATGAAACACATGGGTTGGATTACTAAATGCCAGCAGTGCTCAACAATCAAATCCTCATCATTTCGGGATATCCCTTCACTGTGTTCTCATTGCGGGGGGCCTCTTCAGACCGCAGGACCTGCCTGGATAGGCCCGCTGCATGATTTGGATTTTATAACACGAATGCGGAGCTTAACCGACGAAAAAGAGTTCAAACAGGCGTGCAAGACGCTAGACCTCATGATAGCGGAGTGCAATGGTTCCGTAGGTTATTACTCCATGGGCACCATTGGACGTCTTGCTCACCTTTTGGGCATTCCTGCTCAAAAAAAGCTGGTTGATGTCTTACAGCAACTGGGTTACACCGCTATGCGAACCCACCTAGAACCACAAGCGATAAAGACAAACGCTCCATTGCCCGAAGTTCTTGAGATCGTTAAACAACTATGAGCATCACAGCAACAGCGATTTTCATCGTGACCTATACGCTCATCGCTCTTGGTGAACGCTCTCCACGGAAAATCGACAGGCCCACAGCCGCATTGCTTGGCTCCATCGCCATGGTTGCTTTCGGCGTGATGTCGCGCAGTCAGGCTGCATCAGCTATAGACTTCAGCACCCTCGCATTGCTGTTCGGCATGATGGTCATGCTTGCCGTGCTGAACCACAGTCACCTACCCGAGGAGCTCGCATTCCGAACGTTGTTGCTGTTTAAGTCGCGATCGGCATTGTTGGCAGGATTGGTGTTGTTTTCTGGGATAGCATCGGCGTTCATGCTGAATGACACCATATGCCTGCTGGCCACACCGATACTGATCTCTGTGCTAAAGCGAGCCAAGCTGCCTGCCATGCCATATCTGATGGCTTTAGCAACCAGTGCGAATATCGGAAGCGTCATGACACTTACGGGTAACCCTCAGAATATGATCATCGGTCATGCCTCAGGAATCAGTTGGACGACTTTCCTAACATACATGGCACCTACCGGACTTGTGTGTCTGTTTATCAACTGGGTGATATTGTGCTTAATATACCGAGCCGATATTGTGGGCATCGACATTTCTTTAACTCATAGCAGTCACGTCACTATACAGCGGAAACTAGCCATTCGCAGCGTGATATGTTTCACGGGATTTTTGATAGCAATCGCACTTGGTATCCCGATGGACTTCGCAGCGGTGACAGCAGCTACTTTATTGTTAGTTTGGGCAAACTGCCCACCCCAAGAGGCGTTTCGCAAAGTGGATTGGAGCCTACTTCTGTTCTTTGCAGGTTTGTTCGTTGTTGTGGAGGGGGTTGTTCTCGCCGACAAACAACTCATGAACAAGATGCTGCTGCATGTTGGGTCTTCTGACAGTCCCACAACGGTTGTTCGTTTCAGCATGCTGAGCTTGATTGGGAGTAATATCTTTTCAAATGTGCCGTTTGTATTGATCGCTTCGCACTGGGTTCGACAAATGAGTGATCCGAAGTTCTACTGGCTCCTGCTGGCCCTCGTCAGCACATTTGCAGGTAACCTAACATTGCTTGGGTCGGTAGCGAACCTAATTGTTGCACAAAGAGCACATGACTACCACGAAATCCGATTTGGCGACTATCTCAAGGCTGGTATCCCTATCACCATCGTGACCACAGTCGTTGGTATCCTGATACTAATCGCCACATATAAGTTACTTTAGGTCTTTGGTATATCATATATTTACTATTATGTGCATGATATAACATATATCATGGTCTCATATTACCATATTAATACTATCCACTCCGGTGATAATCAAGTCAGATAAGACGGATTTATCAGCACTGCCTTATCGCAATATCACAGGAGGATGTCATGAAAAGTTACTCGTCACTCGCTATCAACGATGTCAATCAGTTTGTTTTCGGCTCAACACCTCATCCTGTTACCACCAAACAGGGGTTGGTCATTGGAGGCGGTAGGGTTTACCCTGAACTAAACTTCACCTTACCACCCATGGATATCAACGCCGACACTTTGCAAGAAGTGGAAAAGCAATATACGCAGATGATCACAGAGGCATGTCACCGTGCTGTTGACCTCTACTGCGAGGGTCTTGTGGTCGAGTTTGAGCTGCTGCCACCGATGACCCACAATCCCGAATGGGGCGCCAATATCACCGCGATACTACGAAACGTGCTTGATAAATATGCGCAGTCTGATGGACTGAAAGGTGCACTTCGCGTGACTCCCAACGACATCCGTGAGCACCATCGCCCGCCACAGCTTTGGCACGGTCAATACTGGGATCATATGGCATCCAGTTTCGAGCTTTGCAGCCAAGCTGGTGCCGACATTCTAAGCATCGAATCGACTGGCGGTAAAGAGATTCACGACGACGCCATCATGAATGCCGATCTTCCTAATGCTGTGTTCGCCTTAGGCGTACTTGGTGCACGTGATATGGAGCATTTATGGGATATGATCGTGGCCACTGCTGATCGGCATGGCATCATCCCTGGTGGAGACACGGCATGCGGGTTTGGCAACACGGCCATGGTGTTGGCTGACAAAAAATTCATACCTAAAGTGTGGGCAGCCACCATTCGAGTAATGACAGCTGCTCGCTCACTAGTTGCTTACGAGCGTGGTGTTATAGGCCCAGGTAAAGACTGTGCATACGAAAACCCATACATAAAGGCCATCACCGGGTGCCCCATCAGCATGGAAGGCAGTGATGCTTCAGTGGCACACTTATCGCCTGTTGGCAACATACCTCATGCTGTATGTGACCTATGGTCTAACGAGTCGGTTCAAAACATGAAGCTGCTGGGTGGCATGACTCCAACCATCAGCATGGAGCAGCTCATCTATTCGACCCGCCTTATGAACACAGCCATCGGTCACGGTCATGATGAAGCTATCATGCTGCGCGACTGGTATTCCGAGTCTGATGTGCCATTCGACCCTCAAGCATATGTTCTGCGGCCTGACGTTGTCATCAAGCTCGCTGGAGAGATCATCAAATACCCAACAGCTTACGGTAGAGTTCGAACGGCAGCTTTGGCAACTCTGCAGGAGCTCAGAGCGGCATACGAACGCGATGAGTTCGCTCTGCAGGGGCGCGAGGAAGCCTGGCTTGATATGCTCAGCGAAGCCGCTGACGAACTGCCGGAAGACGAAAACACCCTCATTGAGCAGCAGCGTAAACTGGCAGACCCTAACAAAGTCACACTCAGCGAATATGGGTTGTAGATTTTGTGTTAAGCATCTATCGGTAGGTGTAAACCATATCGATAGATGCTCTCGCTACGATCTGTGTTCGTATAGGCTTTGACCGAAATGCGCGCTAATTTTCGCAGCAAGCGTCACTTCGCGTGCCATCATGTGTATCTCGTCAGTGCACTCAGAATTTGTGCTCAAGCATTTATACACATCCTCTGCTTCAGCAAACAGTTCTGATGCTCGCAGTGACCGCAGCGCCACGTCCTCTTTCATCCAGGGACTTAGTGTCTGCTGATCTGTGACCATAAAGAACCCCTTGCGATTTGCTTGCCAGCTCGGTGTTAGCCAGCAAGCGCCGGGGATCGTGCTCCATACATGCTCTACACTCGTATCGAAAATCCTGCGCAGTGCCCAGCTGCCATTCCACGGAAACACCTCCATCGCCAACGCGGTCAACTCCCATGCTTTTAGTAACAGCGGTTGACAACTCTCAGCATAGAATCCTGCAACTCTCCCGAGCAGCATTTCAAGGCTGTCGTCCGGTGAGGCGAAATACTGTTGGTACATATGCGTATTCGCGCTGAAATGCTCAGGAACCATGCCGTAGTATTCCTTGGCACCAACAACCCCTACGGCGTCATCAAGAGCATGTAATTGCTGATACACTAAGCGAGGACAAGCGAGATGGGTCATAGGGTAGATATCTTCACCGGCGCCCGTGAAAAAGCCCTCGCCTATCACAGGAATGCCTTTTCGCTGAGCAAGTTGTGCGGCATTACGCAAAGTGCCGTCTGTGGTGTTAGTGAACTGAACCTCAGCGATCGTATGGTGCATGATGAGCCCGAACCCATCGGGATCCATCTCCGAGATAACCGAGAGGATCTGACCTTCGCTGATTTCCCAGGGTTCCCACCACAGCCGCACATCGGAACACACACTGCGGAGTGCATCTCTCATAGAAGACAAGAAGCTAACCAACCGAGTATGCAAAGGAACCCCATGGCATCGAGGGCAATCGCCGTATTCGCTGCACAGCCATGCAAACTGATCATATGTGTATATCATCACGTCGTCAATCCCGGGGTATTCCGTCAAAAGCCATTGCAGCCGCGACTGATAATACTCCACCACCTCTGGGTCGCTCATGCAGGTTGTTCGGTCTTCGGGCACACCCATCGGCATACCGAAATGTGCTAGCGTCCGAAATCCCATTTTCTTGGCGACATCAACACGGTGATGCCACTCGATTTGGTGTTGACATCCGCAGTCATGGTCGCCTTTGGAATAGTAACGGCTCATACACTCGTCATACCACGGCGGAAGCTGATCACGGTCGGTAATGAAGTCTTCAAGATTCAACACCTCATTAGCGGGTTTCCATGCCCATGCGATGCTGAGCTGGATGGTATTCACACCGAGCTGCCTTAACGCAGACAGCCGTTCAGCCGTCCAACGAACGTCCGGGCATGTTGGGTTGCCTAGAATACCAATTCTATAGTTAAGCGAACTTGTCATGGTTGTTCCTCGTGGGATGTTATGATTTTAATCTGATTGAATTAAGGGTGATGCCGATTCTCTTCCAGTTCGTGCCTTCCACACAGACCGCGACACGGTCTATCTCCGCTTTTCGGTCATCATAGGCTAGACCTGACCGGTTCAGCGAATAGATCAGCTCGTTCGACTGTGCGGTGATGGGTAAAGCGACTTTATATTCACGGCCATTACCGGTGCAAATCAACCGCAGCGAAACCTCAGGCATATGATCGCTTGATGGCTGAGTTTCTATAGTATATACAACGGCGATTTGGCTCACAGCGGTAAGCAAGCCCTGCCCTACATTCCAGAATGCCGATGCTAACCAGAATCCTGGCGGGCCATCATATGCAGATACTTCAACGAGCATATGTTCAGGTTTGATCTGACAATCGATCCGACTTGGGCCAGTATACCCGTCAGACATGCGCCGTATAGGCAGGGTGTCAGTCTTTAGCGCCGCATTTGCTGGTGCAGTGTCACGCATGACGGGTGTAGTCACGGGGTATTCGCATCCCGCTGGGATTATATGTCCGCGGAACACATGCGACTTGTCGGCGTCTCGGTTGAAAGCATAACGTGCCGATGCGTCTACCACGACCATCTGTGCATCGGAACGCATAGGAGTGTACCTGCTGATCGATGGAAGCCAGTCAGTTTGTCTGTCAGGCTGTTCACCTTGATCTTCCAGCAGTTTTTGTTCTTGACCAAGGCTAACGGAGTCAATAACACCCGATAGCCTCACTTGCTTTGTTGGCCGCAGCCATTCATCAACGAGGTCATGGTGCTGATCGCTGTAAACCGGCACATTCGCCTGCTGAAGCTTAAATTTCAGTTTGTTGCTCAGTGAGTGTATGCACGGCATGATGATCAGTTTGTAGTGCCGCAGGTTAACCAGATTCATCTCAACGGCTGTAGAGTCCACCACATGACAATTTGCGCCTACTGATCTCAACCACCTTACGCAGCCCCTTACGGCACGCGCTTCTGTGCCATCGCCTGGATACAGCAATTCCGATAGGCTGTTATAAACCACCGCGATACTTGCATCGGGACATTTCATCTGTTTCTGGTCTGCGTAGTATTTGCTCAGCCTGTCTACAGATTCAAAGGCAACAGCACCATTCCACGAGTAGTTCGTGTTCTGGCCACTCGCCATATCAAGATAGCCCAAGACACATCCACGGTGCCCATGTATGCGGCTGCTAAACAGCTGCCATATTAAGTCGGCTAGGCTGCGGGTGCGCATGATGGAACCGCCTTCCACAATCCAAGCTGATTTGCGAAACCAGTAGGCGCAGCCATCAATATAAGACATGCTGCACTGCCATGCAGCCGTTCTGTCGATCTCCCAATCGCAGTCATACTGGTATGCCGTCAGTCCCAGATAGTCTACATATGGGGCAACTTGGTGGTAAACACTCCACGCATTCACATGCGTTCGATGTGCTGCCCAAACATGGTCATCCGGCATCGGCCACCCCGTGAAGCTGTTGAGCAGTAACGTGATCGGTTTACGGGTGAGTTTGCGCAGCGACTGAGTCACTTGCCGATAGCTCCACGAAACATACCACCGTAGAAATAGCGCCCAGTCTCGCCACATTATCGATGCGCTTGAAGCGCTTCGTGGGGGATTGACATCGTTCCAGCTTGCATACACAGTATGCCAAGCCGAGTTCAAACTGAACCGAGCTGATCTCGATGCATCATTTGGTGAGCCGCACCCGTAATAATACGAGTTTGGATTATCATGAAGCCATTGCCGGAAGAGTGTAATGGTATGTGGGTTGTAGTCAAACCCCACCTGAAGGTCATTGTCGGGGTTTAGATATATCTCACCTTCTGCGATATATCCGGCGACAACACGTGCATATCTTGTCTCTAGGTAGTTAACAAGAGCAGCCTGCCACAAAGATATCCGTTTGGTAACCCATGGGTTGAAGTAAGCAGGGATCACAGGGGCCGGATATTGGCCGATATCGCTGTCTGCAGACCTACCATTTCGACCGGTTAGGTTCTGGCTGTTCCACGCAAAAGCTTCAATCCCTGCTCTTTTGATGATCCAGTCGGGCATTCCCCAAGCATTATTAAGTATGAACCACACCTGAAGTGCGGCAGCATCACAGAGCTTGCATATCCTCTCCGGCCAGGCAAAATCATATACACCGTCTTGCACCTCGATGAACCGCCAGGAGCAATCCACTTTTATGCTGTCGGCAGAAAAGAGACGTTTGAGTTCCTTCAGACGTGTTATGATACTGCTATCGTCCTTGGACCAATCCATGTAGTGTAGGGTGATTGAGAAAGGCTGAGACAATCGGCACTCCTATGTTAGTCATCAAACCCTATACCAAAAAGGCGTCCATATGGACGCCTTTTGGAACTATATCGGATATTATGCTGCTTTACTTGAGTATGTAACCATGCAGAAGTCCATTTACCTCTGCCATACCAGCGGTCTCACCGCGATCGTTGATGCAGTCCGCCTCCCGAAGGTTCCAGCCTTCAGGCAGATCACACTGTTTGTTCAGAACGAGTATTTCACCCTTCTTAGTCCAAACAACAGCTCGTGGACCTTCATTCGCCACAAGTGCATACCCCGCCACGTCTCCGCGGTTGTTTAGTGCAAAAGCTTCGCTGTAGCCGATACCATCATCAGGCAATAGAGTTAACTGATTTTTCATCCACAGCGCCGCACGTCCGCGAGTTCGTTCTGTTTGAACATAACCCGCGACCCAGCCCCGATTTGTCACAGCACGAGCACAACCGCCTAGCCCAGCATCAGGAAGAACCTGCAGCTCTTTTTTGTACCATACAGCAGCGCGTTTTGCGGGGCCTTTAGCTTCTTCAAGACTATGGTCAGATATCCAGCCAACCTGATACTTGCCAGATGATGCCACGACACCCTGCTCAACAGGACTGTCGCCGTTCGCGACTATCGGCAACCGGCTTCCTGCGCCAACATATGCAGGCAGATCAATACGATTACCATTGACCCAAAGGAACGGCACCTGGTCATTCATATCGATCGCGAGTACAGAGCCGTCATTTCGATATTCAACGGGACGTACCATAGGACCAAGATCAATCAGTTTGTCCGCTTGAGTGGCGCCACAAGCAAGAACTGCTGTGATGCTTGAAATACCTAGTTTGAGGATTGTAGTCAGTTTCACTGTTAGTTATCCCCCGTCTGTCCGAAATACATATCTTCAATCATATAGTCGAAACTATCAACAGTATTGCCGCCATCAAGGTCAGCCATTTGGTTCCATCCTGCATCACCCGGACGAGTGCCATAAGCACAGTCAAGCACAGTGTAATCAAATAGGTTGACGCTGTTGTTTGCGTCGGCATCACCATTGGTCAAGGTGAAATTGCTAGTAACATTTCCGGCTACATTGATACTCGCCTTTTTTCGCAGCCACCGAGGAACTCTTACGAGCATTTCCATGGTGCCTTCATACTCAGTAAGCAACGAATAGTTGCCGCTGCTGTCAAGAACCGCACTGCTTGTCTGCAGCACAGTTCCATCGGGTTTGCGCAATACGATGGTAGCCACGAGGCCGTTCTTATTACCTGAATACATCTTCAGAGTCAACGCACCCGATATCGTCTTTCGTATCACATAACTGGCGTCAGCTCTTGCACTTGGAACCATTCCCGTCACAAAAGCACGAGCCTTGATTGTTTTGTTCATGCTTACAGAAATAGGTCCTGAGTATAGCGCGCTTGTTTCTGTCGGTTCGCTGCCATCAGTAGTGTAGCGTATTTGTGCTCCAGTGGTGGTACAGGAAATAGACACATTTTGCGTACCGGTATATGTGCCTGATGCTAAGCTATACACGGGTGTGGCGATGGAGTCGAACTTGTATACCATCACACCAAACTGGTCAACATCATTGACAGTTTTGTATACCGGCGCAACCCAGAACAACGTAGCACCTACTCGCACAAGCTGTCCAGATGTCGGCGTCACTCCGCTCGGTAAATTAACGGCAACATCGCCCTCGAACACCTTGGATGCGAGATTCGGGGCATACTGTATCACTTTGTAAGAAGATAGGTTGTCGTAGTATTCATCATTATTAAGTCCATATAACACGAAATTTTCCATGGACGTAGATTCGTTAAACACTTTACCTACCCTACTCCAACCAGTCCATACACTACCGCTAGTGTCTTGCGAAGGAGATGCTACATTCACCGCCTTATTTTCGTCGGTTGTGTTGACATTAACTATTCCATCGTTAGTCACATTGATAGTAGATACAATCTGTGTTGTGTAGTCACCATTTGCGTGTATGTGGTATAGGTCCGCATCGGTAACTATGTTTACACCAGCAGTCGAAGGTGTTAACGTAACTGATGACAACGTAACTCTGTGATTAGGCTGCCCGTAACATATACATGCGCCTTGAATATATGGAATCGAGACTACATGTTCAACGCCAGTAGAATCGTGATATACATAATATAAATTCGATGTGCTATTGTCGTCTATCTTTACCAAGTATATGTAGTTTAAAGTTCCATATCCATTATAAAACGCACTTTCAACAGTTGAGTTACTAGGATGTGTTACGGTATCTAAACTACTACTTCTAAGAACTGTCCCCGAAGCCGATATCTGCATGAGTGACGATGAAGCATTACTATCGATGAAACTTACATTGATGCAATCATTATTTACCACTGTAGAGACACTTGCACAGTTTGCAGTTGGTAACTGTTTTGACCATCGCATACTACCTGATGATGTATAACATACAACAAATACATTTGCACCACCAGTGTTTGAACCATATAGGCTTCCATTAGTTAAGCCTACTAGGACAATATCTCCGGTAGATAACGTCACTGCTTGACATACACTATCTACCTTGTCAGTACCGATCTTCTTCGACCAAATAAGCTGTGCATTAATGTCATATTTCGATATCCACACGTCGCTCTGCTGGTCATCGCCCCCAAGACCTGTTCCCATTATCGAGTCTGATGAATTACCATATACATAAGTTCCGTCATTAGTGGGCATAGCCTTTATGTCTTGTAATCCTTCAGTTGATCCCCAGGTAACTACACATAAAGGAGTCGATATCGCCCGAGTCGAAGTACAGGAAGAGCAAAACACGATTGCTATAAACATGGCTATGAACTTATAGCCAATGTCAACCATTAAGGCTCGATTATCGTTTATTTTCATTTATATGCACCTTCCACGGCGATGAAGTCTGGCACATTGAGATGGTCATCCATGTTTCCACGATTTTCGCAAATAGAGTTCGGAGGATTATTGGCGTAATGTATCTGTGCAAATGGTCCGCTTGCCAGCATGACAGCGTTCTTAACTGGATATACGGATAAACCAGTGCTACTTCTAATGTCGTTTGAAAGATTTGATATCGTAGACTGTATTTGCGACCATGTCATCCCATATCTTGAATTGACCAGATAGATGGCACGTCTGTTACGTTTAATGTCACTCCAAGCAAAAACACTACGTACACGGCTGAGGTCCCCATCTAGCCAATTAGCTTGAGCGTCATCGACTTCCACCCCATTCAACATTAAGCAACCTAATCCATCCCTAAACGAGTATGTAGCTGGATCGGAAGATAAATCCGAAGTAATAACCATATTAGCTCCATACCTGTCAAACCCCAAAAAACTACGTTTCTGCAATAATCGAGTGGAATAATCAACTTCCCTACCAGCTCTGCGTGCACCTTGCTTTGCTGAGCCAATTAATGGACCAAATGTGGGCGATTTACCATATATTGTAGCGAACCCGCCATTAATGCTAGCTCTTACAGTTTTATATGGTGCACCGTTCTTGTAATACGAACCCGTTGGGTTACTCGTAAGGCTGGCCCATAGGTCACAACTGACTGGATACCCATTAAGTAAACGTGGCTTTGTCAGCATCAGCTCTTTATGCACCCTATTAGAATACTTCGGTGGCACATACGCGATGCATGCGGTATCCGTTGTGATGTATATAATTGGTCGATCATCATATAGCTGATTGATGGCTACTGTCTTACGTGCCATATGAACGCGGTCATTCGCAGCATCAGAATCAACAACCCATGTCAGAAACCTGTAGTCTGAAGCTTCCTGACAAGCCGAAAGCGGAACAGGAATCTTCATCTCATGCTGCATACCGGGATAAGCTGCGGTTGTAAGGCCGTGACAGTCGGTATGTCCTGAAACCTGGCAGCCTAAAGACGAACTCTCTACTTGATAGACCTTTGTTAAGTAGTAGTCATACATACTCACATGAAGCCGATTTACGTTAACGCCTCTCGAGTCGACAAGCCGATAACTACGTACGAAGAACTCTTCTTCATCGTCCGATTCGTCATCGGTATCTTTATCATTTATGCCTAGTGAGGTGGCATTGAATACCTGGTTTCCACTCGAATCCAACGCACGCAGCACACTCACACGGTCACTGCGTAAAGCCGTATTGTCGGCTCCGCCATTCACAATACGAGACGCTTTCACGTCGTAACTATATAGTCCTCGTGGCGATTGGGTGCCATCGGCCTCTTTATGATCCCAGCTGAAGGTTACAGTGCCCGGATTCGATATAGTCTGTGTGATTGTTCGCGCTAATCGGGGACGAAGTGTGGAATTATCAGTTGCGCTCGCGGCTTCATATATCAGCAGTTGAACAGCAACATTAATGTTGGTCAAACTTTTGCCGCCGATATTAACCTGCAGTGTCTCTGCTGGCTGAGAACTATCGCCAGTGCACAGAAACGCTTCTCTATCGGGTTCTGTTCCGAAACTGAGGTTATTTACGGTAACCGACTTAGTGTGCTCTTCCCATGTTCCGTTGGCAAGCTGGACACGAACACTTAGCGTTTGCGATCCATTATGGCATGCCATTGTTGGCCATGTCGCGTAAACGGAATACATCATTACAGGAGGCATTGAGCCTATCAAAGTGACACTGCCAGGTATTGAGGTGACTAGCTGCGCATGCGTGGCATTACCAGCTTCAACTGCTCGAATTTCATAGTTGGTTATTTGAGATGTCGATGTAATCATCGCGTTTACGGTTACACTACCAGCAAGTTCCGTTTCCGTAGGGGAACTCCACGAGATACTAGATGCAAAAGCAGGAAAAGCGAAACACAAAAACATTAATACTGATAAAGCAACATTATTTACCAGTAGAGCACGTCTCATCGGCATTACTAACTTCCTCCGAACATAGTGCATTCAGTTTACCCTTGATACCGTATACAGTGCAATGGCATCTTGGCTATTACAATGGTTTTAATAGTATATGTTTTTGCCGTCGCGGGTTATGTTGTTTAGTGATATCTATTTGCTATGGTTATGGTTGATTGAGCACTGTTAATTTATGATCATAGCCGGGAGGCTTATCTACCCGGCTTTCACTTTATTGTATACACTTTTCAATCAAAAAACAGCAAAGAAAGTGTGCGATTTTCGATAAATCGCTCCATTTTTACTTTATTTTTGCAAATCGAAGCTTACCAACGCGAACTACTGCCCCCGATAACTCGTTAACATCAAGCTCAGCCTTCTCGTCAGTCATTTTCTGATCGTTTATCGATACACCGCCTTGCTGTATCATCCGGCGTGCTTCACCGTTGCTTTTGACCAATCCCAACCCATGAAGCAGCTTAGGCAACCATACTTTACCATCAGAAATGATGTCGTCAGGTATACTTAACTCGTCAATATCTTGAGGAATTTCCTTTTTGCTGAATATGCGCGTAAATTCGGCTTCAGCAGCCTCGCCCGCCTCTTTACCATGGTAGATACTCACTATCTCACGGCCTAACCTGCGTTTCGCAACCATGGGGTTCATCGAACCATCAGCCATGGCATCAAGCATGGACTGAACTTCATCCATTGGCACATCAGTACAGAGCTCGTAGTATTGTTTGATGGCAGAATCAGGAATTGACATCACCTTGCCAAACTGCTGCTGCGCGTCTTCATTGATGCCAATGTAGTTGCCTAAGGACTTGCTCATTTTCTCTATGCCGTCTACACCAACCAGCAGAGGCATGGCTAGCACGCTTTGAGGCTCCTGACCATACTCGCGTTGCAGGTCGCGTCCAACCAGGTTGTTAAACAGCTGATCTGTTCCGCCCATTTCGATATCGGAATGTATTGCTACACTATCATATCCTTGGCACAAGGGGTATAGTATCTCATGCAATCCTAGTGGACGGTTCTCTTCAAGGCGTTTTGTGAAGTCATCTCGCTCTAAAATGCGTGCCACAGTAATTCTGCTCGCCAATTGGATGACGGCTGCGAAATCCATCTTGCCAAGCCAATCACTATTGAAGGTAATCTCTGTTTTGTCGGCATCTAAAATGCGGAATAACTGCTCTCGATAGGTCTGTGCGTTTTCCAGCACCTGTTCGTGAGATAGCTGCGGGCGTGTTTTACTTTTACCTGTTGGATCACCAATCATGGCCGTAAAGTCGCCAATCACCAAACAGGCTATATGCCCTAAATCTTGAAACTGACGCAGCTTTCGAAGCACCACAGCAAAGCCAAGATGGATATCTGGTGCTGTAGGATCCAGCCCAAGTTTCACACGAAGCGGCTTTCCTGCTGCGGATGCTTTTTCCAGTTTTGTCTTGAGTTCTTCTTCGGGAATAAACTGAGCTACTCCCCGCATTAACGCGGCTACCTGTTGATCAATCGGTATCATTACAAACCTCATCGCTGTCTAGTCATTTCTCGTTGTCTACCTTATTATATTATGCCAAATAGGTGCATGTTAGTTCTTCACAACAAGGAATATAGGCCCCAAGAACCTAATACTACTGATAGTTAACAATGTGCAGCCTTCAGGAGATAAGCATGGAATATCATCGCGACGCTGATGCGGAACATCAAGCATTTATCGCATCAGCAAACAACGAGGTAGTAGTCGCGGCACAGACCGCACAAGCTGATCCAGCTCACCCAATATACCATGTCGCTCCTGCAGGCAAATTCATGAATGATCCCAATGGCCCTATATGGCATAACGGACGGTACCATTTGTTCTATCAGCATCTGCCATACTGGGGAACAAAAAATGCTGGTCCTGGATGGGGGCATGCATCTAGTTCGGATTTTATCTTCTGGCAGCACGAACCCATCGCCTTAATGCCTGGGCCAGAAGACTTCGATGTCGAAGCAGTTGCCTCCGGTGGCTGCATTGTTCACGACGGTGTACCCACCATCATCTACACTGGTGTTGGCCCGTCAGGCCAAACTCAATGTATAGCCACCAGTGATGATTCCATGAAAGTCTGGCACAAATACCCCGGTAACCCTGTCATCGGGCAGCGACCTGATGTTGCAGGACTTGAAGATGGCTTCCGCGACCCATGTTGTTGGAAGGAAGGTAATACTTACCGCCTTCTCGTCGGCTCCGGCATCAAGGATGTTGGCGGTACCGTGCTGCTCTATCAATCCAATAACCTCGTTGACTGGGAATTTATTGGCCCCCTATGTGTAGATATGGGTGAACACTGCTTCCAGTGGGAGTGCCCAGCATTCTTCCCGCTCACAAAAGGGGATGTCACAAAACATGCTCTCATCGTGTCTCCGCTATACAACGACAACCCACTTTTACGCAGCGAGGTACTTGCAGCAGTAGGCGAATACACTGGTGACAAGTTGACATATGATGGTTGGTCACCTGTTGATTACGGAGGCCCCACGGTCTACTATGCGCCTAGTAGTTTTGCTGATGATAAAGGACGCAGGTTGTTATGGGGCTGGATTATGGCGGATCGTCCTTTTGAAGCCGCTTGGAGCCATTGCATGACACTTCCTCGAGAGGTCACATTGGGTGCGGACAACACTCTGAGGTATCGCCCCGCCGAGGAGATATCAAAACTTAGGTACAATCATCGAACATTTCATTATCATAGCTGCGGTAGTGAGATCAGCATCGATGACCATATTAGTCCCCATAACGAACTCATAATGACAATACCATCTGATGGTTTATCATCATTCGATCTGTGGTTGGGGCATGACGATGCCCCGAATGCAGCTGTTCACATATGGATTGAAGCTTCGGAAATCGTGCACTACAACACCAAACAAGCTCCGCTGAAGCGATACGGTCTTGCCAATATCACTCTGCGGTTGTTTATCGATGGATGTATTGGCGAACTATACATTAATGATACTGCTTGTATTTCCGCGTCTGACTACGCAGTGACTGCCGATGCAAAACTGCGCATTAATGCGACCTCGTCAGTTGACATAGACGCATGGGATATCCACAGCATATGGAATTCGTAACCCAATGTGGCCTACACATCCCGCAAATGATGGGTTGATGCATAAAATGATCGATGCAAACAGTACACTAAGATATCATATATGCAAAATGCCAGTATTTGGATTTATGCATACTACTGTTCAAGGTTAAACAAAGGATCAGTAAAATATGCTAGTCGTCGACCTGATACATAACCTCACGCTATTGGTGGCCATTAGCGTGGTATCGGGTTTCATAAGCAAAAAGACAACAAACGAGACTACCCTAGCTGTGCTGCAAGGTCTTTTATTTAGTGCAGCTGCCGTGCTTGGAATGCTGCGTCCATTGGTAATAAGTGATGGGCTTATTTTTGATGGCCGATCTGTAATGATTAGTCTTTGCGCGTTGTTTTTCGGTCCAATTTCGGCACTAATCACCGTTATGGCCACGATATGTATGCGTATATACCAAGGCGGAATTGGCACTTGGATGGGTATCAGCGTCATACTTGCTTCAGCCCAGGTTGGGTTGATATTCCATTATTCTCAGCATATTAAGTCACACGATTATAGCGGTCTGAGGTTGTGGTGGTTCGGCATCATCGTGCATATTATTATGGTGCTGCTGATGCTAACTTTACCGCCGGCCGCAGCCATATTCTCAATTCAGCATGTCGCCCTTCCGGTTATCATCACCTATCCTTTAGCAACTGTGTTAGTCGGGCAGATTTTGTCTGATCAGCTCAGTCGATACGACCTGTTAAAGTCCATATCCAGCAGCCGTGAGGAATATCGGACAACGTTGTATAGCATAGGAGATGCGGTGATAACCACTGACAACTTAGGCAATGTGCGGCACATGAATAAAGTGGCTGAAGGGTTAACAGGTTTTACCCTCGAGAACGCTATTGGCAGGCCTCTTCACGAAGTGTTCCATATTATCTCGGAAGAGGATCGGCATGTCATGGAAGATCCTGTTCATAAGGTGCTGAAAAGCAAGGATGTTGTCACCTTATCCAACCACACACTGCTCATATCGAAAGATGGTAATGAATACGCCATTGCTGACAGCGGAGCTCCGATTTTTACGGATTCCGGAGATATTACCGGTGTTGTTCTCGTGTTTCATGATCAAACGAAAGAACGGCAAGCAGAAATTGAGCTGCGCCAAAGCGAACAGAAATTCCGCGCCTTATTTGAGAACATGGCTGCAGCCAGCAGTTTGAATGAAGTGATTTACGATAACGGCCATGCGGTTGACTATCGGATTTTGGATGTTAACCCGGCTTTCGAACGTGCTACAGGATTGGCACGTAACTTAATTATCGGCAAACTGGCATCTCAAATATATGCTCATGATCCTATACCGTTCTTTGATAGCTTCGTTAAGGTCGCGGAAACAGGCATTCCTACTTACATCGAAGGATTCTTTACACCCCTTAAGATACATCTGCAGCTAACGGTGGGATGCCCGCAAATTGGACATTTCTCCACAGTTTTCCTTGATATCACTGAGCGAAAACAAGCTGAGACTCGGCTACAACGCATCGAATGGATGTTAACCAAAAAGCCATATAGCTCACACGCCGATTCTAAGGACATCATCTACACAGCCGCACCAGATCAACCATCATTGGTTCTAGAGTCAGTTGATAAGCGGACGTTAATGCCCATCGTCGGTGATTTCCTTGATATGCTTGGAACATCGGCATCTATCCACGAACAAGACGGCCGATGCGTGCTGAGCACATATCGATCGGAGTGGTGCATCGTGCTAAGCGGTGCCCGTCGTGCACACGGCAACCCTGTTCTGTGTGTGTCAGATTGCTCAGCGTGTACAAGAAATGGATCGCTAGAATCAATTAGCAGCAGTGACTACTCAGAGCATTCATGTCATTGTGGTTTTCAAACTTATAGTGCGCCAATCATCGTTAATGGAAGCCCTATAGCAGCCATCAGTTTTGTTTATGGTGAACCCCCTCACAATATCGATACTTTGAAGCATCTTGCCGAACAACATGATGTAAATCTAGAAGATTTACATATGGCTGCATCTGCTTACGATGTGCGTCCACCGTTCATCATCGACATCGCGAAGCAACGCCTGCATTCATCTGCACAACTCATTGGTTCAATCATCGAAGCCAAAGTGGCAGAAAGTAAACGCGAGCAGGCAGAAACTCAACTGCGCCAAGCTCAGAAGATGGATGCCATCGGTCGATTGGCTGGTGGTGTCGCCCATGACTTTAACAATATGCTGAGTGTGATATTGGGTTATGCAGACATCGTGGCATCAAGATTATCGCCCGATGATCCAATATATGCGGACATTAAGGAGATCGAAGCTGCAGGCAAACGCTCCGCTGACCTGACAAAGCATCTATTGGCGTTCTCCAGAAGCCAGACCATAGCACCGATCATACAGGACATCAACTGTACAGTAAACGACATGCTGAAGATGCTTCGGCGTTTGATTGGCGAAAATATCGAGCTTGTGTGGAGCCCTTGTGAACAACCATTGTGGGTCAATATGGATACAACTCAAATCGACCAGATACTAGCCAATCTCGTGGTCAATGCCAGAGATGCCATCGCCGGTGCCGGCAAAGTGTCGATCTCAACACATATATGCAACATACAGGAGCCGGAATCACAATACTGCACTGAGTTCCGCGCTGGTGAATACGTCATGGTTCAGGTGTCGGATAATGGCTGTGGGATGGATGACAACACCCTCACTAAAGCATTTGAGCCATTCTTCACGACAAAACCACTTGGGCAAGGTACGGGGTTGGGACTAGCCACGGTATACGGCATAGTGCAGCAAAACAATGGCATGATCGCGGTATCTAGCGAAGTTGGAGTGGGTACGACGGTAAAAATCTACTTACCTAAACACAGCGAAGCTAACCAACTATCTGCCGAACAAACACAAAACATACCTGAGCTCAAAGAGCACAAGACGGTTCTAGTCGTAGAAGACGAAACAGCTGTGCTTAATCTCACATCATCGATTCTGCAGCACAAAGGCTATACAGTATATAGCGCATCACTCCCCAGTCAAGCTATCGAAATTGCCAAACAACTCTCTGAGAGTATCGATTTATTGGTCACTGATGTGGTGATGCCAGATATGAATGGTATCGAGCTGCATAAATGCATAAAGCAAGTGCATCCTGCGATTAAAACACTGTTCATTTCGGGATATACCGCAAACTATCTGGAAGGCATTGATACACATACTGAGACATCCCGATTTCTACAAAAGCCGTTTACCAGTCATGATTTAGCCATAACCGTGCACGATTTGTTGTCACAGCAGCAAACTTAGGGTTATTGCTGCGTTAAGCTCAGTATGACTTGGTTCGCTATCGTCAATCCAAATATGCCCGTAATAGTGCTCATACTGCCCAAAGTGTTCCTCTCTCGTCCCCGGTTTGCGGCGTTCGGTTCGGGCTTAGTAATCGGCAGTATTTTCGGTAAGGGTTCATCCGAATAGACGCATGTAATACGGTCGATATCAACCCCTCGCCGCCGTAGTCGCTGCCTCACCGACTTCGCTAAGGGGTCGTAGTGGATATTCATTAATGTGCCGATCTTCACAGATGATGGGTCTTTACGTAACGCAGCTCCCATGCTGCTAACCACCGGGATATTGTGGTTTACGCAACTGACTAGCAGATTGACCTTGCTATTCAATGCATCTATGGCGTCAATCAGCATATCGGGTTTTAGTGCACAGAGTTCATCAGCGCTGGCTTCATCAATAAAACATTGCTTAGCAGATATAATGCACTCAGGGTTTATTGAGCGGACTCTGCGCATAGCCACATCAACTTTCGCGATACCAATCGTCTCATCTGTGGCTAAAATCTGTCGGTTGATGTTGCTTTCCGCAACAAAATCAAAATCTACCAGAGTGATGTGCCCCACTCCGCTTCGTGCGATACCCTCAAGCGCGTATCCACCCACTGCTCCCAACCCCACAATCACCACATGGGAGCTAGCGAGCCGTGATACTGCTTCATCGCCCAACAACAATCTTGTTCTTTTAATACGTTCTGATGTCACAACTGTTCACCATATAGATACCGGTTAATGTTGCTTATCACAAGCTGACTAAACTCCACAATATTCGTCCCACGTAATTCCGATACATATTGATAGATATTGCATAGATTAGCTGGATGGTTATATTCATTTCCATCACGAAAACATACGGATCGTGCAGATTGGTCACTGCGAGGAAGCAACGCAGGCGCGTCTGTTTCGATCAGGATGGTGCCGTCAGAAGCCGCCGAACAAGCTCTCGTCAATCGCTTTCGTTCAGTCTGCATCACTGTACCGCAAAAACTAACCATCACCTCCATACGCTCAAGCAGCTTCAAGGTTTCTGATGATCCTCCGTAGGCATGTATGGCGATTCTTTGATTATATGGTGCATACTCACCAAGGATCTCCAGCATTTCACCCCATGCATGAACGCAATGGATGCTGACCGGCTTTCCTAAGCTAAGTCCGAGTTCCAACTGCTGTCGAAAGCAATATGACTGCGTCGCGATATCTGGCCCCCTAAGTTTATCAAGCCCAATTTCGCCCACTCCATACATGCTTCCTGTTAAGATACTTTTAAGACTTGAACTAAGACGGCGGTATTTCTCCGCAAACCAGGGATGAACACCAACAAACGCCACAATATGTGCATACTTATGTGAAAGCTCCAGCACTGCCGGCCAGTCTTCATCGCTGGTGCCCATACACAGCTGCAGGATGATACCACACTCAGTGCACTGATTGATTAGCTCATCAACATCAGTTTCACCAACAAAATCAGCAAGGTGAACATGAGCATCCACCAGGTCATTATCCGAGCTTTTCATGTCAGGGCTTCCCAAATCTATATCTTTCTATATGCCATTGTACCAAGCTGATATACATACTGATTTTATGTGCAATAGCCGCCTTAAGCAGGAGAGAAGGTGTGAGATGTGGAAAACTGTATGTAAGTACAAATTCTGGAGGATATACTCTCATGAACATAGTGATCACACTCAACACGAAACACATCGCAGCCGCTGCAGCGATTATCGGTATCGTTGGACTTGCAGCATGCAGCCAAAAAGCTGTTTCATCTGCAAAGTTTGGCACAACACTTAAAGCACAGAAGATTGAGCTCACTGACCCCAATGGCAACATTCGATCAGAAATGACGGCCGCTGAAGATGGTTTCAAAATGTTTTGTTATGACGCTAAAGGAAAAACTGTCTTCACTATTGTAAACCGCGATCAACCCGATGGTAAGAGCACTGTTTCGATGAACCTGCTCAGCAAAGAGAGCAATGTAGTGCTGACGACAATTAACGGCGGTGTCGTGGAGATCGTCTCGGCGAATGGGCAAAAAGCCACCATCAAACCCGAAGCTAAGTAAACCAATAAATACGGAGATTTCGCATAGATGGCTAAATTTGAAGCTATACATGACACCATATACAGTAAAATCCGGTCGATTGATGAAGCAAGTTTCATACCGACATGGTCACACCAATTTGGCGGTGATGCCTCACTGCTAGAATCCGAAATCGACTCGAATTGGCCTGTTATTAACACCGGATATTCCTGGTCATCTGCCTTAGGTGACGCTTGGTTCCGAAGCAAACTAGATATACCAACTGTCGTTGAAGGTATCGAGCTTAATAACACAAAACTGAGTTTTGAATTTATTATGCCCATCGGAGCGGCTTTCTATGTTGATGGTGTTAAGCGTTATTATGAGCCAAGCTGGGCAGATTCCCGAGCTATCCCTCTGGTGATTTCGGAAAATCTGCAGGCAGGAAAACCACTCGATCTAGCTATCTGTGCGAACAAAGGCGACGGATTCGGCCTATTGCTGTCTACTCGACTCTATTTTCACGTTCTGGAAGAGCTGCGGTTCAAGCTACAATTGGTGATCGCACAGTTTCAATTCGCTCAGTTTATAGCCGGTGACTGTACCGATAAGCTTCAAGTCATTGATGCCGCACTATCTGCGCTGAACATCGATGCTTTGGCTGCGAACAATTGGGAGGCATGGTGGAAATCGGCAGAAACCGCCGTTGCCAAGCTGATGCCTCTGAACGATGCCGCCAAGCAGCATACCATCCATCTTGTGGCTCATAGCCATATTGACATGAACTGGTTATGGCCGTATTCGGAGACTGTGGATGTTTGCAAGCGCGACTTCAGCTCCATGCTCTCACTTATGGAACGGTATCCAGAGTTCAAGTTCAGCCAGAGTCAGGCTGCCACTTACCGCGACATGGAACGTGAATATCCTGAGATTTTCAAGGGTATAGCGAACGCCATTGCTGCAGGAAAATGGGATGTGACCGCCGGCGAATGGGTTGAAAATGACCTTAACATGAGCGGCAGTGAAGCACTCGCTCGCCAATTCCTTTATGCTAACCATTACATGTCTGAGCAATTCAACACCACATCGAAAATATGTTGGTGCCCCGACACATTCGGGCATCCGGCTAACATCCCTCAGGTGTTAAAGCAAGCAGGTATCGAATACTACTATCATTGCAGGGCAGGCAATGGTAAGCCTCTGTCCCAATGGGAAGGTATCGACGGAAGCAAAGTGCTCGCCACACATGATATCTATGGGTATGGCGGCGATATTATGCCGGTAATGCTCATTCATTGCCTTAAACACTTTGTAGACAATCTGAACATTCCACTGGCATATTGGGTATATGGTGTTGGTGACCATGGCGGTGCCGCGACAGCAATAGACATCGAACATGCTCGCATCATTAACGAAGCCCCCATGATGCCGACTGTCGTGTGCTCTACTGCCCAACAATTCTTCGATGAAGCACAAAAGCATTCTCTCGGTCTGCCTACCCACAAGGGTGAGATGAATACCGTATTTGAAGGCTGCTATTCCAGCCATGCCGACATCAAGCTGATGAACCGAAGTTCCGAAAACGCCTTGATATCAGCAGAAGCGGTCTCTGCCAGCTCATCTGCACTGTTGGATACACGGTATCCAATAGGAGATATTAGCGAGGCGTGGCGGATCACAAACTTCCATCAGTTCCATGACATCCTGTGTGGCTGCTCTATTGGTGTCACGTATGACGAAGCATCGCAAAAACATGCCCTAGTCAAGCGGATCACCGATAGAACGGCGGCAGATGCCCTAGCAAGCCTCGCAACTGCCACCGACACAAATCTCGGTGAAGGCCCCAAAGTGCTGGTATTTAACCAACTGGCATGGACACGCACTGATGTCGTCACCATGAACGCATCGGATGTAGCTTTTACAGCGACGGCTATGCGTGATGACACCGGCAGATTAACACCAGTGCAATACAGCGACAACAAACTCTACTTCATTGCACATGATGTTCCTAGCATGGGGACGCGTATATACACACCCATAGAGCATGCTGATACAACAACAAGCATCGCTGCAGATCCTAAGGCCCTATGCGTTGAAAATGACTACATGAGGCTAGTGATACATCCGGTTTCGGGGGCGATCTGCAATCTGCTGCATAAACCAAGCGGACATGAACTTGCAGCAACTGGTGGTGGTTGGGGACCTGAAGCCAATGCAATCAGTGGTCTGCTCAACCGCCTGCAGGTTCTCTACGAACAGCCGCATGGTATGAGTGCGTGGAACATCGGCGACATCACACGAATAGACAACCTCATCACGGGCGCCACTGTGAGCGTAGACGAAGTTGGCCCTGTATTCGCCACAGTGACCATCGACCGCAGCATTCTTAGTTCATCTATGAACCAAAAGCTGCGTATATATGATGGGCTGCAGCGTGTGGACTTCATCACGTCTATTGATTGGCACGAACAAGGCACAGCATCAACTGATGCCCCCATGCTTAAGGCTTCATTCACACCCAAGATAGGCAGCTCCACTGCGACATTCGAGACGCCGTTTGCACCGGTCGTTCGTACTGCTGCCGGCGGTGAATCACCTGCTCTCCGATGGGCTGATATCGGTGATGGTGAGTTCGGCGTTAGCTTGATGAACAACTGTAAATACGGCTATAGTGCGCAAGGTAACACCCTCTCGCTGACACTCGTACGATCTAGCTATGAGCCAGATAACCATCCTGATGAAGGGCAGCATGAGCTCATCTACAGCATTTACCCATATGCAGGTACCTGGCAATCGGCGGGTTCCGACCGCAGAGCTGCTGAGCTAAATCAACCACTGATGACGACAACCACAACGGCACACAATGGTAAAATCACTGCCAACAAACCTCTCATTGAGATATCAGACGCAGGGATTATGGTTAGCACCCTAAAACTAGCAGAGATGCAGCCTAATCATGGTGTGTCATACATCCTGCGCATGTACGAAGCTCACGGTCAAGATACATGCTGTAATGTAGGCATCAATTGGCCTGTAGACAGCGTATATACATCAAATATAGTAGAAAAGATCCTCGATCCTGTTGGTGTTGAAGACGGTAAATTACAACTGACCTTCAAACCACATGAGATCAAAACACTACTGATCAACAAATAGTAACCAATCATCGGGCATACGGATTAGTGTATGCCCATAATAACATCAGAAAGAGCTGAGGACCGTTTATCGATGCAAGTCACTACCTCTCCAGTATCAATCTCAAACATGCGTGTAGAGTATCACACTCAACCTATCAACATAGACGTTGATAAGCCACGTTTCAGTTGGGAACTTACATCATCACAGCGAGCTGTTCTCCAAACAGCCTGTCAAATTCAAGTTGCCACTTCTGCGGCTAAACTTGGACAAGCACAAGCTGATCTCTGGGACAGTGGCATGATGAATTCCTCTGAAAGCTGCCAGATTGAGTATAGCGGAAAGGCATTACGCAGCAGGCAGTTATGCTATTGGCGTGTACGAATTCGTGATGATAAAGGACAACTAAGTGATTGGAGTCCTGTTGCTTCATGGGCAATGGGATTGATGAAGCAATCAGACTGGAAAGCAAAGTTCATCTGTGCTCCAACCAGTGTGATTAAGCAGAGCAATGAGTCTACTCCAGTCAGGTTCCGGAAGAGATTTGTGCCCGCCAAACAGATTGATCGTGCAGTTGTATACGTCACTGCTGCGGGTTTGTTCGATATGCTCATAAACGGGCAACCGATAACCGATAATATGTTCACACCAGGATGGACAGACAACAACTCGCGGTTATTCACATTCGCTTACGATGTCACTGCCAAACTGGTTCCTTCTCAGCCGAATGTCATCGCCGCGACCGTGGGAACAGGCTGGTATGGCCTTCACCATGGCGGACGAGGCCGGATGGCTTTATGTGCTCAATTGCATATAGACTATTCAGACGGCAGTTCTGATGTGCTCATGACAGACAAGAGCTGGGGATACAGCATAGATGGCCCTATCACCTACAGTGATATCTACCATGGTGAAAACTATGATGCGCGAAAAGAACAGCCGAACTGGGCCGATGCAGCTACCCCTAATAGTTGGCCAATGTGCGCCATTGCACAGGCTTCGTCGCTTGAGTATTTCAAGGATGTTACAGCTCTGCTGAACAGCAAAATACAAGCCAACCGCATATCATTAGATGTTACAAACGAGCTGTTAGGTGACCCTTGCTACGGAATGGAGAAATCACTTAAAGTGGAATACTCCATTGGCGGAGAGCGTAAGACAGCGAACCGCAAAGAGAATCGACGGCTTGAGCTTGATGGTAATGGCAAAAAGCTAGCAATCATCAAAGCTACATATGGTGCTTCCCGTCAGCCATCAAACCCCATGGAAGCCTTCAAACAGTCGCACCCAGGCGAACCTGTTAGGCCAACACAGGTTATGCACCCTATTTCGATTAACGAGCCCAGGGCGAATACATTTATCTTCGATATGGGCCAAAACTTCACCGGCATCGCCCAACTAAAAGTCAAAGCTCGCAAAGGTGATACCATCACATTACGTTTCGGTGAGATGTTGAATCCTGATGGCACACTATATACCGCGAACCTGCGCAGCGCGCGTGCCACCGACACCTATATATGCAATGGTGCCAAAGATGAAGTCTGGGAACCGAAGTTCACATTCCACGGCTTCAGATATGTGGAGTTAACTGGTTACCGACAGAAGCCCTCTACTGACACAATTACCGGTAAGGTATTGCATTCAGACTGTCATCTCACCAGCAAGTTTGAATGTTCAGATCCGCTCATCAACAAGCTCTTTTCGAACATCGTGTGGGGACAGCGATCCAACTACCTTGATGTGCCCACAGACTGTCCGCAGCGAGACGAACGATTGGGCTGGACAGGAGACGCTCAGGTCTTTGTGAAGACAGGTTCATACAACATGGATCAAGCAGCGTTCTATACAGCTTGGCTTGAAAACCTCAATGATACGCAGGATGCCAATGGTGGATACCAAAACATCGCTCCGGTAGCTCCAATGGGAGCAGGGACATCACCTGCTTGGGGTGACGCCGGAGTTATCTGCCCGTGGACCATTTACCTCTTCTACAACGACACCAGGGTGCTTGCCGATCACTATGACAAGATGAAGCGGTGGGTTGAATGGTATAAGAACAGATCACATGACCTCATAGGTCTAGATGAAGGATATGGCGACTGGCTCAGCATGGATGGAGGCACGCCGCGCCAACTGATCAGTACCGCCTATTTCTACAGGTGCAGCATTATCATGTCACAAGTGGCTTTAGTTCTGGGCAAACCAGCCGACCGAGCCTACTTCAATGACCTTGCGGCGAACATCAAGAAGGCTTTCAACAAGGCATTTGTCGCTTCCGATGGCAAGATATCTGGCGACACCCAAACAGCCTATCTGATGGGTATTGCATGGAACTTACTCGATTCACCAGCTAAAGTTGATTTCGCTAAAAAGCGCTTAGTTCAACTGCTGGAGCACAGCAACTGGCATTTAGCCGTCGGCTTCCTTGGCGTCAATCTGCTGCTGCCTGTGCTTACGGATATGGGCCGTGCAGACGTCGCTTATCGCATTCTAGAGCAGAAGACCTTCCCAGGCTGGCTGTATCCTGTAACCACAGGTGCTACAACCATATGGGAAAGATGGAATAGCTGGACCAAAGAACAAGGATTCGGCAATGTCGGTATGAACTCCTTCAACCACTATGCATATGGAAGCTGCGGTGAATGGATCATGAACCGAATGGTCGGTATCGATATGTCGGTTCCAGGCTTCAAACGCATAGCCATACGCCCTGTACCTGGCGGCACAATTAGTTATGTTAAGGGGTCTTATGACTGTATATATGGCGAGGTCGGTGCTTCTTGGCGGCTAGAAGGCCGTAAGTTCGTGATCGATGTCACTATACCTGCCAACACTACAGCTACTGTTTATCTGCCCACAAAAGATACCGGGGCTGTTACTGAATCTGGTAATCCGCTTAACAAAGCAGATGGTGTCAAAGATGCCACAATTCAAGATGGGCAGCTGCTGGTGACTATAGGCAGCGGCGAATACCATTTCGTCTCCCCATACACTCCATAGTCATCTCAAAGCCTCCAGCAGAATGTATATTTCTGCTGGAGGTCATATTCCGCTCACACCTCTGATGGAAGCTCATCGTCGCGATGCTTGTGCTGCAGCCCTTCGGTTGCACAAACTCGGCTATCAGGGTATACTATCGAAGGCACGCGCGCCCATAGCTCAGCGGATAGAGCGCTAGGTTGCGGACCTAGAGGTCGGGGGTTCGAGTCCCTTTGGGCGCGCCACTTACTCCATTGTATTTTCAGTTTCCACGCTTTTTAAATACTCCTGTGTCGCCTTATCCCTCACCTTAGTTGCGATGTCATACGCATTCATCCCGTTCTTGTCTTTGAGCCTAGGGTTGGCTCCATGAGCAACTAGAAGCTGGCAGATACCCAGCTCCCCTTTTGCTGCCGCAGCGTGCAGCGGGGTTGAGCCGTCACTAATTGCCGTATTGGGGTCTGCACCCGATTGAAGCAACAATTCGACCATGTCATCTGAACTCTCGATCACAGCACTATATAGCGGTGTGATACCGGACTTACTTATCTTCGCATTGACTTTTGCGCCACAGGCTATCAAGATATTAGCTACATCCACACGATTATCTTGAGCAGCTCTGTGTAGAAACGAGTATCCAGAGCTGTCGATTTTATTCACGTCTGCGCCCTTATCTATCAAGAACTGTGCAATCGGCTGCATACGATGCATTAACGCTGAATACAGCGGTGTATGGCCGCTTAAATTGGGAACGTCTATGTTAGCATTTTCAGCAACCAGAAGCTGCACGAGTGACAGATCACTTGTGTATACAGCCATATGCAGCGGCGTTATTCCTGCATTGTCTCTCACATTTACTGAACAGCCGCTCTCCAACATCAACTTGACGACATCAAGCTTGTCCGACTCCACAGCTCCAAATAGCGCGGTTCTGCCATTTGCTTGAATTAGTGAAGCATCGGCACCATGTGACAATAGCAATTTAGCGAGTGGGATGTTTCCCTCATAACATGCGGAATAGAGCGGTGTTTCGCCATATGACACAACACGGTTGAGCTTTGCACCTTTGTCTATCAACATCTCTGCGATCTTTGTGCTGCTCAGTCTTGCTGTTCGATTTAGCGCTGTTAGCCCATCGTCTCCCATGGCATCGACGGCTGCTCCATGTTCCAGCAGCCATGCGACGACACTCTCTTTGTTGCTCATCACCGCAAAATGAAGCAGATAATATCCGCGGGTACTACGTAGAGTAAATGACTTCTTGGTTGATGCCAATGCCCGCAAAGTATTGATATCGCCTGACATCGCTGCATAATGAACAGGATAGATACCCATGGATGAAGTCAGCCACTGGTTCGCCCGAAACTGCAATAACAACTTGACAGCGTCAACCTGGCCTTGTAACGCGGCTATATGAAGTGGAGTCATTTTGTTTTCATTAACGGCGTTGATATTTGCTTTACGCCCTAGCAGTATACGCATCACATCGGTTTGCCCAGCCGATGCAGCAAGCCACAATGGTGTGCAGCCAGCCTGGTCACGCACATCAATATCAACACCGTCACTAAGCTGCTTACGCACTCCTTCCACATCGCCTTGTTCGGCTAGGCTTAACAGCGGAGCCAACGATGCTTTTTGCTCGGTCTCCGTTTCTGGTTCTGTCAAGGTCTGACCTTGAACACAAGCATTACCGAACACGAAGAGCGTCAAGATGATGACTGCAAGCAACTTCATGGTTACACCAAATGAGCGATATTGAGCTTATCTATACGTGGCCCTAACTGCGAAACTACTTCGCCAGCAGCATAACTGGCAATATCACCGCATTGGTCAAGATCGAAGCCTCTTGCGAGCCCATATAACAAACCAGCAGCAAACATATCACCGGCTCCAGTGGTATCCACGGCTTTCACTTCCCTTGCCATAATCCGCACTCGTTGACCTCTAGCTGCCAACATAGAACCCGATGCACCAAGTGTAGCGGCAACAATGCGGCTTCCCTGGGCTAACTCGTCAACAGCATCCAATGGATCTGTATGCTCCGTTAAACTGCGCATTTCATCACCATTGCCGATGAGTATATCGACATAGTTTTTCACTAGATACTCAAAGTCTGCCTTATGGCGTACAACACAGAAGGGATCCGCCAAACTGAAGGCCACCTTGATACCGTGTTCTTTAGCGGTCTCCATGGCGCATCTCACCGCAGATTTCTGGTGTGGTGTATCCCACATATATCCTGTGATATACAGTGTTCTGCTGCGTCGTAACCGAGCGATATCTACGTCAGCTTCTGTCATGTCACGGCTAGCACCTAAGCAGGTGAGCATGGTTCTTTCTGCATCAGGAGTGATGAGTATGATTGAAGTGCCTGTATGCCCTTCTTTCTTCGTGATACTAGGGGATACATGTTTTTTCTCAAGTCCTGCGACGTAACGCTCCCCCATTTCATCGTCGCCGACACTGCTGGCAAATATACCGGTGCCGCCCATCTGCGCAATGCCTATCATGGTATTCGCACCTGATCCTCCGGCCTCAACATTGGTGATCAGGCTGCCAATACGCTCCAGAACCAGCTCATTACGTTCATCATCAACTAATTGCATTGTGTTTTTATTTACATTAAGTTCTTGAAGCAATTCATTGGTAACAGGCGCTTGCAGATCTATAAGTGCATTACACATGCCGAAAACATCAAAGCTCATCGGTATATTTCCCTTCTCAGGTTACAATAATGAATGGATGGATTCACCCATATACTATGTTACTCTGTGGAGGTGGTTTTCTGAATGCAATGGCCGCATGTTGACTTTGGAGTATTTGGCGGATCAGGGTTATATTCGTTGTTTAACGATGCTCAGTCGATATCTATGGACACCCCATATGGTGCTCCATCGGCAGATATTACTGTTTCTGAAGTCGCTGGTAAAATGGTTGCATTCCTACCTCGGCATGGTAATCACCACACAGTTCCACCCCATGCCATTAACTACAGAGCAAATCTGTGGGCAATGAAGCAGCTAGGTGCCACACGAATCATCAGCCCGTGTGCATGCGGAAGCCTGCAGTCGAATATCCATCCCGGTGACTTCGTCATCGTAGATCAGTTTTACGATAGAACTCACGGCAGACATGACACCTTCTATGATGGTCCCACAGTATGCCATGTCAGCAGTGCTGATCCCTATTGTGATGAGCTGCGGAAAGTCGCGGTATCTGCCGTTGAGGCCCGAGGAGTCACATGTCATCATCGCGGTACCATGGTGGTCATCAATGGACCAAGATTTAGCAGCTCTGCCGAAAGCACATTCTTCACCAGCCAAGGATGGCACACCATCTCAATGACAGCCTATCCAGAGGTCACTCTCGCTAACGAACTCTGTATGTGCATCGTCGCAATCGGACTAGTCACCGACTACGACTGTGGTTTGGTCGCCGAAGGCGATGTCGCACCAGTGACTTTTAACGACGTTGGCCGTGTGTTCAACGACAACCTCCACCATATCAAGCAAGTCATCACCGATATTATCGAGAACACACCCATTGAGCGCAGTTGTTCATGCCAACACGCACTCGAGGGTGCTATTGTTGGTCAGTGATCTAAATGCAACCCCCACAGGAGCACACTGTTGAGTAACTTATACGCATCAAGCCTGATCCGCACTATCCCGGACTTTCCGGCACCCGGCATTCTCTTTCGCGATATCACACCTGTATTACAGGACCCTGTTGCCTTTAAAGAGGTCATTACCCTGATGTCTCACTACGCCAAACAGCGTATGGTTGAGGTCATCGCCGGTATTGAGAGCCGTGGTTTTATCTTTGGGGTCGCGTTGGCTCATGAGCTGGAAGTGCCGTTTGTTCCCATCCGCAAGAAAGGTAAACTGCCTTGCACGACATATTCACAGCAGTATAGCCTAGAGTATGGCACTGCGGAAATAGAGATGCATACCGATGCGGTAGAACCTGGTCAAAATGTGCTGATCGTAGATGACTTACTCGCGACAGGGGGCACAGCACAAGCAGCTGCCAACCTCGTAGAGATGTCTGGAGCAGAAGTCGTTGGTCTAGCCTTCATGATCGAACTCGATGCGCTGTCAGGTCGCGATCGCCTCACCAGCTACGACACTTACTCAATCATTCATTACTAAAGCATCGCTCGTATTATTTAGAGAATTATGAAGCGGTCATGATGTATATCATGGCCGTTATTCATCGTGTGATAGCCACGCTTTAGCCTCGGCCTCCAAAAGATCAAGCTGACTGGACAGCTCTCTAGGCTTTGCGGCACTCATATTGGCATCTTTTGCCCGCGCTTCATGGTCTGCGTTTATGATGCTTAGTGCTTCCAGGTAGTTTGTGTGAGCAGTCTTGATGTCGTTCTGCATCACAGCGATACGGGCTAGGCCCCCGTATCCAAAGGCGTAATCAGTCTCAGGAATCTCAGGCACAGCCCTGATCTGACCAGACGGCGATTTATCGAGCGCTGCCAGCTTAGCATAAACCACTTTAGCTCTGTTGATATCTCGTTTCTCAAGATATGCACCATAACGAACATACCCTCTAGGTGCTGTGGGATCAACTTCGATGAGTTGCT
This sequence comes from uncultured bacterium, assembly GCA_964519405.1. GTDB lineage: Bacteria > Armatimonadota > HRBIN16 > HRBIN16 > HRBIN16. The sequence goes on from CAZFLA010000004.1 coordinate 74,063, forward strand.
TGTAGTATTTGTCTGCGAGGGCTTGTATAGACGGGTCTTGGGATGTTTCCACCGATCTTGCAGCCATCATGAAACTGCGTGGAGAAGGCATCGCCTGACATGCTGCATCCAGCTGATGCTGCAGCTCGCGTGCTGATGCACGATCACTCGCTGCTGAGATCATGGCGTTGCCTAATAATGCATCACCATCGAAAGGACACAACGCCAGCACTGTATTGTTCGATTTCTCCGCGTTGGTGAAATCACCCGACATCAACTGATATTGTGCCAGTTGAGCATAAACGGCTTGAAGCGACACCCATGACGCACACACTAACGCGAGTATCCCGACGGTTTTAAATATCGCCGAAGACCGAGGTTTGCTTTCCGTATCATCTGACCAACACAGCCCCAACAATACCGCAAAGGTGATGATCACTGCGTAAACCTGCCAGTCAGAATCGATGATTCCATGGACAGCACTTGCGACAATCCCCGCTGCCATCGCCCCGCGCAGTTCCTGCGGCAGCGATGTGTTCTGAGGGCGTAATACAGCTATCACACACCCTGCGCCAACACACAACCACAGCAATAGTCCTGGTATTCCCAGTTCCGAAGCAACTTGTAGATACCCTTGATGTGCAGAACGTGTAAACCCAGTGATGGCGGTCTTGGGATAACCATAAACAAAACAGC
>CAZFLA010000005.1:0-7152 GCA_964519405.1 uncultured bacterium
TGCCGCGGGTTTAGTCACCCACCCGTCTGCGTTCCGGGAGCTGACGCTCCGGGAACTTCGACTCGTGCGGGTTCCTGCACCGCGCGGCTTACCAATACCGGCCGGCGTCGCTTCACTCCGGCCGGCGCATGATTGCCACTTCACAAGTGTCTTGTGCCACCAATGCTGCCACCTTACTCAGTATGTCCGGGCTCTGATGAGCAGCACCATTGGAAGTTTTGGCAGACAGCATTTCTACGCTTGACTTACCATCAGGTAATATGTAATTGACGAAGTACCATCGGCGGCGGTAAGCCGCTTTAAGGAGTAAATAAATGTCTGCAGATAACAATCGCAAAGCAGTGATTTTAATCGGCGATGGTATGGGCGACCGCCCATGTGCCGAACTAGGCGGTAAAACACCGCTGGAAGCTGCGAAGACCCCCAACTTGGACGCCATGGCTGCCAAGGGTGTTAGCGGCCTGATGGATCTCATCGCTCCTGGAGTGCGTGTTGGCTCCGATACAGGCCATCTGGCTGTATTAGGGTTTGATCCGTATGAAGTTTACACCGGCCGCGGTCCTTTCGAAGCATCTGGTATTGGCCTTAGCGTGAAGCCGGGTGATGTGGCTTTCCGCTGTAACTTCAGCACCGTGGAAGCTGACATGAATATTACCGACCGCCGTGCAGGACGCATCGAAGTGGGGACAGATCAACTTGCTGCTGTTATCAACGGCGTGATGATTGAGGATATTCAGATTCTATTCAAAGAGAGCGTTGCTCACCGCTGCGCACTCGTTCTGCGCGGACCAGGCCTAAACGCAATGGTAACCGACAGTGACCCTCACGTAACTGGGCAGAAGGTTCTTGAAGTTAAAGCTCAAAACGCTGGCGACGCAGCAGGTGAGAAGACTGCACGCATTCTAAATGCCTTCATCAAGATGAGCTACGAAAAACTCGATGCCCATCCCGTTAATGTCGAGCGCAAAGCTCAGGGTCTAAACCCAGCGAACATCATTCTTCCTCGTGGAGCTGGTCAAGCACCGAATATCCCAAGCTTCAACGAAAAGAACCTGCTTCATGGTGCCTGTGTTGCCGAAACCGGCCTCATCAAGGGTATCGCTGACTTTGTCGGCTTGGATCTGCTAGATGCGCCAGGTGCTACAGGTGGTCTTGACAGCGATGTATTGTCCATGGGGCAAACAGTGCTGAAAGCTCTAGAAGACCACAACTTCGTGTTGTGCAACGTCAAGGGACCAGACGTTGCAGCTCATGATGGTAACCCAACAGCCAAAGTGGCTATCATCGAAAAGATCGATGAGATGGTTGGTATGCTTGTGGAGAAGATGGGCAGCGAAACATTCCTCGCTGTTACTGCTGACCATACCACATCCTGCAGCTATGGCGACCATACCGGCGAGCCTGTGCCATTGGTGCTTTACGGCCCAGAAGTGCTAACCGACGACGTCACCTCGTTTGGCGAGCGAGCCGCACAAAAGGGTGGGCTGAACAGATTCAGCGGTAAGCACCTCGTGAATATGCTGACGAGTGCCATGAACATCCAAGAGAAGTTCGGGGCTTAGTGATGCATACTGGCATCTTGGGGGCGGGTTCCTGGGGAACCGCCCTCGCCATTCATTTGGCCAAAATGGGCGTTGAGGTGAATCTGTGGGATCGTAACCCCGATCACGCAGAGACACTTCAGCGGGAGCGCGAAAACAGCCGGTATCTGGCGGGTTATGCCTTTCCCGACACCATCCGTGTTGTTAAGAGCATTCCTGAAGCGATTGAAGGCTGTGAACAGATTATCTTTGCGGTGCCCGTTGTGGGCATTACCGACGTGGCTAACGAGTGCCTGCCGCATCTTAAGAACAACCCCATCATCGTAAGCGCGGCGAAAGGGTTGACTGACGAAGGCAAACGCCCATCAGAGGCTATCGATGCGGTGATCGGACAGCAAATTCGCGCCATCGTGGCACTCTCTGGTCCAAACTTGGCGCTTGAGCTGGCCCGGGAGGCTCCGTCTGCTACAGTTGCCGCAAGCCGCAGTTTGGAGGCCGCGAAAGCTACCCAAAATCTGCTGATGAATGACAACTTCAGGGTGTATACCAACCCTGATGTCATCGGTGTAGAGCTCAGCGGAGCTGTGAAGAACGTGTTTGCTATTGCTGCCGGCATCAGCGACGGACTGGGCTTTGGTGACAACACCAAGGCTGTGCTTATCACCCGCGGTTTGGCTGAGATGACCCGGCTGGGAATTGCCCAGGGTGCTCAGGAGCGAACCTTCATCGGCTTGGCTGGTGTGGGCGACCTCGTGGCAACTGCAAGCAGCACATTAAGCCGCAACTACAGAGTAGGACATTATCTAGCTGAAGGGCTGGATCTCTACCGCGCGCTGCAGCAGCTTCGGCAAGTTGCCGAAGGTGTGCCGACCAGCTATGCGGTGTGCGAGCTAGCCGCCCGATGCGAGGTTGAAATGCCCCTCTGTCAGGTCGTGCGCAACGTGGTTGATAACCGCGTGAACATCCATCAGGCGGTGTTTGAACTGATGACCCGCCCGCCAAAATCGGAATAACCTGTAACCATCATAACCGTTGGGGTAGGCTTCAGTGCCTACCCTAATTTTTTAATGGCATCACGGGTGCCCACAGGGGGACACCCCTACGCCATTCACGTTGATATCACTAATTGAGCAATTTCCTCCATATTCGTTGTGCAACTTTCCATACATCCAAATCCCCTCCGTCGCTATACTTATGACGATATGCGCTTGAAATTCCCTATGGAGGTACCTTTTCATGCTGACTCGACGACTGCAGTGGCAGAAAATCAAGATATCCGATGAAGCCTTCGAAAGTGCTGGAGTGTTTGATGTTGATAATGATGGTCAACTCGACATTCTTAGCGGCGGTTACTGGTATAAAGCACCAAACTGGACTAAGCACAAAGTGTGCGATGTTTTGGCTGAAGGTGAGTATTACGATGATTTTAGCACCATTACCATGGATGTTAACGGCAACGGCTATCTAGATGTCATCACCGGCGGATGGTGGGGCGGCAAGCTTGTCTGGCGTGAGAACCCCAAAGGTGATGCCAACAAAGAGTGGATTACACACGAAATTGCCGTCACAGGCAACATCGAAACCACACGCGCATGGGATATCGATGGCGACGGCGAACTGGAGATCGTGCCGAACTGCCCAGGCCACCCACTGTGCGCTTACAAACTGGAGCGTGATGCCGATGGTAAGCCTGCAGGCAGCTTCACAAAGATCGTCATCAGTGAGCAGCCTCAGGGGCATGGACTTGGTTTCGGCGATATCGATAATGATGGCGTAGGGTGCCTGGTGCTTCAGAATGGCTACTATAAGCCAACGGGATGCCCGCTGAACGACCCCTGGGAGTTCCATGCTGAGTTCGACCTAGGTGTGATGTTAAGCGTGCCGATGCTGATTGTGGATGTGAATGGCGATGGCAAGAATGAGATCGTGGTGGGTCAAGCCCATAACTACGGTCTGCGCTACTACACCAGTTACACCGATCCATACGGCAAACGTGTCTGGACGCCTCACCAGATTGACCCCTTCTTCAGCCAGTATCACGACATGATCTGGGCTGATGTGGACGGCGATGGCGAGATGGAGATCATCTCTGGATGCCGACACCGAGCACACTGCGGCCATGAGCCCGGCGAAGATGATATGGTCGGTTTGTATATCTTCAAGTGGCATGGCGAAGGCTTCGCCAAACAAGTTGTTGATTACGGCCCCGTGCCAAACCACAGTGGTACCGGTATCTACTTCCAGGTGTGCGATATCGACGGCAGCAACGATGGTCTGCTGGATATCATTGCCCCTGGCAAAGAGGGACTCTACCTCTTCCGAAATCTTGGCGCTGAAAACATAGGAGGCTAGCCTAAAATGGAGAAAGTTAAAATCGGATTCGTTGGCGTTGGCGGTATGGGCCAGTGCTCTCACCTGCGCAACTACGCAACACTGCCCGACTACTGCGAGGTGGTGGCTATTTCAGAGGTGCGTCCAAACCACGGCAAACTCGTCGCCTCCAAATATGGTGTGCCAAAAGTATACACCGATACCGCCGAAATGCTGGCCAATGAAGAACTCGACGCGCTAGTGGCTGCTCAGCAGTTCACCCGGCATGGTGTGGTTCTGCCGGAGCTCTATGCTGCTGGTATCCCTGTGTTTACCGAAAAGCCTTTGGCAGGTAATGTAGCCGTCGGCGAAAAGCTGCTGACGACGCTTGCCGGAAGCAAGAGCTGGCATATGGTGGGATATCACAAGAGAAGCGACCCCGCAACCATGGCCGCGAAAGCGGAGATCGATAAGCTGAACGAATCTGGCGAACTTGGCGCATTGAAGTATGTTCGACTGCTGATGCCCGCCGGTGACTGGGTAGCTAACGGCTTTTTCGACATGGTCAACGGCAACGACTCCATGCCTGCGTTGGATTGTGACCCTGCAGACACCGAAATGGATAAAGATACCTTCCAGCGGTACTGGGAGTTCGTGAACTACTATGTTCACCAGATCAACATGATGCGGCATCTGCTTGGCGCAGACTACCACGTCACCTACGCTGATCCCACGGGCGTGCTGTTGGCGGTTCAGGGCGATAACGGCGTATGCGGCACCATCGAGATGACCCCATACCAGACCAGTATCGACTGGCAGGAAGAGTATCTCGTTTGCTTTGAGCATGGATATGTCAAAGTGAACCTGCCTGCGCCGGTCTCCATTAACCGCGCTGGCACAGTGGAATTCTTCCGCGATCCAGGTAATGGCGCCACCCCTGAAGCGGTGCGCCCAGTGATGCCGACCGTCAGTGCGATGCGACAGCAAGCCATGAACTTCTGCCGCGCCGTACGCGGCGAAATCGCTCCGCTGACCACGGCTGAAGAGGCATTGAAGGATATGCTGAACTGCCGCGAGTATATTAACCTGAAATACGGTAAATAGATACCGATGCCTCTGCTGCCGGAGATTTCTTACGGCAGCAGAGGACACCTTATCATAGATGCTGCAGGAGTTTTGCGTTGGAAATAATGAAACCCGGTGAGCGGTTTGTTAAGTGCCTGCTCGGTGAACCTATAGATCACGTTCCGTTCGGTGCAGGTATCGGCTGGCATCCGTGGGGTGAAACTCTGCAGCGCTGGCAGCAGGAATCTGGCGATCCGAACTTCAACTATGCTGAAGCCTTTGGATATGAGCCAAGCTGCCGTTCTATCCCTTTTATCTACGGGATGTATCCTGAGTTTCCTACAGAGGTGCTGGAGGAAACTGAAAACCGCATTGTGTGGCGTGACGCGAGGGGAGTTACCCAGCGCGGACGCAAAGACGGCGGAAGCATCCCCGAGTTTCTAGATTACCCCGTGAAAACACCTGTTGATTGGCAGAAGCTGAAGGCTGAGCGTCTGCAGATCGGTGATATGAGCCGCATAGTATGCAACTGGGATGAAGTAAAGCGCAGTTTTGAGCAGACCGGCGAGGCGCTTCAGGTAGGTGACTTCCCCTGGGGTGTGTTTGGTTCGCCTCGCGACCTGATGGGCGTGGAAAACCTGCTTATCGCATTCTATGATGAGCCAGAAATGGTTCAGGACATGATGGAACACCTGACCAGCATGTGGCTCTTCCTGTGGGGTGAAGCCGCGAAGCATATGCAGATTGATGTCATCCATATCTGGGAAGACATGAGCGGCCGGCAGGGCTCGCTGATCAGCCCTCGTATGGTGGAGAGGTTCATGATGCCCTGTTATGACCGCATCAAGGCATTTGCGGTGGAACATGGTATCCGCATCATGGATGTGGATACAGACGGCGACTGCAGCGAACTGCTGCCGATCTTCCAAAAACATGGCGTGAACATGATGTTTCCTTTTGAGGTTCAAGCCGGTAACGACATCTACCAACTTCGCAAGCAACACCCTAATATGGGTATGTTAGGCGGGCTGGATAAACGCGCTCTCGCTCAAGACAAAAGTGCAGTTGATCGTGAGATTGAGAAAGCGGCTCGGACGATGTCATTGGGCCGTTATGTGCCGGGGTTCGATCACCTGATACCGCCGGATGTGTCGCTGGAAAACATGGCATATGCCGCTTCTGAGATGCGAAAAGTCTGCATTGGATGAAGCCGTTTCGATGCCGATGAAACAACATGATGACGTTATTTCGGTGCTGCGTCTGCCATTTTTTCGTAATATATATGCGAATTCCATGAAATATCGTAAATTGTGCAGGGAATTGCAGAGTATAGGGTTAAAATAGCATGGATGAAACCACCAAATATCACGAGGTGAATTAGTTATGCCGAGATACGCAAGTGCTGATCAGATTAAAGTTGGTGTTGTAGGATACAGCGGTGCTTTTTCAATGGGACGCGCTCACCTTAACGAAATGGCCAAAGCCGGGATGGTCCCAGTGGCGGTGGTTGAGTTAAGTTCCGAATTACGAAAACAAGCAAAGAAAGATTTTCCGGGTATTATTGCCTATCCTAACGTTGGCGCGATGCTTAGTAAGTCAAGCGTTGATTTGGTAGCCATTATCACCCCTCATAATACGCACGCCAAACTGGCAATGCAGTGTTTGCGAGCGGGTAAGCATGTTGTGTGCGAGAAGCCGTTAGCGATCAACACCACCGAGTGCGATCATATGATCGACACGGCGATGCTGAATAATGTTGTGCTCAGCACCTATCATAACCGTCACTGGGATGGATGCATCATGAAGGCTGTGGAAGAAATCCGCGGCGGAGCCATTGGCGAGGTTGTTCGCATTGAAGCTCATATGGGTGGATATGGTCAGCCAGGTGATTGGTGGCGAAGCAGTAAGTCGATATCTGGCGGAATTATGTATGACTGGGGTGTTCACCTTCTTGAATACAGCCTTCAGTTAATTGACGGCAACATGATGGAAATCACGGGTTTTGCGAAAAACGGATACTGGGCGCCCAAAACCAAATGGGGTAAGGATACTAACGAAGACGAAGGACAAGCTATCGTGCGGTTCAGCAATGGCCAATGGCTGACATTAACCATCAGCCAGATCGATTCTAATCCTAAGCGCGGGATCTTGGAGATCACCGGTACCCAGGGCACATATATCATGGATCACGGTGGATACGAGATCATCACACGCAACGAGAAGGGCGAAACTATCG
>CAZFLA010000005.1:7162-24911 GCA_964519405.1 uncultured bacterium
TTGTGCGCCGTGGGGCAAACCCTCCAGGCGAAGGTTGGAGATTGTATCAAAACATCGCGGATCATCTCACAAAAGACGAACCGCTGATCATCACACCAAGATTGGCACGAAGGCCTATCCATATTCTTGACCTGGCAGACAAGAGTGCGAAGCAAGGTAAAACACTTTTGTCGAAATATAACTAGTAAACACCGCGTGGTGTAAAACCTTAAGTCGTATCAGTGAGTTCATTGATACGACTTATTCTGAAAGGCTTGCTAGACCGGTCTAGCAAGCGAGGGTATATAGAAATGATCCATGCAAGACCGATACTGCTTGCCTCATACGCGGCGCTGCTGCTGGCGGCAGCAACCAACTCCTCATTGGCCGCAGAAGACATCGCCAAGATGGGCTTCCCTAAGCCTAATGGTGTGGTGACACGCAATGGCATGCCAACCGACTTGGGCTCAGGAACGAGCTACTATGTGAGTGCCTCTCAAGGCAATGACGGTAATGATGGCTTAAGTGCCAAATCGGCGTTTAGAACGGTGCTGCCGGTGAACAAGCTGAGCTTGAAACCAGGTGACAACGTGCTGTTCCGCCGCGGCGATGTGTTCATCAATGCTCATCTGGCGCCAAGCGGCAGCGGAGAAGCGCGATCTGGTCAGTGGATTACGGTTGATGCATATGGCGATGGCCCAAACCCATTATTCAAGGATGGCGGTAAAGACCGGCCGGCCATCTCGCTGTCGCGGCCACAGACACGCTCAGGTTATCGCTTACGCAGTATTGATGTCGATGGATACAATCTGGGCATCTCGAGCTTCAAGAACTCGCTGGAGGACGCATTCGATGGGCTGCAGATAGCAAACTGTAATTTCTCAAACATCACGATCAACGCCTTGTTTGATGTGGATAAAAGAAACGCCGAAGGTGCTCCGCTGGCTTGGGGTATGTGGCTGCGTTTTGCTAACCATGTGGACATCCGCAACGTCACGACCAACAACTGCGACTCGCCCGCCGAGATTGTGGGCAGCATGGTGAACATCGAAAACTTCCAAGCCTATAACTCCGCCATTCAAGGCTTGATGTTATATAGCTGTGAAACATACGCTGATTTCAACAAGATAGACGGCCGCATCACGGTGAAGAACTCGAAGTTCATCAATACCGGCCGGCGTAGTTTTGTGCCGGGATCATGCGGCATACTGGTGCAGAACACCAAGAACTGTTTGATACAGAACTGCGAAGTGGCCTATACCACCAACGGCGGGCAAGCCTACGATGCTTGCGGTATCGACTGGGAGGAAAACAACACCGACTGTGTGATTGACCAGTGCTATGTTCACGATAATGATGGTCCATTTCTGCTGCATAATGACGGCTCTGGGCATTCGTCGGGAAACATCATCAGCAACAGTCTGTCTATCAACAATGGACGCCGTGATATCACAGCGCAGTCTACTTTCATCGTCAACTCAGATCGCAAGGTTGAACACCCGCGTATCACTGTCAGCAACTGCATAGATGTCGGTCAACCCGGCACCGTACCATATTTCTATTTCACAGAGACCGGCAGTAAAGTGATGATAAACCACTTACCGTCAGACAGGATCGATGCTCAAGGATTTATATCGACCACTGCTGATATTGGAGCCACCTTCGACGACAGTGATTTATCGGATTTTACGAAGAGTGTCGGCACCTCAGTTGCAGACAGCCACCTGAAGTTGCTGCCAGGTGCGGCCGTGACAAGCAGATACAGCGGAACGAAATATATTGTGAACTTCTATATCAAAGGTCAAACCGATGTGCTGTTTTACACTGCAAACCGCAGTGGGTATGTATGGCGATTTGCCAGTGGTGGGTTGACTGCCATGAAGCGGCAGAACACAAAAGATACAGTTATTAAACGGGTAGACTTACCTGACTTCGACGTGCACATGTGGCATCGCATACGCATTGAACCCGATGGCGACATGCTCAAAACATACATGGATGAACAACTGGTGGATACCGTAGTCGACGCAAGCTATCGTTCGGGAACCATGGGCTTCAAAGCGATCGGTACGGTGTGGGTTGATGAGTTGATGGTTTACCGGTATGAATCCAAACCGCGGCCCATTTCTGAGGTCAGCTATAACCAGATAGCCGCTGGGGGTGACATGAGGTTTTCCGGCGACTGGAATAAGCTGGAGCAAAGCTGGACCGCCAGCAATGGCATCGGCGATTACCAATATAAGGCCTATTCTGTGGGTTATGCGGAGATCATCGGAGCAAATGCGTATATCGAAAGGAAGGACATCGATGTCGATGTCACTGGCGGATATAATACGCTGAGTGTCACCATGAGAAATAGCACAACAGATGCTAAACTCACCGTGGAGTTCTCCACTGACGGCGGGGTAACGTGGCACGCGAAGTCGGTGAAAATCCGCGCGATGAGCCGTGATAGTTACCCGTTTAACATCATGACACCATGGTGGAAGAGTTACGCAATAGATATGTCAGATCAGCCTGCCTGGAAGGGCAGAATCAACGGCTTACGGCTGCGGTTTGGCGCTGTAAAGGGCAGTGTGGGCGTTAGCCGTGTTGTTATATCAAAAGACGTGATGAGTGGTGACAGCCCAAGTCATCAAGGAAGCAGATAGCATGTTAAAACATCCTGGAATTTCATACGAGTATATCCAACAGTTTACGGCTTCGCTTAAGGATCTGCGTTATCGTGAGACCATACCGGTGTCGATGCGTGTGACCTCACCGAAAGGGCATGTATCATACGAAGAGGCGATGAAAGGCCCATTCCGCGAAGTGCACGAAGGCGAAGTGTTTTCAGATATGTGGAGCCACCACTGGTTTCAGATTGAAGCACAGATCCCTGAGAGTTGGGATGGCGACGAGTTAGCGCTCATCTTCGAGAATGACGCCGAGGCGTTGATCTGGCAAGATGGTGCTGTTGTTCAAAGTATCGTCAACTCGTCGTGGCCTGGCGCATCAGATAATATCAGGCCATTCTGCATGATTACTCATCATGCAAACGGCGGGCAAACCGTCAAGCTCGTAGCAGAGATGGCATGCTGTGCCTACTGGGGATATCTCACCCAGCCGTTTGTGGGATCGCAAGAAGTGCGCGAGTTCAAACTGCATCGCGTTCGACTTGTTAGGTTTGATCGGCAGGCTTGGGACCTCACGCTGCGTTTAGAGCTGCTGATTAATCTTTACAAGTCACTGCCAGGGGGCAGCTCACAGCAAGCAGCCGCATTGTCGGCGGCATACGAAATGGTGCAGTGCTGCAATCCGAACGATCGATCGACCTGGGCAGAAGCTATTGCGGCTGGTGATCGGTACTTCAATACGAAACAGCCAGGGCACCCATTTAAGGTCTCTGCAGTTGGCGATGCGCATATCGACACCGCCTGGTTGTGGCCTGTTGATGAAACCAAACGCAAGTGCGCGGGTGGTTTCGCGGCAGTGACCCGTCAGATGGACGACTATCCTGAGTTCAAGTATTCCTGCTCGCAGGCGCTTCAGTTCAAGTGGATGCGCGACCTGTATCCCACTGTCTGGCGGCAGATCCAGAAGCGTGTGAAGGAGGGACGCTTTATACCGATCGGCGGATCGTGGATAGAACCCGACTGCAACCTGCCTTCCGGCGAGTCGCTGGCGCGGCAGTTCCTGTGGGGGCAGCGGTTCTTCCGCCAGGAGTTTGGCATCACATGTAAGGAGTTCTGGCAGCCAGATGTGTTTGGTTATCCTGCGGGGTTACCGCAGATATTGCAGCTTTCGGGTATCAGCAACTTCTACACCACTAAGCTGTGGGGTAATCAGTTCAATCGTCCGGTAAATACCACCTTCATGTGGGAAGGTATCGACGGCACCCAGGTGTTCACACACCTCCCGCCAGGCGGCTTCATTTTTGAGCCGGAATCCGTGATGAGCATCATGAATAACTACCTCGATCACGACCGCGGTCACGAAACGCTGATGACCTTCGGCTATGGTGATGCGGGCGGCGCTCCGACAGCTCAGATGCTCAATCGCTATCGACTGATTAAAGACCTGCCGGGATTGCCGGACATCGAAATTCGATCGGTCCCCGAATTCTTTGAGCGCTGCAAGGCCGACATCAAAGACCCGGCGGTGTGGGTTGGTGAACTCTATTTTGAGGAGCACCGCGGCACTTTGACATCCCATGCGGATGTGAAGCGCGACAATCGACGCAGCGAAGAGCTGCTGCACGATTTGGAGTTCCTGTCTTCCGTTCTGTATGCCGCCAAGCGGGGATGCTACCCTCAGCAACAGATTAATGACCTCTGGGAGACCGTGCTGATAGACCAGTTCCACGACATTCTGCCGGGATCATCAATTCCTGAAGTGTATGAGCTGACCAGAAAGCAGTATCTGCAAATCGCACAGGACGGCTGCGCATTACGCAGCAAACTCATTTCTGAGCTGACTGATGTGCCTGCCAATTCGGCAAACGCTGTGGAACCCAGCGAGGAGCGTCCGTTTGTTCCGACAGCTGCGGCTGTGGTGACGGCAGATCAGCCGAATCTGATGGTGATCAACACATTGGCATTTGATCGCTCTGGTGTTGTAGATACCACTGCCGGTCCTGCCTATGTGCAGGTTCCATCGATGGGATATGCAATATCAAAGCCAGTTATCGAGCTTGATGACCGTGTTACAGTCAAGATGGCGGACGGTTACTGTGAGTTGGAAAATGACCAAGCCAAAGTGGTTGTGGATGATCTAGCACGCATCACCAGCTTCTATGACAAGCGGAACGATAGAGAGCTCATTAAGCCGGGCGCTTTCGGCAACCAGATGGCGATGTTTGAGGACCATCCCCGCGCCTACGACGCGTGGAATCTAGACATCTATCATCTCGACAGCCGCAGCGAGGCTGGTGTGCCTGTATCCATGACGGTGATAGAGCAGGGTGGCCTGCGGGGCAGCGTGCGGATCGAGACAGCGTTAAGTGATGCATCTGTCATGACGCAAGTGATATCGCTTGATGCCAAGTCTTGCCGTCTCGACTTCAATACCTCAGTGGACTGGCACGAAGCCAACAAGATGCTGAAGGTGGAGTTCCCGCTGGATGTCCACTCGGATTATGCGACGTATGAAGTGCAATACGGCCACCTGCGCAGGCCGACCCACTACAACACATCATGGGATTGGGCTCGTTTTGAGGTGCCTGCCCAGAAGTGGACAGATATCTCGGAGCCGACATTCGGCGTGGCTTTGCTAAACGACAGCAAATACGGTCACTCGTGTCATGCTGGCATGCTGACGATGTCACTGCTGCGCTCACCAAAGTGGCCTGATCCACAAGCAGACATGTGCAAACACTGGTTCCGGTATGCGTTGTATCCGCATGCTGGCGGACCTCAGACAGGCGGTGTGGTTCGCGAAGCGATGTGCTTCAACCAGCCGTTAACGGCCACGGCGTGTTCTGCTGCTGAGACCACAGCGAGCTACTTCAAAATCAGCAACTCTACCATCGTGCTTGATACGGTGAAAAAAGCAGAAGATAGTGATGACTTGGTTATTCGGCTTTACGAATCCAGCGGAGCCAAGCAGAAAGGCACACTCACCAGCTCACTGCCGATCACGGCCGCAAACGAGGTGAACATCCTGGAAGACAATACAGGCGGTGAGGTATGGCATAACGGTCTATATCTTAATCTGCGCCCATTCCAGATTATCAGCTACCGACTGAAACTGTAAAACCTCTGATCCTCAGAATACACAATGGGCGGGGAAAACCCCGCCCATTGTGTATCATCGGAATCTACTTAACTTCCAGCATAACAGGAGCGGTGTAGTTTTCAGGCAAGGTGTCAACCTGGTACTCACGGCTGAGGTTCGGGTAATCGCTGAACAGGCTGAGTTTAGCCGCAACAGTCGCTTTTGCTTTGCTGTTCTTGATTGCCGGCACTTGTTTACCGTTCAAAATGCCCCATCGAAGCACACGGATGATCGCTCCGGGTTTCACACCGTCGATTTTTCCACCCTTTACGGTCTTGACCTTCCACTCCTGTGCGATGAGCACATTGAGGTAAGGCTTCACGCGGGCGGGATCGGGCACAGGGGTGACTGCAGTAATTGTGGCGGTGACGGAAACGGCTGTTTTAGCTGCCTTCTTCGGGGCAACAGGCGGCGCGGTGATCTGCTGTGTGTATACCACAGCGGTCACACCTAGTAAAAGAGCCGCGGTCACTGCGAAACGGGTCCATCGAGATATCATGTAAAACCTCCCTTTATTGCCACTTAACGGCATCTACGCCCAATTTGATGTTGGGACGAGTTCTAAAATCAAACACTAGGAACCGGAATGTCGATAGGTTCGGAATGGCGCTGATGGGTATTTTGTATTCCTTCCATTCCGTGCTAAAGTTCGAGCCCCTAGGGACGAGTGTGTAGGGCGTCGTGTCGTAGAATTCACGATCAGCCGCAAAATAGACATTAACGGGGCCGGGCTTACCATCACCTTTCAGCATCATACTGATCTCGGTGGGGTTCTTCCACAACTGCGTTTCAAAGTTGAAAAGCTGTATGGTATTGTCAACGAACGGCGTTACTATGAAGGCCTTCTTACCCTCTGGCGCATCGTCCACAAGCTCAACACTACCTTGTTCGCTAATATAGATGTCGTCGCCGCTTTCCGCGTTAATCAGCATCTTAGGATACAGCGAATATGCTGCTGATATCCCCAGTGACGATGGTTTAACCATCTGCGGGGTGTTTGCCGAGGTGCCTACATCCTTAGTTTGTATTTGGCCAAACACCATGATGTAGAGATTGGGGTCATAACATGGCAGGTTGGCCTTATAGCTGCCATCTGATTGTTTTACTGCAGGAATGCGATGCCACACACTTGCCTCAAGTTTAGACAGTGTTGCGTAAGCATAGTAAACATCGATATATTGAGGCTGTTCTGACGCCGTAAAGTTAAACTGATAAACTAACCGGCTGTTTACGGCAGATAGCTTACCTTCCGCCACAGTGGGAATAGGTGGAGCGTTGTATAGGGTGTGGAAAATCCACGGATTATACCCTTCCAGCTCTTTTCTGCTAGTTTGAGCGTGCGCTCTGTTTGGCGCTATCGCTAGATACTTCACGCACCTGAGGTGCGAATACATATATATCAGCGAGTTGAACTTCGCCAGATAGTCATTTGCACATGCCTGGACATAGATCGGTGAAGAACCGTACTCGCAGTAAGCTGATGGTGAATACATGCGGAACTGCGCGAAGTTCGCTTTACCGACATAGTCAACCGTCACCTCGTCACCCTGTTTGCTAACAAGGAATCCGGTGCCGTGCCAGATCAGGAATGATTCCGGTCGATTCTCAATGGCATGAAGCAGCCCCACGGCTTGACCTGATAGTGAGTATCCCGAAACCATGACCTTATTAATGTCGCACTCGGGACGGGTACCGATATAGGTAATGGAGCGGCGAAGTGCGACGACAAGGTGGTAAAACCAGCTGTTTTCTGGGTCTGCCGTGTAGAACTGCTTGAACGGAGGCCCGCCTAGCGTAACCATCTGCTTAGGGTCGGTCTTAGCATCTGTGCTGCATACCATTACTCCGCAGCGACCTGCTTGTGCCTCTTCTATCGGAGCGCGCACACCCTCGTTAATCACCGTGACATGCACGGGGAGTTTTTTGGCACCCTTAGGATAGCAGAGATACATGAACACCCTGACACCAGGCCGGCCGGTAATGCGGATGGATTCGATGATCATCGGCTTCTTTGTACCGTCAACCGTCGGCAGCACCTGCTCTGTGCGTTTAATGACTTCAGGTGCTAACGGCGGCGCATCAATGCCCTTGATGTCGAAAATCCCGATGCGGTCATTCACGGGTTGCCTGGGGCTTAGCGTTTGCGCGTTTGCGCAGACACACATGATGGCTGCAGCTAAAGTCGCAAAGACTATGGTGCGGTATCCGAAATATCTATTCATAGAATGGCACTCCAAATGTGGCGTCCTGGCCAGTGTCTGAAGATAACCATGCTTAATCAGCACCGATGACCTTGAGGCAGCATGATTATATACCTTAGTATAATTATACTGATTTTACGGTAAATATTGATGTTGTCATATGCTGATATATCTGCCACATTTGTTTGACTGCGAGTGCGGTAAAATGATATCAACGAATGACTGGTCATTCTGACTGTCATATGGGAGATTTGTGAGTTCATGCGGACTGTGTGGCTTGTCTATGGTCTGTTGACTATTATATATGTCTCGTTTATCTTGATCAATAATCGACGTTTACGTGACGGCAGATCGCCTATTCGTGCCTCAAAATGGAGTTTTAGTGATGCTTGGTTGATGTTTACCGTGACAATGATATTTGCTTCGGTCAGCATGGTGTTTTTTTATGACCATACAGCAAGTACGCATCAAAAACTGGATTTTTGGCGAGTGGTTATGCCATCGTCGATTGGACAAGATATAGGCGCCATCTTCGTGACGATTTATGTTGTCTGCCGCCTTTATGGTATTCATGGGCGTGAATTGGGATATCAGTTTAATGGCCGCGAGTTGCTTCGCGGTTTGCTGATTGGGCTGCCAACTGGTATGGTTGTGACATGTTTTGCGATCACAGTATATGTCTCCCTTTATTTCATTCTTGGGCAGCACATGATGATGAAATTCGTTGAGTTTAACAATCAACTCAATCAATCAGGCCTCATTTTCCAGCAGATAAAAACAAATGCGCAAAGTGTTGCGTTTGTCATCATGGCGTGTGTTGCAGCTCCGTTAGGAGAGGAATTCTTCTTTAGGGGATGGCTGTTTAATGCGGTGAAGTTCCGAAGCAATAATGTGATGTTGGCTTGTGTTGTATCGGGGGTGATATTTGCGTGCATTCACATAGCCCCGCTTAATGTCATCGTCATTATTCCGCTAGGAATGTGGCTTGCCTGGAACTACCACAAGTCGGGCAGCATCTGGAGGAATATCGGCATCCATGCCGCATATAATCTCCTCGTTGTGGCGGTCACATTGATCGCCAGATCTCTTGGTCACAATTTGGACAAGGTTTTTTAATGCAAAAGAAGTATCGAATTGAAATAATCGCCATTTACCTAATATTGCTTATTTATGGCATCAGCGTTGTTTTCCGTTGGGGCTTTGTTGACCAGCTATATCAGAGCCAACTTGATAGGCAGCTTACTGCAGTATATGCACAGCATGGTGATGGCCAAAAACTGTATGAAACCACTGCAGATTGGCTGGGTGTTAAATCTGGTGACATTAAGCAACGGGTGGCCATAAGCGGTTTGGAGAAGCTAAGCGCTTACAACACGCTGAACCAGATAACCAGTGATCTGCTGGAAGCAAATAACCACAATATCAGCAAAGAGAACCGCATTATTTTGCTCACAGCACGAGGTACGTCATCGTTGTCGATTAAGCGATATAAAGAGGGTTTAACTGACCTTGAGAATGCTTGGAGGCTTGGGCATGATGTGCGCGGCAACGCTTCGCTGCTGCAAAACAATCTGGCATATGCCTTAGTGCTGAACAATACCGACTGGGATAGGGCAGAGGACTTAGCAGCGAGCTCATACAACGCAGACAATAACCCGGCAGCCGCAGATACACTGGGATGGATAGAGGTTCACCAAGGCAGTTTCGGGAATGGACTTCAATATATCTTGGAAGCGGTAGATTCCAATCCAGATTCGTATGACTGCCGTTATCACTCGGGCGTTGCATACTGGGCCTTGGGCAACTATGCGAAAGCGGAATCGGAGCTGCAATTGGCTATGAAACTTTACAAAACTCAGCGCAAGACCGATAATGCCGACTTCAAGGCGATTCTGGAATTAGTGACTGCGAAAGCACCATATCAACCGGAGCTGGTGTTTACGCCGCAGCAGTAGAACCCATCGCCATGGCTCGCGGTGACTGGGCCGCGGGTTTAGTCACCCACACGACTACATTCCGGGAGCTGACGCTCCGGGAACTGCGTCCTGTGCGGGTTCCTGCACCGCACGGCATATCAATAACGGCCGGCGTCGCTTCACTCCGGCCGGCGCACGGATGCTATTTTTCAACTCCGCTTTGGTGCCCATCAAAGCGGAGTTGCTTTTTACCTAAATAGTCTCTGGGGTGCCTTTGCGCAGCTGTATTGTGTTGCGTTTCATCGTAACTTCGCTCTTGGGGGTATTAGCTAGTTCGATGGCTGCGGTAACGCCTTGACGAAGGTCTTGCATCTGGTTGTCGACTATCGTCAGTGATTGACATTGCGCGGCCCGGATCAACGCCGCTTTGCGAACGGTTGGTTTCGATGTCTCCGTTTTGATGATGTTCTTGCGAATAGTGACATGCGAACACGCCTGCAGCGATATGGCGCAGCCAGGGTAATCGGTAAAGGTGTTGCCCTCTATCAAAACATCCGTTACATAAGGCGTAGGTGTTGGTGCGTAAGCAGAGTTAATGGAGCCAATGATGATGGTGCCGCTCTGCGGGCTTGCGTTATAAAAACGCCCCTTACCGGTTCCGATGAAGGTGTTGTTGCGAATGACAAGATGGCTGGGTATCGGTCCCTCTGGCCACCCTGGGTCGTTGTGGATCGTCATGGCAGAGCCATTGGTATTATCAATGCGGTTGTTTTCAATTCTGCCATTGCGCCCCTTTAGGTTTGCTGCGAAGCGACGGTGGCCTTTCATGCTGCAGCCGGTAATCACGAAGCCGTCTCCGCTGGCAGACAGGTTGAAGAGGGTGTCGGCACTCTGATGGCTGTCTCCGCAGACGACGCCCTCAATAGGCTTGCTCAGCGT
Source organism: uncultured bacterium (assembly GCA_964519405.1). GTDB lineage: Bacteria > Armatimonadota > HRBIN16 > HRBIN16 > HRBIN16. The sequence goes on from CAZFLA010000005.1 coordinate 17,952, forward strand.
GATGGTGAGCTGTCCCGGTTGCTGGTCGAGGTTTGTCACCTGAGCCTGTCCATGAACGGCACCTTGTTTGCCATTGAACAGCTGAACGGTGTCGCCCACCTTCATGTTGCTCCAACCCATCTTGAAGGTAAGTTGATTTGGCGAAGGCTGCCCCGAAACCACATATGCAGGGCAGTAGATATTTACGGCATCATCAGCCATGCCCTCAAAGTGACAGTTGCGTATGAGCGGGCCAATCCTGTTGCTCTGGCAGTGGATACCGTCCGAGCATGTTGTTAATAACCGGTTGGTGCCTGGTCGGATTTTGACGTTCAGATTTTCAATAACTGTCTGATCTTTAGCACCCACTATGCCCACATTCAAACTGCTGTAGCTGTATATGGTGATGTTTTTGAACACTACTTTACTGCTGTCAATAGCGTGAAGCACGCTAAGCCCCAACCGGGCGAGCATCACGTAGAGATCGCCCTTCTGCACGTTGTCCAGCACCCAGTGCTGCTCTGGTGTTGTGGTGAGCTGCCATTCGCGTCCACCAAGATGGGTGTATTGAATAACCGGGTAGTAATCGCCTGTGATGCTCTTGGGTGTGCGTGTTTTGGGGTCGAAGAACAATCCCCAATTTTGATATGGCGGTTTGGCTTCGGCATACCAGGGCTGATTGAAATCGGGGTAGCCTTCATCCAGCAGCAGGCACATATAACCCTCTTTGGAATTAACCTGTGTTACCTTGCCTTGGCTGAAGGGAAGAGGGTCACAGTCAAAGATAATGTCCTTTACGGTTATGTTCTGACTGTTTTGAACGAGTATGCCCCAATCGCGGGGATCAGTGAATATGAGCTCTGTTTTACCTGCCACGCCTTGAAGCGTGACGTTGCTCATGTCGTTTAGCATTAATGTATTTTGATGCTTTGAGCTGGGCTCGCTCTTTAGCAAATAACGGCCGCTAGGTATCTGAATCACACATGGAGTTTTGAGCTGTTTGACTTTTTCTGCGGCTGTGCGTAAGGCAGGCCCGCAGTCTTCGTTGACTTTAGCTCCGAAGTTAGCGATGTTAAGTATCTGTGCCATGATAACCCCCTTTGGCGGATTGTTAGTGGCATTATAACAACCTCAAAGGGGGTTAGGCGATAAAGGCATGACCGAATGCTGCGTGAAAGAGATTCGGCATATGCTTGTAGATACCACATGCATGCAGATAGCTGCAGACTATTCGCACCACATGCGAACTCCGTCACCACCATCGCTGACGTTGATGGTCATTTCGCTAATGCCTTCAATGAGCTCTTCGATGTTATCGGGATTGATGTTGCTGAAGTCAAAATCGATGTGGTTCTCACCCATCTTCTTCATCACTTCAGGCGGAATCAAAGCACCGAGTTTCACACCCGCCCGAATGAGCTTAAGTGGGATGCGCATCTCCACAACCACATTACTGTGTTCTACCACGTTGATGTTTAACCACTGCGCCTTCACTTTCACCGATGACGATGAAGCGGTCTGCGGTTCTTCAGGTTTTGCGTTGTCCACTGCGTCGAAAAGATCGCGGGCTTGATCGAAAGTAATTTTGCCCTCGGCGAGAAGGTCGAGGATCTTGCTGTGCTGCTCGTTCTTCATTTTCTACCTCCTGGATAGAAACATACTAATAAAGTGAGACGGTGTAGTTATGACCGTGTTGCGCGATATGTATGTGCGTTCCCCGCAGCTGCGCAGGCAGGCTGAATGTGCGCCATGCGCTTTCAATACCGCGTATCAGCTTTTCATGCTGGCTTTTGATGCCAATGATGCAGCCGATCACCATGGAAAACAGCAGGTGTATCGGCAGCAGAATCGGCCACAGCAGTAATAGCGGCAACGGCAGATACAACCTGAGTTTTGGGTTCTTCACGTTGATGATCAGCAACACAGGTGGAATCATTGCTTTATCCTTCTGATGGCTTCGTCAGCATCGATATCGCCGCGGCTTAAGGCGTCCAGCACGGAATCACTGTCGGCTTTGGCAACAGGGATGTTCACCTGCGGTGCCAATGCAGCCAGTTGGGTACCGATAGCATTCAACCGGTTCTTGACAGTGGGGTAGCTGATGCCGAACATGCGTTCCATCTCTTTGATGTTGCCATGGCATCGCACAAATGCTGCGACAAACACCTGATCGGATTCAACGAGTGCCGCAAGCGGCGGCAGCTCCCATGTGCCGTCAATACTCATGGCGTCATCAACAAGCTCGATTTTTCTAATGCGGATGTTTCGTTGGCCGATGATTTTCAAGAGTGAGTTCCATTCCATGTATAGGCACCTCCTTATGTTTAGATATTACCACATGTATTAAAATAATCAATATAAAAACATAAAATAATTAATATATTTAAATATATACATGAATATAATGAATATATCGGTCGGCTAGGTGCGGAATATAAAGATAAAGCAGTGTTCTCAAGAGTGTTGAATCTACAGCCGATTCCGCACATTTTGCTATACTCATGGCTTGTTTTGTTATATATTGTTATTGAGATTGAATACGATATGCATAGACATGAGGACATGAAGCATTGAACGAAACTGCTCCACCAGCTTGTCAGCGCGTTGCACGTCGCATTATTTTGGATTTTATAAAGTGCAGCGCCCTTCAAAATGGAGAACGTCTTCCGGCGGTAGCATACCTCTCAAGATATTACGAGTCGTCATCTGTCACGATCAGCGCTGCACTCGATATACTCCGCAGTGAGGGATGGATTGACATACAGTCGGGTAAAGGCTGCTACATAAAGCGCAGCTATTTGCAGTCTGTTGTCGGAAGAGACCGCCGCCTGGGTATGGTATTGCCTAGTGCTGATAAGGAACTAGCTCTGCGTTTGTTTCAAGGGGTATCATCAGCGGTACAAAATAATGGGTGGAGTTTGATGCTGACCGAATCGCAGATGAGTTATGAACTTGAGCGCTCAGAGGTCATGCGGTTGTTCAGCGAGGGGTGCGAAGCGCTTGTGTTATATGCGGTTTCACGCACCATGGAACAAGCGGCGAATGATTACCTAACATGCGAGTGTGCGGATAAAGCCATCGTGTTGGTTGACAATGCCTGCGTGCAGCAGAAACGGCCGCAAGTCATTTTTGATAACTTCTTGTTGGCATACGATATGGTGATGACTCTCATTCGCAACGGCAGAAAGCGCATTGGTTACCTGGTGCACACCGGGATGCGTTCCGAACACATCAATCCTGTGGTATGCCAAAGATTGGCTGGAGCAGAGGCAGCTTTTTTCCAATCGCAGGCCACGCATGGCTCTCTACGAGTGGATTATGTTAACTATTCGGCGACAACTGGTTCTGATTGTATAGACGAATATCTATTGCGATGGAAAGAAGACCCCGATCACCTAGATGCCATTATCATGCTGAACGATCAACCTGCGATGAACTTAATTTCTGCGGCATTGAAACACGGTATTCGAGTGCCTGGCCAGCTTATGGTGTTGGGGCACGATGACCTAACGGCTGCCCGTCAGTTCTCTCCATCTTTTGGTACCAGTAAACCCGATTTCATCATGATGGGTGAGATGGCGGCGCGATACGCCATGGAACGTGCTTCGGGGTTAACAAGCCATCCCGCAACTATACTACTGCCAGTTGGTGTTGTCAGCAGGGGGAGCACATTAAGTGTGGCATAAACAAGATCGCCTTGCGGCGGCTATTTGGGTTAAGTATATCGTTAAATCGGACGATAACGCGTGTGAGTATCTTCCGCGTTTATCCCATATGCAGCAAGAGTTTGGTTGTTCGCGTGCGATGCTGATGCAATCGTTGGCTGAACTGAGTTCGCGACAGTTTATTACGAATGGGGAAGGAAGCAAATGGACGATCATCCAACGCTCCGCGCCATTTGCTCAAGCTCCATTGCTTGGGCTGCTAATTCCTACGTTTGATAATGACGTGGTTAAGCACATCTATGAAGGAGTTCAAGCAGCCGCCGATCACTGTGCTGCCACTGTAATCCCTATGCAGCATAATCAAAGCATAAAAGCGGAACAAGCATGCCTGCAGCATGTAATTAACGCAGGCTGTCAATCGGTAGTGATTTGCCCTGCTCATCGAGCGCTGAAGGATATTGACCGCGACTACTTGAATAAAGAACAATACCCTGTTCCTTTGGTGCTGCTGCAAAACGGATTAAGCTATCATGATTACCCCACAGTTGGTATTGATGATTATCAGCTAGGTTATGATGTGACGAGGAAACTGATTAGTATCGGTCATACCCGGATATCTTGTATGGTCTGCAAGCCTGCTGCTGATGTTGCGGTAAACGGCGCGGTGATAGCCCGATACCGAGGATATCTAAATGCGATGATAGCTGCCCATCTGCATATAGATGATGACCAAATGATGGTGGTTGACCCTCGTTCATTTGAAGGTTTTTTTAGACCATTAACCGAATACCTAATACGATGGAATGAGATGAGCGACAAACCGACGGCGTTGATCTGTTTTGACGATCAATGCGCTGAGCATGTTTACCGGGTTGCCTCTGAACAAGGGATAGATATAGAGGGCAAACTGGCGTTAGCTGGGTTTGATAATATCGCTGGGCTGCAAGATTTACCATTGGTGCTTAGCACCAATAATGACTTCTTTTCTATGGGCCGCATCGCATGCCGTTTAGCACTTCACGGTGTTCGACATGGTCACTATGTTGTACCTGCCAATGTCATCGTGCGTAATCGCCGTATGTAGCACCAATACCGCTCAGTCGATGGCATTATCCGTATCTGCTGTGTTAATTCGTCTGCGTCATTTCTGTGCTGATCGTGCAGCATGATGATCGACTGGAATTGAGTATTGATTGGGAGGGTATTGTGGCTAATATTACATTGTTTGTTGACGAAAGCGGCGATTTTACGGAAAAGGAGGAATGGCTTGTCAGTGGGGTCGCAATCCCATATCGTTACGGTACGAACAACAAGAAGTTGATAGAAAGCACCATGAAGGGCTTTCCGAAAACTGTTGGACTCATCGATCGAGCCGATTTCCATATGACTGAACTGCGTCAGCGATATCAACAGACTGGCCTCCCGCGTGAACAGAGCCCCGAACAGATTGCTGAAGCCTTATTTTACCGGTTCTCAAAGTTTAAACCCCGTTATATTACTGCCGTTGGCCGTGCTGGTTCCCTTAACGCCCGTGAAGAGACATATCGGCTGTTGCTGCAAGATATTTTGTGGTTAACACAGTCTAGGTTGTATCGTGATACCGATGTTGAGACTATCGATGTGGTGGTATCTAGCAGAACAACCAATGGTACCTTGTCAACTGATGAAGAAGATATCGAACGGGATGTATTGCGTCCGCTGCAAGATGCTGTAAGACACGGACTGTTGTCAATAGGTATGTACGATCTGCTTCATCATAATCGGATCCACGTTCATATCGTACAAGCCAACGAGTGTTGGGGCACTGTCGTAGCGGATTTTGTGGCAAACATCGTGCACAATCGGCAGCACGAAACATGCGGTCGGCTTGTGACACTGTTCGATATCGAGCTGTTTGATTCGCTAAATAAGCTTGAGGAACGCCGAGCACTCGTCGCGGAAGCCGATTCGGACTTCAGCTCAGCGCTCTATCTATGGTCACTAGTAGAATCGAGCCATCACAGCAGTGAAGCGAAAGTGCAGGCCGCATTCACTAGGCTTACTCAGCAGATCGCCAGCAGCCGTCATGCTCTGGCGCCCTTATACATCGTAGATGGGCTTATCGAGCGCCTGCATCGCTGCCGTCTGCCCAATGGCGATTCCGGACGGCTGGCTGCATTACGCTCGTTATGCCGCAGCCTTGAGGACTACTACCAACACAGCGAGACATCGGTTCGAAGCATGGCTTTGGCGCTATACCGGCTGAGAGCCTATATGACGCTTCTGTGCGCGCGGCTAGGGCAGAGCAGTCTTGGCGAGCAACTGCAGTTGGGTCAACCTGAAGTCGAAGCCATAGTGATGTCGGAGCCATCCACCCTCGAATTACTGTTTACGAACATCAGCGGACAAATTGAGCTAAAACTGACCATGCTGCAATACCAAGAGGCGTTGAATTGCGCCCAACGGGCCGTAACGATGGCGAAGCGCCTTCAGGAGCATTGGGACCTGTGGCTGCAGGAGATGGATAGCTGTTCGCAGGCGTCTGGCTACACAGCCGAAAGCACCACCGTCGTTCGGGCGCTAGGCCAGCTGCATAGGGTGATGACATATGCATATACCCCGAATGACGTGGAGCCGCTGCTAAACATCGCTAAAACACTGAGCACGCCCAAAGTCATTCGTGACCGCGACCGTCATGTTCTGGTGCACTGCATGCTTAAGGCGGGACAGCCAACCGAGGCGCTGCGGCTGCAGGTGATACAGATGACCACTGGCTCTCATACAATATGGGATGTCTACTGGTTGCTGCGCGCGATTAATGATGTGGCACTGTCTGATGCAGAGAATCGGCCTTCCGCGGAGCTTATTGCTGAGCATGTGCAGACCGCCATGCATCAGGTTGACCATGATGGCACTGTGATGTCGCTGATATGCCGCGAGAGCTGGTTGTTTGGTCAGTTGTATCCAGAATGCGGTCTGAGGGTGGGTGAGGCGCTTAGCCAAGGCCAGGCGATGGCACGCGGTGAAGGGCACAGTGCAGAACGCCTGCTGAGGTTGGTGAGTTTTGATGTCTTCCAGCAGTGGCTTAAGGAGCAGCAGACGCCGCTGCCGCAGTATCTGCTGCATATCGACGACTACCCACCAGAGGCACGCCAGAGCGCTGTCATCTATATGTCCGCGATCCAAAAGTGCATTGATAAAATGGATAATGACACTCCATATGCGCGGCTGCACATGTTTCGGCGATGGCTGCCGTGGTAGAAGGAATTTTGCGAGGTTTGCATGTTTAATTTTAACCACTACTTAAGTTCCGGACGTATTGAGGCACTCGTCGATT
>CAZFLA010000005.1:24921-49444 GCA_964519405.1 uncultured bacterium
TCCGCGGTTCGGCTGTTCTGGGTGCTGTTCAACTATGCAGTGATGCGTTGGGTGTTCTTAAGGGTTATCAAAGTCTTTTCCGACAGAGTGACCAACAGTGCTATAGCTGAGGATCGGCGTGCTCGAGTGAAGACGCTGAGTAAACTGATCGCCAACGTGGTGAACTACTTGATCATCGCCTTGATGCTGCTAACGGCTCTAAAGAGCATCGGCGTCGACATCGCGCCGCTGCTGGCTACTGCAGGAGTGGCAGGCTTAGCAATAGGCTTTGGCGCACAGAAGTTGGTGAAAGATAGCATCGGCGGGTTCTTTCTGCTGGCTGAAGACCAGTATAACGTGGGCGACATTGTCAGCATCGGTGCACAGACGGGGCGCGTTATCCAGCTCGGGATGAGAACCACCGTGCTTAAAGATAATGACGGCAGGATTATCTTCATACCCAATGGCGACGTCAGCGTGGTGGTCAACCATTCGCGGTTAGATGGTGTGCGCAGCAAAGTCAGCGTGAAGTGCAAACCGTCGGTTGATCCGCAATCGGTGATATCGCTGATGTCGGGTCACGCCACCGATTTGGGGTATATCAACATAAACTGCGGCGTCAGCGCCTTTGATTCTACGGGGATAACCATTGAAGTGAACGGCATGGTACCGCCGCATCAGGTTGATCAGAAGGAACGCGAGCTGCGCGAAGCGCTGTGGCTGAACATGAAAGACCAAGCCGACATGTTGGCCTAGGTAATAGGGCACGGCACGGTTTGGATACGGCGCGGTTGGGGCACGGCGCGCCATGCCCTTATTACGGGCACCCGCGTCGCCGTGATATGGTGATACGGGATTAACGGGGCATGACCGATGAATGGTGATACGGTTGTTGGGGCATCGCGTGCGGTGCCCACAGGTGCGATCCTCAGATCATGGTCGTATATGATTTATACCGGCATTGATAGGTCACGGCACGCCATGACCCTACGTATTTGTTTCCAAACCCGAATTAATGGGTCACGGCACGGCAACGCCGTGACCTAACTAGATCAATCTGCTACGCGTCACGACCGTGGCATTTTTTGAATTTCTTGCCGCTGCCGCAGGGGCACGGGTCATTGCGCCCGACTTTATGCTCGGAACGGTAGGTTCCCTGTGTCATCTGCGAAAGGTGATCGGGACCGCCATTGTCCTGTGACTGCTGAGCGGCTTGCTGCTGTCGCTTAACGACTGGCTTCTCCGCCTCTTCCTCACCGGCTTCCCCTGCACCAAACATGCGGGTCACACGCGGAGCTTCCTGCTCGGGCTCAGCAGGTGCCACATTGATGTGGTATATCCACCTTACGGCTTCATCCTGCATGGAGCCCATCATGGCCTGGAACATGTCATAGGCCTCTTTTTTGTACTCCACCAATGGGTCTTTTTGACCATATCCGCGTAAGCCGATATGCTCGCGAAGGAAGTCCATGTTGGCAAGGTGCTCCATCCACTTGTTGTTGATGGCGTGCAGCATACACCAGCGTTCTGCAGAGCGCATGATGTCAGAAGTCAGTTCGGATTCACGGATTTCGTAAATCTCCACGACCTTCTTCTGTATGAAATCCTCTAGCTCCTTAGAAGGAACAGCCTGAAGCTCCTCAATCGTCATGTAACGGCTGATGTCGAAGATGTCGTCCAACTGTCGATAGGCTGCATCGATGTCAACTTCACCGGAGTGCTCAAGGTCTTGGAACAGCGCGACGCATCCAGCAGACACCGACTGCGCAAAACCCTGGATGGTGTTCGTTAGGTCTGCACCCTCCAGCACGCGGCGGCGGTCGCCATAAATGGTCTTGCGCTGCTCATTCATGACCTCATCGTAGTCAAGAACATTCTTACGGATTTCGAAGTTGAAGGCTTCTACTTTCTTCTGTGCTTTTTCGATCATACGGCTCAGCATCTTCATGTCAACCGACTGATCTTCTTCCCACAGTTTCATGAATGGGTGATTGCTGCGGTCACCAAACCGGCGCCACAGTTCATCTTCCAGCGATACATAGAAGCGGCTTTCACCGGGGTCGCCCTGTCGTCCAGATCGACCTCGCAGCTGGTTGTCGATACGGCGTGATTCGTGCCGTTCTGTACCCAGAACATATAAACCGCCAAGTGCCCGCACCTGTTCGGCAACAACATTTCGATCTTGGCCATCGGATGGGCGAGGTAATGCCACACCACGCCGGTAGCTCATCGCTTCCGAATTTTCATCATCGCTCTCTTCATTTTCTGGGTTGATGTTTCCACCAAGAAGAATGTCAACGCCACGTCCAGCCATGTTGGTTGCGATGGTTACGGCGCCTTTACGGCCGGCGTCGGCGATGATGATTGCCTCTTTTTCGTGGTATTTAGCATTCAACACATTGTGTGGAACGCCTCCACGGAAAGCGGCCTTAAGCAATGGCTCACTGTCACCAGCGCCTTCGATTAGGCTTACAATCTGCTTGAGGTTTTCGGGCATTTCCATGTCGGGCACGATGCCGAACTTGGTTGCAAGCGGAGTAAGTTTACTAATGCTAAGCTCGGGTATAGGCATGTTCAACAGTGCCTTCATCTGAGCGCGCTCTTCGTTAGATACCTGCTTGGACTCATCAAGCTTCTGCCGGATGAGATGCACTAAGCAGAGGATCTTTAGTGCTGTGCTCTGCAGACGTGCAGATACTTTTTCGCTCATCTCGATTGATCGTGTACCTACCAGCACCGGCTGCTGTTTTAAGTAGACACGCAAGATGTCGGAGGAGATACCGCGTATCTTTGCCTCTTCCGATTTATAAATGATGTCCGGCTGGTCCTTACGGATGAGCGGTTTATTGGTAGGTACCTGAACTACGTCGAGGGAGTAGATTTTACGGAACTCGTCCTCTTCAGTTTTCGCGGTACCTGTCATACCAGCTAGTTTGTCGTAAATGCGGAAATAGTTCTGGAAGGTGATGGTTGCGAGTGTTTGGTTTTCCTGTCGAACCTTAACGCCTTCTTTTGCCTCAATAGCTTGATGCAAGCCATCGCTGTACCGGCGTCCAAACATAAGCCGTCCAGTGAACTCATCAACGATGACGATCTCTGGTCCTTCTTTACCGTCTTTCACGACATAGTCGATATCGATAGTAAAAATCGCATGTGCTTTTAGCGCGGCGCTGACATGGGTCATCATGGCCTGGTTTTCACTCAGGTTTTCAATGCCCAGGTCGTGTTCACATTTGTCAACACCCTCTTCGGTCAGCGTGACGATCTTCTGCTTTTCCTCAAGTTTGTAGTGGATGTCTTTTTCAAGATACTTAACGACCTTATCTACACGCTCGTAGAGGTCTGTCGATTCACCAGCATAACCAGAGATGATGAGTGGTGTTCGCGCTTCGTCGACTAAGATGGAGTCCACTTCGTCCACGATGGCGTAATGCAGATCACCTTGCACCAGATCATCTTTGGAGAAGGCCATGTTATCGCGGAGGTAGTCAAAGCCAAATTCGTTGTTAGTTCCATACACGATGTCGCAGGCATACGACTGACTGCGGTGAACATCACGCAGATACATATAGCGCTCGTCGTGGCTGGTATACTCAGGGTCATACATGTATGACCCGCCCTCATCGCCCGTTTCGGCGCTCTGGCCCTGAATGATACCTACGCTCATGCCTAAGGCGTGATACAGCGGTGCCATCCAGACGGCGTCACGACGGCTAAGATAGTCATTCGCGGTGACTAGGTGTGCGCCTCGACCCTCCAAAGCGTTTAGGTAGAGCGCCAAACTTGCCATTAGCGTTTTACCTTCACCGGTCTTCATTTCAGAGATACGTCCATCGTGCAGTACCATACCGCCGATGAGCTGAACGTCATAGTGACGCATCTTGAGTATTCGTTTTGAGGTTTCACGGACGACGGCAAAAGCTTCCGGTAAAAGGTCATCCAAAGTTTCGCCTTTGGCGAGGCGTTCTTTAAATTCGTTGGTTTTACCGCATAGACTGGGCATATCAAGTGCCGATATGTCCGCCTCTAGGGCGTTAATTTTCTCAACAACGCGCTGATAGCGCTTAATGTCCTTCTCATTGGAGTCGAACAGACGAAGAAGTGAAAGCATTGTTTTTGTGGCTCCTGGGCCGATACGTGCTAGTAATACTTAGTGTACTTTACCATTAAAATGGTATCACACTGCTTCAGGGGTATTCTAACTTTTGGCCATTCCTATGCTCAATGAGCATAGGAATAGGTCGACTATTTATTTATCATCTTTAGAGATGTTGATAAGCATACGGATCATTTGGTACAACCCGCCTATGGTACCGCCTATGATACCTAATAGACTAAACAGGTCTCGATATCCAAGTTTATCATCAAGCCAGATGCCGATACGCCAAAAGATAAGGATAGTAATAAGCATCGTCAAACCGATCGTGCTTGCGGCTATCGCCTTATTGCCACCCATATCGGCAAATGTCTGAGGTATCTTAATCTGCGCAGGCGGTTTTATATCCGGCTGTTCTATAACAGGCGGTTCTGGGATATCAAGCTCATCGGGCAGCTCGAATCCCTCTTGGCCTTTGTGATTATCGTCTGGCTTGTGTTCTATTTTCCTAACCCTGGTCAGTTACATACAGTTGGTGAAGCACCTTCACGCTGCGTGCAACGTCATTTTCTAACACGAGAGCACTAAGGCTCATGTCGCTGTTGGCTGTTTGAATGACATTGATGTTGTTGTTCATCAATGTTTTCAGGAAGGCTGCTGTTGATCCTGGCTTCTGAGTGATGGTGCGTCCGATGACACTAACCAATACGCAGTTTTCTGTAACACTAACCTCAACTTCGCGCACATTCTTCATGACTCCGCCGTGTTCCAGCAGTGTCGACTGCGTCTGGTAGGTTAGGCTGCCCTCAGCGCCCACGCGAAGCAGAAGCAGCTCATCGCTTCCTCCGCCAACAGGCATGATAAGCCCATCTAGCAGGCTGCGCACTAGGCTGAACTTCTCGCGCGGAACCGCGAAGCCGATGGCATCCGGTGTGTAACAGTTAAGATAGATCGGCGTTTTGGCCTTCGTCAGTATTCGGTAGATGCCCGCTTCTACAAGAGGCTTCTGCGGGATAGCACCAATCTTGAAGCGCAGGTAGACGATGGTGCCTGACGTGTGTGTGACACCTGTGATCTCTGGGCGGTTGACATCCTTAAGACCTTCCGGCGTGGTGACAAGTGTGCCCGATTCGTCGGTGTAGGTGCTCTTTACCCACAGAGGAATATTATGCTGCATCGCGATTTCCGCTGCGCGGGGATGAAGCACTTTTGCGCCTTGGTGGGCGATCTCTGCTACTTCCTGGTAACTAATGGCTGGAAGTGTCATGGCATCTGAAACCACTGATGGGTCAGCCGTCATCACACCATTTACGTCGGTAAAGATTTCAACCTTGGATGCCTTGAGTGCGGCGCCAATGGCGCTGGCGGTTGTGTCGCTGCCGCCGCGGCCTAGCGTGGTCACGTCGCCGTGAACCCCGTTTTTGCTTTCCGCAACACCTTGGAACCCACAAACCACCACGATTTTGTCTTGCTCAAGGTAGTTCATGACTGGTGCAGCGTCCACACGCAAAATCCGCGCATTGCCGAACTCGTCGTCGGTGAAGATGCCTGCTTGTCCGCCCGTTAACGCGACGGCATCATAACCCATACACTTTAGTGTATGCGCCATGATGGCTGTACTGATGATTTCACCGCAAGCCAGCATGAGGTCCATCTCACGGCTGTTTGGGGTGACCGACGGGTCGATAGTCTTCAACATGTCGGCTAAAGTATCGGTGGCATAGGGAGCCCCTCGACGGCCGATGGCGCTGACGACGACCACGACGGCGTACCCGGCTTCCCTAGCTGCGATGACCTTGTTAGCTGCGAGAGCGCGATGCTCTGGACTGTTGACGGAGGTGCCGCCAAACTTTTGTACGACGATCTTCAACTACGCTGCCTCCTCAATGCCAAAGTGATTTCGCAGTAATTCTGCGGCGCGTTCTGCTTGTTGTTCAGGAATCAAACAACGAACATCGGCATAACTGTCGCCAACTTCAACGGTGTAGATGCCGTTAGCTATGAGTGTGTCTGCGATTTGCGACATCACACCCCAGAGCTCGCGCATATTGCCTGCGGTTGTTGTGACCAAGCTTAGGTTTGATACCACGTTGATATCAAACCCGGCTTCTTTGAGCACTTTGCCGCATGTATCAGCTTGGTGCTGAGGGATAGCGAAGGTAATCCATTCGTCATGAATTTTCGTGAAAGAGATGATGATGCCCTGCTGGGCAACAGTCTCAAGTGCTTCTACTTGACGAGCTACGCGGTTTAAATCGCTGGGGATTTTCACGCATACATGTGCAAATAGTGAGGTGACAGAGACTTGCGTGACACCTCGTTCCTGCTCTATATGGTAACGGCAACAGGGGCCGTTGATCTCCGATGACATGCTACCATACCGTCCTAGATGATAAATTTAAGTGATATTGTACCATTGTAAGTATGCCAAAGCTGGCGACAATTGACAATTTCTGTGCTGCAATCTAGCCTTTTATCATCTAGAGACGGTATGCAAGAAGACACTTGAACTCTGGTTGTTGGCTGAGTAGGCGCGAGTACCGCGCCTATCGAACTAGTGCCAGTTTTCCACTTTGCGCAGAACAGCCTGAGCGGTTTCGTCGTCGGGAACGACTCCTAATGCCAGCCACACACCTTCTGGTTTCAGATTCGCTATCAGGGTGTCCACTTCATCAAAGCCAGCCAATATCTGGATGCCCTTGCCAGCAGCCTGACATTTCTGGTAAATCGGCAGCCAGTCTATCGCCTTGCCATTGCCAGCCCCATATGTCCATTGAATGGCGCTGATTTCCTTGATGGAAAGCAGGCTATCAAGGTGCCGCAGCGCATTTGGACCATCGAGGTGATACAAAGTGGCCTCTAGACGCTGAGCTTCGCGGGTGATGATGGGCATGAATATCTCATCCCACATCTTCTTGCTGATCATACAGCTAAAGTCGTCGCTGGTCATACACCACTTCATGTTGCTCACAACGCCCGACCAGTTTACACAGGGCTGGTCCGCTGCTTTTAGCTTGGCATAGAAGTATTCATAGACTTCCGTAATGACCTGTTCACACCGGGCTAACAGCGCACGAACAGCTTCTGGTTCGTCGATGAGGTCCATGTTGAAAGTCATCGGGTCGCGGAATGCGGCGACCATGTCGGCGCCGGTATGAATGTCTGTAACGCCAGTATAGAACAACCCTTTGCCAGCTTCTAGATAGGCATCGGTCATCTCGTCGATCTTCTTAAAGTAGAAGTTATCTTTACTGAACTGCAGTTTGTCAGCATCAGCCCAATCATGGAGAATGGGGATGCTCCACGATGTGCCCTCGCTGAACTCAAGCTCACTGCCCATAAAAGCTGCGGTGATATCTGGCCCTAAATTGGGAAAGTAGTTCGGGAGTGCGTCTCCGTAAAATTCGGTATTTAAAGCACAGGCACGCATCAGTTCGGCGCTATAGGTTGTATCCATCCAACGGTCTCGTATGGATTTCCACTCGCCTGGCTGCGGCCATGGACATTCAGTTACGGTTTTGCCGACAATCATACTCACAACGGGACGGTCAATGATTTCGCAGTTCCACCAGGCATCCTGGCGTTTAATGCGCATTTCCCAATCGGATATGCGCTCTAGGGGCATGGTCATTACATTACACCTCGTTCATGGCTGCATACTTCAAAACTTATTTATACACAAGTGAAAATGGCATCGTATGGTGCTTCGAAGCAGGAAGTATGGTTTTGTAAAAATGATGACTAATTGTACATACTATTCTCATTATTAGTACAAATATGGTAGCATTGGTAGTTTATAACCATTTGAAGGGGGTAATGTGAGCATTGATGTTGAGCAACATGCCGGCACATATTTCATACCAGATAAACCATACGGGTTGCCATTCGGAGCGAGGAGGGAGTAATGTAGCATTGTAGTATAAAGGAGATTCCGCTGTGTCTAAGAGCCCGTTTACAATGGATTTCACGGTTCGATATTACGAAGTCGACCGCTACGAACGCTGTTCACCAATGACCATTCTCGACTACCTTCAAGAAGTAGCAACTATACATGCCAGCAAGATGAACTATGGCTTTGAACATATTCAAAAAACCAATCAAGCATGGGTTATCAACCGTTGGTCTGTGCAGATGGAGTGTTATCCCAAGTTTCGTGACCATATTATAGTGGCAACATGGCCCAGCAGTTTTGAAAAAGTAACTGCTACCCGTGAGTTCCGCATCTTCGATGATGCTGGTAAACCAATGGGTTGTGCTACATCGAAATGGGCCTACATCGACTTGGCGAAGCGCCGTCCCACCCGCGCCCCCATCAAAGAAGAGGCGATGCTCTATCATAACCCGGAAAGGGTGATAGACGACCCCTTCAGCGATATTCCTACTCCCGTTACGCCTGGATGTCAGTTTGATTACGAAGTTCATCGGTTTGATCTGGATTCGCTGGAGCACGTCAATAACGTGCGGTATGTGCAATGGATGCTGAAGGGTGTATCATCGGAGTTGCTGGACAACTATGAGATGAACTCACTTGAGGTTATCTACCGTAAAGAGGCAAATCTGGGTGATGTGCTGCATGTGCATACCGAGAGCCTGCTCAATCATAGCTGCCTGCATCGGATCACGGACACGGCTGGTGCCGACGTGACTCTAGCGCGATCTTGTTGGCGAAAGTGGCGGTAGACCAAGCTTACAGTGTTGCTTTCACAGGATGGGGTAAAATAGCTGTAGATAACAAAACAGTATCTGCTGTTTTTACTGCATAGGTGACGTATCATGAACCCCTTTACTGAATGGTATCCCAAACCGCAATGGAGCGTAACACTAAACGGCGTACGCGTGGAGTTGTATCCGCATTATCACATCGGCCGAACGAAAGCCGATGCCCTGGTCATGCTTGGTAATTCCATGTGCTGGATGGGTGACGGACTTGCGAAATGGGTTCGTGATGAAGCTGGTCAGATGGTTGAAGATGAACTGCGTAAGCAGGCTCCGCTGCCGGTTAATGGCGTGGCTGTAGCTGGCCGCGGTTTGCTTCCTGTGAAGAATGTTGTGTATGTCAACGTCATAGACAACTTGAACTTCAGCAGCATCCAAACTGTCGTCAACAGTCTGGTGATAGGCATCGACAAAGCGAAGTCGATGGGTGCGAAGAGCATCATGATCGTCGATATCGCCGATAGCCTTTCACACTGGTCGGCAGAACAGGCTGCCGAAGCGCTGAAGCAAGCCGTCGCGTCCAGCAGTCAAGGTCTCAGCAGCGTGAAGCTGGCTTGCTGCGGCGGTAAAAATGGCGATGCATACCGCAGTGTATTGAAGGGGTAACACCTTTGGCGTGCGTTGAGCATGGCAGGCTCGATTATCGATGCCTCACGCGAGATGAACTTGCCGCGGTCATAAACGGCCAATCGGCAGCATCGCGTGTGCCCATGCTCTACCACTTCTGGACGAACCCCGCGGTATTCGGTGCTGATGAGCCGAGAGCCGCAGAGCTATTACGTAAGTATCCGTGCGATATTACTGTTGTTCCGGCTGTGATGCCTTCGGCTTGTGATCCCCATCCGCTGGATGCTGGGTATCGATGGCTGCCATATGAGGTTTCCGTCGACCAATCATCCGCTGCACTCGACAGCCGCATACTTCTTCCGGATTGGAACCTGCTGGACAGCATACTGGCTGCATTCCCCAACTCAAACTCTGAAGTGCTGTTCAGCGCGGGTATTCCTGCGGATGATGGCCGCTACCGTGTGGGGCACTGGTGGTACACCCTGTTCGAGCGTCACTGGAGTCTGCGCGGTATGGAGAACTGCCTTACCGACTTCTCGGAGTATCCAGAAGAGACGCATCTGCTATATTCTGCACTGACCGATTTCTACTGTGGTGTGCTCACACGATTAAGCCGTGAGGCACATTGTGACGGCATCTTTATTAGCGATGACCTTGGGACACAGCATTCGACATTCTTTTCGCCAAGGGTGTTTGAACAGTTCTTTGTGCCTTACTACACCAAATTGATCGAGACAGCGCATGCATTGGGAATGCATGTCTGGCTGCATACCTGCGGCTGCGTTCAGCCGTTTATGCAGCGATTTATCGACATTGGGCTTGATGTCATCCACCCCATTCAGAAATACACCATGGATGAACGGCAGATCGCTCAGCAGTTTGGCGGTGAAATCACCATCTTCGCCGGTATGGATGTGCAGCGTATCATTCCGTGGGGCACGCCCGACGATGTGAGGCAGGAAGTACGCTTCATGATCGATACATACCAAAGGTCCAATGGCAGGCTGATGCTAACGGCAGGAAACGGCATTACGGCTGATTGCCCCATCGCTAGTCTAGAGGCACTGCTCGATGAATCGCTGCGATATGGCAGCCGGATAAGCTGCAGATAACTCCAACCGTCTGACCCAGTGGGTATGAAGCAGGGCAGCAAGCACATAGCTGATTGCTGTTACTCGCTGCCCCTAGTGGTTACTCTGTGTAGAGATAGTTATAGCGTGTGTTTGGAGCCACATCGCCATCGGTATAGAAGCTTTCGATACTCGGCTTCACTGGCTGGTTGTCGGTCCATTTGAACCCGAAGCTCAGCTTTTTACTAGCAATTACCGACCGTGCGATCTGCAATTCAAGCTGATTGTTGCTGTATTTCAGCGCTGCATATCCCGTTAATGTCCACGACCACTTATTGCCATTGCATTTTTCTATACTTGCTTGACCGTTCTTGCGGACGCGATTAATCACAATATCATAGCCGTTCCAGCCGGTCTTGGGGTTATTGTCTTTGTCGATATACAACACCATCCAGTTTGCATCGGTAGGTGATGATAGCTTCTTCCTGGTGCGTACACAGAAGCTGACATTCTTGCTGTCGCGGGCGACCTGCGCGGAGACGATATCATTTCGTGCCGTGTCGTTGGTGTAGAAGACATCCTTAGGTGACCCAGCCCAACTGCGATTGGCGATATCACCCACTGTGTCGGTGTATAAGGGGGTTACGCCCTTCCAACTGAGTGCGTTGCCCAAGCTGATGCGCCGCGGTGCTGAGGTGGGCTGCGGCGGAAGCATGCCCTTGAATTTGCGCATATTGGCAACGAACTGCCAGTAATACGCGTCGAAGTAGCCGCCTTTCATGGGCTCTAAATCGCGGTTGAAATCTTGGTTAAACTCGTCTACGATGTGCCCTTGCCCTTTACCGGTTACCCTGTCGAGGAACTTCACAGTGTTGGTCTCCCACACTGCAGCCGTCCATTCATTCCAACCGGTTACCAGCAGCATTGGCGGTTTCACTTTTTGCACGCCGTTCCATTGATACTGGTGGAAAAGGCCTTGCGCGTTTTCTTTGCTGAGCCACTGATCGTCATATGTAGGCTCATGTCCAGGGATGCAGCTCACGCCGCCCTTACGCATGTTTTCCCATAGGGGACCACCTATGGACTTTGATACAACCATCTGTTCGATTTTGCCATCAGCATCTGTCACCGCTTGGGTAGGGTGGTAGTCCAAAAATCGCCACTTGTGAGGGTCGGTTTTGACATCATGAAACGCCCAGGTTGGTCGGTATGTAAAGTAGCTTTGCAGTTTGGGCAGCAACGCGGGATCTTTAAGCTTACTGGCATCGGTTGGCACGGGAGCCAGTATCAAGGGCTTTCCATTCCATGTAAACCAGAGGTCGTCGGCTTTCCCTGCGGTATACCATTTTGTGTAGAGATGCTCGATCTTCCACTCTGGTTCATAGTTCAAGAAGAAGACAATTTTCGGTACATGCATTCCTGCAGATTTTAACTCGTGCAGTATGCTTACCAGTTGCTCAAGCTCTTTGTCATACACGCTCGCGTTGGTATAGTCTAGGAATAGATAGTCAACACCCGCATCGGCCAACATCGTCATGTGCTTGCGGATCACCCAAGGGTCTGTGGACTTGTAATATCCAAATAGTGGCTCAGCCCAATACCATTCGGGATGCTGAGGTCCACCAGGAGGATCGATAACCCAGTCCTTGAAGTTTGGGTGTGTTTTTAGCCATTCTGTGATGTTGTAACTGCTCCAAGCTCGTAGGTCGCCATGCCACTGCCAGTAGAACAATCCTACCCAGTGGTTCTTAGCGGCAGCACCAGTTTGAGCGTAACTTGGCAGACTGCGTCCTAAAGCGTCGACAGCAGTGCAGTTGGCATTCGAGATAGGAATGACATCAGGACCCTGTGCCCAAGCTGTTGGTGCCATGGCGAGGGCTGATGCCATCGCTAAAGCTGGTATCCATTGCAGATACTTCATACCTGTATTCTCCATATTCAAACACAAAAAGCCGGGAGCTCCGGCTTTTTGTGTCATATTATTAGTTACCTAACGATGTTATTTAACCAGTGCCGGCAGCCAGCCAGAGGCACCTGAACCATCGCCTTCGCTGACGTGTGTGATTCCGCACTCGTCGCAGATGGCTTTTATGTTCGCGGCGACCGTAGGTTTATCGGCTTCGGCAAGACGATAGCTCTCTGGATAGGTGACCTGCATCATCCATAACGGCAGCATCAGTTTACGAACGCGGCGCTTGACATCCACACTAGAGTCGGCTGCTAGGGCACGGTTCAATACTTTCAAGCCTTCGATAACTAGCGTGTCGGGCACTGTGGTTTTAGGATCCCATGCACCAAATCCGTGTACATTAGGCCGCTCGGAGTCTTCATCCATCATCGCCAGGAACTCCAGCACGAGTTTGTCCGCTCTGCCGTAGTATCCCTTGCAGAACTCGCGGCGAATAGCCATTGGATCAAGGCGTGGGTTCCACATGAGCTGCGCACTCAGATACTGCCTGAGTTCTGCCAGCTCACCGCCAGGACCTTGATAGTTGGCCTGAACCATTAATCCGTTCACGCCATGGCTGGTGTAGTATTTGATATCTTTAGCCAATCCGCGCAGGTTCTGGTTTGGAGTGAGGTAGTGTGCGAAGTTCGTGGCATAGTGCCATATGAAGATACGCTTTGTGACCTTGCTCCACTCGTTAAGATACATGACCAAGTTAGCGCCTAATCCGCATTTTTCAAAACCATGGAAGTAGCATCCAGCATGGCATAGGCGAATGATGACGTTAGGTCGCGGTCGGGTGATTTTCGGTGGTTTCATGGCATATGCATATGCGAGGGTCTCCACCCAGCGATCTGGATGACGCTTAGCCATTTCGTCGGCGACCATGTTAACCATGCGCAGAATTGGCCCATGCTGACTGCCCTCTTCGTTAACCACAGCCATACAGCGCTCGCATTCGCAGGCGCCTTCACCGTCGTTCTGGCTGACATCGAAGATGGGCACATCTGGATTCTCATCGGCCCATTCCATTACCTTTTTCACGATGATCTGCTGCACATCAGGGTTGGTCCAGCAGATTTGGCCATGGATGGTTTTGTCCGTTCGCTGTCCGCCTACGAGGCTGAAATACTCAGGGTGTTCTTTATAGTAAACATCCGGTGGGATTAATTTCGATGCGCTGTGCACATATGGGAAAAACGCGATCTTTCCGCCCACTGTTTCGTCGCATTTTGTGTATGGACCGTTTAGTCGCTGTCTCGCAGCCATTAATGTCGGGAAGCTATCCCAGTAAAGCGTTTCGCGATACATCATAGGAGGGCTGTAGAGCACATGCATCGGCTTGATGACCAGGCGCGTCTTCTTAGGAACGACTGTGCAGTCGTGAGCTAGAAAGCGGATGCCTAATACTTTCTCACAGAACACATAAACGCTGTATAATTCACCGCGCTGGTTCTGGCCGCTAAAGATCAGATCTTGACCATCTGTTTCGATGAGGATACCATCTTCAGCCAATTTCTTAATGCGTGCTGGCCCATTGATCTTGCGGAATTTCGTGGTTGGGCCTAAATATATAGCGGGATTACTTCCGTGATAAGGCTCGCTTACAATCGGCAGCTTGGCGCCAGTAGACTGAGCAAAAAACAACTGTAACTCGTCGGCAGCTGTCTTGATGGATTTCGAAGCTTTTGCCGGTATAACGATGAAATATTTCGAATCCCCATAAGAGGCGAGTGTCAATGTTGATGCTTGAGCTCCAACGTCAGCACCAAACAAGGATGAGTTCGACATGATGC
Source organism: uncultured bacterium (assembly GCA_964519405.1). Taxonomy (GTDB): domain Bacteria; phylum Armatimonadota; class HRBIN16; order HRBIN16; family HRBIN16. The sequence continues at coordinate 39,094 of CAZFLA010000005.1, forward strand.
AGCACTCCTAATAGTCGTGATAATCTAAAACCATCTTTCGACGACTACCATAGGATATCCTGCCGTTTCGGAACTAAGTGGCAAATAACGCAAAGCGTAACTAGGAATGCGGTTACTTTGAGTTGATGACTTCTGCAGCGCGTGAACGCGCTGATGCCAGCATGAGCTTAATGCGGTTTTCCTGGTTCGTGCGTGAGGCACCAGGATCATAGTCGATAGCAACAATATTGGATTCGGGATGATTTTTCTTGATGAGGCCAATCATGCCCTTGCCAGAAACGTGGTTAGGCAGACAGCCAAATGGCTGGGTGCAGACCACTCCAGCACAGCCATTGTGAACCAGCTCAAGCATTTCTGCTGTCAGCAGCCAGCCTTCGCCCATCTTGTTGCCGTAACCTACATACCCTTTTACCAATTGCTTGATCTGCTCAAACGGGGTTGGTTTACGAAACTGCGGGTATTTCGCAACCACAGCGATGAGGTCGCGCTGACACTTTACGACAAGCCGTTTGAAGTAATTCACGACGAATCTGTGAAGCCACTGCGAGCCGTAAAGGTTGGCGTCTTCCACCCGATTATCAACTTTGAAGATAAGGAAGTCGACTATGCCAGGGATTTCTACTTCTACGCCCTCTGAACGAAGAAACTGCTCCAGACTGTTGTTGCCGAGTGGAGCATACTTTACGTAGATTTCACCAACCACACCAATCCGTATCTTCTTCTCGCCTTGAACGGCGATGGCTGCGAAACTCCGCACAATATCGGCGTAGTTGCGTTTAACAGTGGAATATGAAGGGCATCGGCTAGACTGGAAGCTTTCGCCAATCTTCTTAGTCCACTTCTCGACAAGCTCATCTGTGCTGCCGGCTGTCTGCTCGTATGGCCGTGTTTGGTTGGCTAACAGCATCAGCAGGTCGCCGTATAGGAAGGCATAGACTATTTTACGAATGGCGCGGAGCGAAAAGTTGAAACCTGGGTTGTCTTCCATCTTCGAGAAGTTTATGGAGACGACAGGAATGTGTTCATATCCCGCACGCTTCAGCGCTTTTCGCAGCAGGTGGATGTAGTTCGATGCTCGGCAGCCTCCGCCGGTTTGTGTAATCACCAGACCGATACGATCAGGATCATACTTACCGCTTTTAATAGCGTCAATGAGCTGTCCAATCACAAGAAGAGCAGGGTAGCATGTGTCGTTATGCACATACTTTAGGCCCTCATCAACGATAGCTCGATGTGAAGTGGTTAGGATCTCGATATTATAGCCTTCACCAGTAAACACCTGCTCGATGATCGCCATATGGGTGGGCAGCATCTGAGGCGAAATCAATAGGAAGTCGCGCTTCATCTGCTTGGTGAATAGTATACGACCGCTGTCGTTGACGACACGCTCTACTTTACTGCCAGAGGATGTGGTGATGGTCTTTGATGTTGTGATCTGTTTGGCCATGAAACTACGCGGTGCCCTCTAGTGCTTCTTTGTTCTGAGCGGATGTCGTCTGGTCTTTCGCGGTTGGGATTTTCATGAAGTTCTTCGCACCCATGTTAGAAACAGAGCGCAGCTTACCTTCGATGACCGCCTTACGCATGGCTACTGCAGCAAGCAGGCTTCGAATGCGGATTTTAACCGCACCAAGATTATCGATATCGTCGATCTTGAGCTGGGTATAGAACTTCCCGCCTTTTTCAAGGATGTCACGCACCTCATCGGTGGTGATGGCATCTAGTCCGCATCCAAAGGACACAAGCTGAATAAGCTCGCAGTCGTCGTTGTCAACTGCGAACCGGGCGGCGTTATACAACCTGGAATGGTACATCCACTGGTTGAGCACGTTCAGTGGAGCTGAGGTACCGAGGCTAGCCACGCTGTCTTCGGTGACGACAACAAGCCCAAGCGACGACAGCAGACGGTCGATGCCATGGTTGATCTCTGGATCAATGTGATACGGACGTCCAGCTAGGATGATGATTCGATGGCCATTGGCTCTGGCATATTCCAGCGCTTCGCGGCCTTTCTGGCGGATATCATTAACGAAGGATTCGTATGCCGAATAAGCCTTCTGAATGGCTTGCTTGGTCTCCGCTGCGGGTATGGCGAGGTTATCTTTGAACCAACTCACTGCCCGTTTCGCAAAGTCCTTGGGACGGTGAAGCCCAAAATATGGCATGAAATACCGGGTTTTGGATAAAGCAGGATCATTTGCCGCCAGCAGTTCCGGATAGTAGGCCACTACCGGGCAGTTGAAGTGGTTGTCTGCAGTTTCCGTCTCTTTAAAGTTGTATGGAAGACATGGATAGAAAATGGCATCGACTTTCTTGGCCAGCAGACTGGCGATATGCCCATGTGCCAGTTTTGCAGGGTAACAGACCGTATCGGAAGGGATTGTGTGCTGACCTTTGGTGTATAGCTCCCTGCTTGAGGGGTCGGATAGCACAACCTCGTATCCGCATTCCGTAAAGAATGTATGCCAGAAGGGCATGTTCTCGAACATGTTCAGAACCATCGGTAAACCAATGCGCCCGCGTGAATGCTCTTGATTATGATTTTGCGCTGCACTGGAATAACCACGCAGCGTTTCGTATTTGTATTTATACAGGTTTGGCAGTGCGTCGGCGTTTTTGCCCTGCAGGATGCGTGAGCATCTATTGCCGCTGACATGCCGCTTGCCGTTCTTGAATGTCACCACATTCATTAAGCAGTTGTTGCTGCACATACCGCAGCGTGCTTCCCTGGTTTTGTGCGAGAACTCGCTGAGCTCCTCAAGGCTAAGCAGTCCCGGGCGTTCTGGCGGGTTATCGCGAACAGACAGAGCTGCGCCGTATGCGCCCATCAGCCCTGCGATATTGGGACGGATAACCTCATGGCCGGTTTCCATTTCAAATGCGCGCAGCACGGCATCATTCATGAAGGTGCCGCCCTGTACAACAGGATGGTGCCCGAGCTGATCAGCATGGTTAAGCCTGATGACTTTATACAGCGCATTTCTCACGACGCTTGCCGCAAGGCCTGCAGATATATCCGTCACGCTGGCACCCTCTTTTTGAGCTTGCTTGATGGACGAGTTCATGAAAACTGTGCATCGGGTACCCAGGTCTACCGGTGTCTTCGATTCTAGAGCGAGCGCCGCAAAAGCGGGTGCATCATAGCCCAACGCCTTGGCGAAAGTTTCAATGAAGGAGCCGCAGCCTGATGAACAAGCCTCGTTAAGCATGATCGTGTCGACCACGCCATTATGAATCTGGAAGCACTTAATATCTTGTCCGCCGATGTCGAGGATAAAGTCGACATCTGGCTGGAAGTGGTGAGCCGCACGGGCATGAGCGACAGTTTCCACCAACCCAAGGTCCAGTGAAAAGGCGTTCTTCATCAGTTCTTCACCATAGCCGGTGACCGCGCTGCCGCGAATCTTGATGTGGCTGCCATGTTTCGATACTATCTGCAGCAGTTTTGCATGCACCGTTTCGAGGGGATTACCCTTATTGGAGCCGTAATGGCTGAAGAGAATGCGCCCGTCGTTGTCGATAAGCACCAATTTGGTGGTGGTACTTCCTGAATCAATGCCTAGCCAGGCATCACCTGTATAGTTGGCAATGTCTACCTGCTCCACATTAGCTTCTTGGTGCCTCGCGCGGAACGCCTGCAGGTCCGCTTCCGATTCAAATAGGGGAGAGAGCGAGTGTGTGAGGCATGAGCTATCATCGGCCTCTTCCACCTTGGATACCCAACTGCCCATAGATTCGGCTTCGATGTCTTTGGAGGCTAAAGCGGCTCCCATGCCCACATAATATGCGGCGTCTTTGGGAAACCGTGCGGTATTGCCGTCCAGACCAAGCGTCTTGACAAATGCCTTTTGTAAACTCTTGAAGAATGACAATGGGCCGCCAAGAAACGCCACATTGCCTTCAATACGGCGTCCTTGAGCCAGTCCCGTCACCGTCTGGTTTACGACTGCCTGGAAGATACTCGCGGCGACATCTGCTTTGGATGCCCCTTGGTTTAACAGAGGCTGGATGTCCGACTTAGCAAATACACCGCATCTTGATGCTACGGGGTATACGCGGCTGCTCTCTTCGGCTAGGTTATCGAGTTCTTCAGGGGTGACATTGAGTAGTGTGGCCATCTGGGTGATGAAAGCGCCGGTGCCTCCGGCGCATGAGCCATTCATGCGTTGATCGATGCCGTTCTTGAAGAAGATAATTTTCGCATCTTCTCCGCCAAGTTCCACCACGGCATCGGTGCCTGGCAGCCATCTTTTTACAGCTTGTGCGGCAACATAAACTTCCTGAACAAACTGGATACCGCAGATTCGGGCCAAACCTAGCCCAGCAGAGCCAGTGATCGCGAGGCTTGTTTTGATATCGGGAAACCGTGCAGCGGCATCACGAAGTAACTCGAGCGCTTTTTCGCGAACTCGTGACAAGTGCCGTTCATAGCGCTTGTATACGAGGTTGCCATCTCGGTCTATCAATACCAGTTTCACAGTTGTGGAACCGGCATCAAGCCCAGCTAGCATAGTGCTCAAAAGTCACCTCCCGCGTCTGCTCCGAATTGCCGAACAGATACATCGTAGATGGCATGCAGAGATTGCATCATGAGTTGAAACATCCGTTCGTGCTGAAATCTACACAGGTATCTTGAGAATGACATAAATCCGGTATACATAGTAGCCAATCTTCAGTTTGAATGCAGAAACCTATCGGATATACAGCCATGTCACCCACACAAGATCATCCTTGTATTTATCTCTTTACCGCACGGAGCTATTCTTCGTGGAAACTCTCGTCAACTTCCTATTACAGCAGTATACCCTGTATCGTTTCAGGCTCGCGCAGGTTATTAAAGCGTATAACATCAGGAAATTGATACCTAGTTACTATTGTACGACACCATACCCGATGGTGTCATAAAATGGCAGGGTAGTATGAGCAACATATCACGATAATCATATACTCATTGCTGCTAACAGGTTGAATTACAAGCCATATGAGCCAATGAATGGTGATAGTCTAAGGATGGGTATGTATATGCCCTTACTGTGTGGATGATGACATATATGTCGCAGCCGTGATCGTATTTTTAACATGGAGGATAAGGCGTGAGCGCAAACAAAAATACCAGCAATGTGTCCCGAAGGCGTAAACGGACTGTTCGGTATGTAGTTGCCGTAGTAGCCGTCATAGTTGGGTTGATACTGGCGCTGCTAAGTTATGTGGGGCTGTTCAATGGCAACGTCAGGGTTGTTGAGCAGGGGCAGGTGTATCGAAGCGCACAGCTAGTAAGCCCCCAGTTGGATGATGTCCTACGGCGCAATGGCATACGCACGGTGATTAACCTGCGCGGGTATTTACCGGATGATCGACGGCTGCGCAATGAGATGCGTGTCTGTCGGCAACTGGGCATCACGCACATCGACATCAGCATGAGTGCCGAAAAACTACCAAAACCGCTGGAACTGCATAAACTGATCATCGCGCTTAAAACATCTCAGCGCCCTGTATTGATTCACTGTGCTGGCGGCTCTGACCGGACTGGGTTAGCGTGCACACTGTATCGCCATATCTGTCAGCATGTGCCGCTTAATCAAGCTGAACACGATCAGCTGACCTGGAGATATGGGCATATTTGGTTTGGATCGGCTCATCCTATGGATGACTTCTTTAATATGTATCGGAGGAGCGCAAACGGGATGCCAATTGAGAAATGGGCAGACACCATTTACCCGAATGAGTATTTGAAAACACGAAAATAACGCGGCGGCTCTTCTAGTTGGGGTGGTTCGATATGCAGACAGAGAACGCGAAATCGGCGGCTAACAATGCGCTTCGGTTTGTGGTGATGCTGGGTTTTGTGAGCCTTTGTTCAGACATGACATATCAAGGGGCTCGCAGTATCACTGGTCCGTATCTAGGCAGCTTTGGTGTCAGCGCGATGGTGGTCACTTTCATCGCAGGCTTCGGGGAACTCATCGCATATGGAGTGCGGATTTTCTCTGGTTTTGCCAGTGATAAAACCGGACGTTATTGGCTGATCACATTGATGGGTTACGGACTGAACCTTCTGTCTGTCCCTTTGCTGGCTCTGGCCGGACGCTGGGAAATCGCTGCTGTGCTGCTCATCATCGAGAGATTCGGTAAGGGGCTGCGAAGCCCACCCCGCGATGCCATGCATATCTTATGCCACCAAACAGGTCGGACGCGGATGGGGCTTTGGTATCCATGAGGCTATGGATCAATTTGGTGCTGTGTTGGGCCCGGTTGCGCTAGCACTTGTGTTGAGCATGAAAGGCGGGTATCGCACTGGATTCGTGGTGTTGGCTGTGCCCGCTGCGGTTGCCATCGGATTGCTACTTAACGCACGCCGGTTATACCCATCGCCTCGCGATATGGAACCGGTCGCGATGCTTCGCGGTAAAGAACCCTATCCAAGGATCTACTGGGTGTACCTCGCGGCTGCCGCGTTGATTTCCGCAGGCTATGCCGATTATCCGTTGATTGCCTATCACTTTGGCCGGAATCATGTTGTGATCAGCCAATGGATCCCCTTGTTATATGCTCTCGCAATGGGTGTCGATGCGTTATCAGCCATCTTTTTCGGTCGTTTGTATGACAGCTACGGTTTAAAAGTGCTGATTGTGGCCGCAATACTCTCTTCAGGTTTTGCTCCGCTGGTGTTCCTTGGCGGTTTTTCGTCGGCCATCGCGGGCATGGTGTTGTGGGGGATTGGGATGGGTGCTCAAGGCTCGGTGATGCGCGCAGCCATCGCATCTATGACGCATGCAGGGAAGCGCGGTTCGGCTTTTGGGTTGTTCAACACCGTGTATGGGGTGTTCTGGTTCCTTGGCAGCGTATTCATGGGATTTCTGTATGGAAAATCCATGATTTCACTTGTGGCATTTTCAATCGGTGCGCAACTGCTGGCGGTACCTCTGCTGATTGCTATCAGCCGCCAGCCCGCGTCGGCTGCCCGTGCGCACAGCCGCGCGTAGGTATGCCGCAGACCTGCGATATCTTCGTCATCTAGCGTACCCATAATGTCGGCCATGTCTCCTAGACCTAAGAGACATGGCTTACTAAGCTTTAGTTGACTTTATATAAATACAGATTGCCATCATATGATTTAATCACGCTTACCAATGACATTTGCTTAAGATCAGTAACCGATGATTTCTTCATGTCTTGGGATTGGTAAGATCGGTCAGTAAGAACGATGAAATTGGTCTTTGTGTTGCGAGCATACAGAATTGTACGGTGCAGGCTCTCGTATGGAAGTCTTTGCCATGCTGCATTGGCGTAATAGGCATAGACTGGATAACTACTCATAATTCGAGCATTAGGGCCTGCAATACGTCTCATCTCTCGCCCAATATTAACACTGCTAGCAGCAGCTGCGGGGGCTACTGCGACATCAATAACACCTTTTAGTGATCCAAGAACCATGATGCCAATAGATAGCACAATAATGATGAGCTGCGGATTTACCCAGTTATGTCTTTCAAGACGTGCAGGCACGTTCGAAATGAAAATGGACGCCAAGATGATAAATGGTATAACGATAGCCATGACGAAACGCGGTTCAACGAAAAAAAGGGGTAGATAAACCAACGGAAGGATCGAAACAGCGAACAATATCGGCAGGAATTGTTGTATTTGTTTCGTAAAAGCAGAACATGAATACATGGTTATGATAGGTAATGCAAACAACAGTCCGCCTAAAACGATAATCAATGTGTCGTATGCATGGTAGATATTTTTAACATATCTTTTTACTGTCTGTAAAGGACGTTCTGATATGGCTGGATAATCGATTTGTGTGTTTTCATCATTAAGCCTAAATAATGGATCCCAACCATTACCCTGACCAACAATAATCGCTGCTTTTTGGTTGAAACTATACTTGGGAGTTACTGACCATTTGCCTGTTTGCTGATGGATTACCCATACATATGGTAAGACTACGACGATGAGACTGACGAACGCAATGACGATCGATATAAGGCGTGTATTTTTCCAAAGTCTAAACACCGGCATTGAGAGCAGATATAAACAACAAGCACATAGAAGGCCTTCTGGCCGCACAAGGTATGCGAAACCAAAAACCAACCCCGATAATATCGGAATGTGGTATGACTGCTTGTCTGTGTCTTTAATCCACAACCAAGTCGCCAGCAACATCAAAAAGACTGACAATGACTCACTAAATACAACAGTTGCAGAGGTGATCCGCAGTGGTAGGCACGTATATATGAAACTTGATATTATGCCCACCTTAAACCCAAAGAAACGTGATGCTATAAGAAATATCAGAAGGACAGATGCGAATGAGGAGATTAATGATATGATTCGGCCGGATAGGATAGGATCCTCAAACACCATCATCAACGCAGAAATTGTCAGCGAGTAGCCAGGGGGGAATAGAGTCTGCGCATCACCTGACATATTACGGAAGCCCTGCCCTTTAGCTATAGACTGAGCACCCGACAGATAGTCACAACTATCAGTTGACAATGGTCCGATTAATCTCCAGAAAACTAATGGCAGCAATATCGCCAGTAACATCACTAACATAACGAGCAGCTTCTGCTTAGGTGTCATAGTCGTTCCAGTCATCTCTTCAAGGCTCCTTATTGCGTGGTGCTAATGGTGGCTCCCTAATATTGCGATAGTGACGACGCTTACAGCCCATATCATTGTTGATACTATGATGGAAATATCACGTGTGACTAGTTCCGTTGGATCACCTTCGCCGTCCTGCCTTAACAAATACATATATCGGTAGATGCCATACGTAACAAAAGGTATGGTATATGACAGTTTGTCAGATTGGATTCGTGCTATTACGGTAAAATCTAGGGTATACAAGGCATAAGATATGATGGCTAAGGTACCTGTAGACATGATTAAGTGGTCGAGAAGAGCCTGGTCGTAGTTTCCGAGAACCGCTCGATGATCCCCTGCTAATTCGTTCAGTTGAACCAACTCATTCCGGCGTTTTCCGAAACCCAAGAACAAAGCTAAAAATAACGTAGTAACTAATATCCATGATGATGGCATCACACTTATTGCATATGCTCCACCAACAACCCGTAAGACAAATCCAATCGAGATACAGAAAGCATCCACAATAACGATATGTTTGCCACGAGAACAATAGAACAAGTTAAGGATGATAAATCCTATTACTGCATATGAGAACAATGCATTCTCTCGCAGCAACATCACATACATCAGCAACAATAACATGATGCATAGTCCCAGTGCGAGTATGATCGCCGAATGAATGGAAACCATACCAGATGGTATAGGTCTATTGCACTTAGTGGGATGCTTCTTATCAGAATCAGCATCGAATATGTCATTCACAATGTATACGCAGCTTGAGGCCATACAAAATGATACAAACGCGATTGAACTATTAACCACGTCATATTGCGATGATATCCGATTACCGAAAATGAGTGGAGCAACTACAAAAAGATTCTTGATCCATTGTTTTGGACGCATTATCCGCATATATGCTATCATTAACACCAACGCCTTGCTAAGGTCACCATAACACAATCCACTGCCATAAATGTAGATAAAGTATAACAGACTTTGAAATGATGCGACACGTTTACGCAATTTGCCGCCTTAAAGGACACCGAAGCCTAAATTGATTCGTCGCCATAAATTACACCGTAGACGATCGTTCCTTCGGAGAAATGATGGTAAAATACCGGCGTGTGGTTAATCGATTAACCGTATTGCGGCATCTGTTGATGCTAAAGGCTAGCGTAGGGGTTGTGATAATAATGAACAGATATCTCGTTCTACTCGGATGTTGCATCGCAGCTATATCGGGAGGTACCAAAGTGAATGCGTCGGATGCATATATAAATGAAAGCCCCACGAAGTGGGTGCTAGGAACCAGCAAAGTCGAAAGGATAGTCACCCTTCAGGACGGTTGCTTTCGCTTGGTTTCGTTCCGAAACAAGACTAAAAACTGCGATATGCGCCCCACCGGTGCCGCATCGTCTGAGCTGTCATTTTGTGTTGGTTCGGAAGCAGATGTTGTGACCGGTATGTCCGGTGGCTGGCGGCTGGTCTCATCGCATAAACAAGTGCTAGCACAAGGTGAGCTTCAGCTAGATATCACGTTGCAGCGGCAGGATATTCAGCTTACTAAAAGTTATGTAGTGTATCCAAAGTCAAGCATCATCCGCGAGTGGGTGGCCATCAAGAATACTGGATCCACGCCAACCACTATTACCGATCCCGCTTTCCTAAATGTCACGGTAAAGAACGGGGTCCCCTCTGCGCTTGATTTCCATTGGATGACTGGTGGGGAATGCCGTCCGCAAGCTTGGGACCTTCA
>CAZFLA010000005.1:49454-72754 GCA_964519405.1 uncultured bacterium
GCACGCCATTTTGATTCCTATGAGCCCATGCCATCGGATTCGGAAGCCCACTATGCAGGCGATGGTGTGAATGCGAAGATTGTATGCAATGGTCAGCAAATCTGGCCAGAAAACGGCTGGCAGCATGTTAACGGTGCCGATACTCGATTTCAATTCAACAACTCACTCACTGTCAAGAAGGGTGACCAGATAGAGTTCATAGTTGATCCGGGTAATAGTCACTCATTTGACACCACGGAGTTTGATCCGACGATCAAGTATGATGATGGCGCGAAGTATTCGGCTTCTGAGGGATACTCCGACAGTCAAGGCAAAAACGGCTGGCGATATCAATATATTGTCAATGGCAGCTATATTGACATGGTGTATGACCAAACGAAGCTGCGTTGGCATAAACAAGGGGCCGTTGATACGCCTTGGATAACTGCCAATACCCAGCATCCTGATGCCAATGGCGTTGATGTCGCGCGTGTATGGACAGCACCGAAAGACGGACATATCAGCATCACCGGGAGTGTGTGCAACACTGGCAACGTGTTGGCCTCCGATACCGGCAGTTTTGGGTTTTGTGGGTTTCGAATGGGCTCATCGTCCTATGCACCATGGGCTGCGATACAGAGTCGTGACTCTGGACTGGGCTTGTTCATTGGATGGGACTACTTCGGGCGCTGGAAGTCATCGTATCTGCTGAACGATGATGGCTCAGTGACTGTGACGCTTGCTTTAGCCAATTTCCATCAGCAGTTGCTGCCCGGAAGCAGCATCACCACACCAAAGGCCTTCATTGGAACATACGAAGATGACCTTGACAATGCTGGTAATGAATGTTTAGATTGGCAGTATCGCTACTTGTGGAACTACACACGCGATGGTTGGGTCAACGCCGTGCGTATGTTGGGATACTGGCCTAAAGGCACACGCACATGGGGCGAACCTGGCTGTTCATGGGCGGATCCAGACCCAGACAACGCGTCCAATATGCGCAAGGTGTTTCGTATGGCCGATCAAATGCGGTATTGCGGCGGTGATGTCTATCACCGTGACTGGGGCTGGTGGGATAAAGCAGGTGACTGGAACGGCCCCGACTGGAACACGACGCGAGCTTACCTCGAAAAGTCCAACATGAAGCAGCTCATCTACGCGTTTATGTACACCGTAAGCCATAAATCGAAAGTCGCACTAGAGCATCCTGACTGGGGTTGGGACGGGTTTATGGGCTGTAAGACCCTCGATATGGGATGCAGCGATGTGGTGGAGTTTCTTAAGAAACAGCTAGAAGGATTCCGTGAGAAGTGGGGCACGTTCGAATGGCGTAACGACAGTATTCCGATCGCTCCTAAGGGTGACGACGACACGGTGCAGCTCGGTCAGGACCAAGGACTGCGGGATATCATTAAATACTTCCTCGATAAACACCCAGATTGTTCTTTCCAAGGTGTGAACGCGGGAGGCAATGGCGCAGGATATGAATATACCGCCTTTTCATCAACCCTCCAGTTTAGTGACGGGGCTCCTGGTCGACAGAACTACTACGGCGCTTTGCTGTTCCCACCTGACAAGACGAGTGATATCCCGGAGATGACTACTCCTGACGGTTATGATCCCACATACCGCGGTAAGCTGACTGGAAACCTCATGATATACGGCGACTCGTCGGATGTTACGAAACTAGACGGTATCCGTGAGCTTCTTGATATCTACCACTACTTGGTATCGCAAGGCGTAGTGGGACGCTGGGTTAAAGTCTACCGCCCTGTGATAAAAGGCGATGACCCAGAATTGTATTTTGAACGTCTGAGCGGCGATCGCAAGAAGGGCATTATTATCCCAAAACATGTGGCTCCAAATACGGTCACTGTATACCCCAAGGGGCTCATAGAGAATGAGCACTATTTGCTGACATTCCATGTATCGCCCGAAACTGTAACACGAACAGGGGCTGAGTTGATGCGTGAAGGCATCAAGATCGACAAGATGATGCCAGGGGAGCTGATCTACCTCAATCTGCCTTACCATCCTGGCAACAGGCTAGATCATCAGCCTCCAACAACACCCAATAAGGTGACAAAGCGGCTTCAGGATAACATGGGCTATCCCGGTGTGGAGCTAAGCTGGAAGCCATCATCCGACAACGGCTGGATATCATATTACGAAATCCTGCGTGATGGGGTTGTCATCGACAAGGTGGCTAAGGGGCAATACTACTTCGACCATTCAGTCGGGGCAGAGCTAGCAGCAAAATACGAAGTGCGTGCAGTTGACGGCGCAGGCAACAGGTCAAAGTGTGGATTAGCAGAAGGCCTGAAGTCTTTGCGAGCTCATATATACGACGATGCCGCCTTATCATATAGCGGCAACTGGACGCACTTAACTGGGCAGTCGCTGGCAAATGGTGCCTCATTGAGCAGATCAGATGAAGCAGGCGCAACGGCAGCACTGCAGTGTGAAGGCAAGAAGCTGCTTCTATTTGTGAAGATGGGCGAAGACTGCGGAAAAATCGCAGTTAGTGTGGACGGCGGAGCAGAAGAGGTTGTTGATACTTACTCGGCAGATGACTTATGGGGGATGTGTGTTTGGCAGAAAGATCTGCCGACCGCAGGAACTCATACACTGGTGATAAAGGTGTTGGGGGAGAAGTCCTCACGGTCGTCAGGACATGCGGTGGTCATCGACGGCGTCAGAGACGAGGAGTAGGAAAGGGTGTTGGCCTTGATGGCGGTTGGGTTACCGCCATCAAGGCCACAAATGCTATTTCTTGAATAGCTGAGGGGCCAATTCCGTTAGGTATTGGCGCCAGTTGGGCCAGGTATGGCCGCCCGCTGTTTCAATGTAGGTGTGCTTGATATTCTTGGTTATCAGCATCTCATGGAACTTGCGGTTTTCCTCAATAAGGAAGTCGTCCTTACCGATCGCAATCCAGAACAGCTTTAATGGCTTATGTCGAAGCTCATTGAGGTGCTCGAACGTAGCCGCTTGATCATCAATCATGCTGATGGCTCCGCTGAATGAAGCAATGTATGCGTAGTAATCCAGTTGATTGAACCCGATGGAAAGCGACTGACCACCGCCCATTGATAGCCCGGCGATGGCGTGCTTACTTCGGTCATTAGCCACATGATATGTGCGTGTGACTTCGGGCACAATCTCCTCCATGAGCGATTTCTCTAGGGCTTCACCGCACTGGAGCTGAGTTTCAGGCTTAAACATAGGATCCAAGCTGTAGTTAGGATTTTTCATGCCATATCCCAACTGGGCGACGACGATCATCGGAACGGCTTTCCCTTGAGCGATGAGGTTATCAAGGATCAGGTTTGCCCGGCCGATCGTAAACCATCCAGACGCGTCATCTGACAAACCATGGCGGAGAACAAGCAGCGGATACTTCGTTTTGCCTGATGCGTCGAAGTTGGCTGGTGTGTAGACATAGAACTCACGTTCATCGTTGATCGCTTTTGAATGATAGACATGGTGATGAACAACACCATGAGGAACATTGCTCCAGTCCCAGCTCGCAGCCGGTTTACTGGGAACCACCAGCAGGCTCGATCGATTGCCGTTTACGAAACTCTTGGTGAGTGGATTCGTGGGGTCGGCGATGTTAAGCCCATCAACAGTCATGGAATACGAGTAGACATCAGCAGCTAGCTTTGCGGCTGTATAACTCCATACATCATTGGCATCTTTTGTCATAGGAAACACGCCGACTAGGTCCAGGTTAATCGTCACTTCTTTCGCTTTAGGAGCATATAAGCGGAATGTCACGGAGTTGTCGCCGTGCAGCTCCGGTGAATGCACTTGAGGCGCCTCCGCGGCGGAGCATCGCGACGGACTGCAGACAATGAGAACGGCGGTGATTACGGCTATAAGCATAAGGGTCATTATAAAGGCCTCCCACTACATGGATTGCGTCATATAGACAGTCACTCTATTTTACATCCATCAGTGGAGTGGTATCACCTGTTTGTTTTATGCCGAAGAACATATATCCCAAGCACCAATGCAATGGTAAGTGTTACAAACTGCACTGCCTCTTCCGCCACGAATACCATAGGGATTTCAAAACCGTATGGACGAGGAACTTCACCCACCATGACACGCCTGATTATCCGTGTTATGTTCAAAAATGACATGAACCAACCTATGCCAACGAGTGAAAGTGAGAGAGTGAAGGAGCCCAGCACGTTCTTGGAAACAATTCCGTAACAGATCCACCAGGTAACGCTTGCTAATGCGTAGCACAGCCAAACTGTGAGGTGTAAAACGGAGCCAGATATATCGCCTATTGACGATAAACAACATGCCGTGAACACAATGGCCACAGCTAATAGAGAATGCATATATCTCATCGTCATGGAATTGATCTTGCCTCTATTCCATATATTTAGCTCTACATAAAGGATACATTTAACTAACTATGGTAAGTATGTGATAATGGTACCCTTTTGACCCCATACAAAATCTATGTTTTGGAAAGCTATTTCAAGAATATTTCTGTTGATGGTAATAGTTTCGCGAATTTGATGGTAATGAAGGAACGGCTTGCCCCTGTGCCATCCCGCAGGATTTAGCGAAGGCTTATCGCGGCGGCTATGTATTAGTTGACATCACGAACTATTCGGCATAGTATAATCTCATCATCATTCATATTGCCGCTCGTAACATGTATGAGCGGAAAGTTGGAGAAAATTGAATCTGCGATCTACCATAGAAGAGCTAGCCGGGAAGTTCGGTGGAGTATTTCGTACCTCTGATTTGTATACTTATGGCATCACTGCATATGATATTCAGCAACTAGTAAGGTGCAGTGTCATCCAGCGAATCAAACAGGGATACTATCGGCTTGCACAAGATGAGGAGCAGTTATCGGAAGCCGCACAGATAGCGCAGCTATTTCCAGATGGCATCATTTGCATGTATTCTGCCCTGTTTCATTATGGGTATTCTGACCGTACTCCGCTATTCTGGGACATCGCAATAGACAAGAACACATCCAAATCCCGTTTTAGACTCGATTACCCGCGTCTTCAACCATACTATTTGAAACCGCAACTTTTGGCCTTCGGTGTGACCGAAGCAGACTACGAGGATTGTCAGCTTCGTATTTTCGACAGGGATCGGCTGATCTGCGAGTGTGTATTCCATGAAAACAAGCTAGACAGAGAAACATATAACAAAGCAATTCAAGGGTATGCTGCTGATCCAAAGAAAAACATACCAAACCTGCTTGAGTATGCCCAAAAACGACGAATTCTAAAGAAAGTGAAAGATAGAATTGGTGTGTGGCTATGATTGATGTTGGCGCATCGGTTCTGGCACGGTTAAAAGATAAGTCTAAGAAGACCGGTAAATCATACCAGTTGTATCTGCAGTTATTCTGCCAAGAAGGGTTCCTTTGTCGAGTATGCATGTCAAGATATGCGGACAATTTAGTGCTGAAAGGCGGTATGTTTATCTACACTTTAACCAACTATGAAAGCAGGCCTACTGTAGATATTGATTTTCTATTACGTGCACAGCCGAATACGACCGAAGAGATACGTAGAGTTATTGATGAAATCATCGCTGTGGATACCGGCAACAACTATATCATGCTCATACCTAACGACTATGAGATTATCTCACCGCAGCGCAAGTATAAAGGTGTTAGTTTCCAGTTGATTGGTAAGATCAAGAATACTAAGACACCGTTCAATGTTGATCTTGGTGTTGGCGATGTGATCATCCCCAATCCTCAGAAGCGAAATATCCCTATTCAACTCGATGAATTCTCTATCCCGACACTAATGATGTATTCATTAGAAAGCACAATCGCGGAGAAGTTTGATGCTCTTTTACAGCGTATGGAACTGACTAGTCGGATGAAAGATATCTACGACATCTACTATTTGGCTCAGACTTTCGACTTCGATGGTTGCCTGCTTCAACAAGCCATATATGAGACTTTGGCTAACCGAGGAACATATTACGAACAACATAGTTTTGAAAGGATTATTGCACTGAGCAGCAATAGAGATATAAGTACCCGTTGGCAACAATACCTTAGGAGATCAAAACTCCCAGAGATGCAGCTTGATCAGGTCATGTTAGGTATAAGTGACTTCCTGGGGCCGATATGGAACGCTATCATCGGACAGGATGTGCTAAGTCAACATTGGCCCCCGTCAGGTCCATGGGGCAAGACCATCACATCACAACCTATCGACGAATAGGATACATCAACTGATTTATGTCCGGTATATAGTTCGCGGTAAAGGATTGCATACCTCACTAATATAAGCTGTTATGCCGCAGTGTGTCTGCATTACCGCTGATTGCAGTGTTATCGGTTAGAATGTTATATAAGCAATTACCTGGAGGATGATGTTCGGCCATATGTCAACTTTGTCAACTGCCTCTAGTCGCATACGCGCACGCTCCATAGTCGTGGGGGTTCTGGGCTCAATCGCTTTATGTATCATCGTGCCGGCTGGCGAGTTAATCGCGGTAAATATCCAGATAGGCATGATGCAGTTAGCCCCGGCTTTAGTGGGACTCTTGTTCGCCGTTGTGTTTATGAACCAGATATTAGGGCGGATTTCGCCCAAAGCGAAACTTACTCCAACGGAACTCGTTGTTGCTTACCTCATCATGCTGCCCGCTCCATTCATCAGCTCCCGTGGTTTGATGGAAAAATGGCTGCCATTGCTGGTTGGCGTGAGTTACCTCGGAAATGTAAATGGTTGGGAGAGCACCTTCTGGAAGCATATTCATCCTTGGTTAGTACCCTGGGATACCTCTCAGAAGAGTGTAGACAAAGTTGTTAACTGGTATTACGATGGATTGCCGTTAGGGCATATGCTGCCCTGGAATGCCTGGGCAAGACCGTTAGTGTGCTGGGGAATACTCATCCTATTGGTCTATTTTTCCTATCTGTGTATCACGGTGATACTCAGACGGCAATGGGTTGAGAATGAAAAGCTGCCGTTTCCCTTGGTGCAGCTGCCTCTGGAATTAATGCTTCAGCCGGGCACCTTCTTTAAAAACCCCATGATGTGGGCGGGTTTCTGTATCTCCTTCTTCATATATGGATTGAATGGCTTTGCCCAGTGGTTTCCTAATGTGCCATCTATACCATTGGATTACAACCTAAACGAATATCTCACCACAAAGCCCTGGAATGAGGTCTGCTTCTTCCATATGTATATATCGCCAGCTGCGATAGGCTTTTTCTATTTAATGCCGACGGATCTGCTGTTCAGCTTCTGGTTCTTCTTCTTGCTGGGCAAGGGGCAAGAGGTGATTGCCGGCAGCTACGACGCTAACATCACTTCGCTGCATGCTGCTGCAGGAAATCATGTGGCTAACCAGTGTGCTGGTGCGTTTATTGTGTTAGCTATGGTGACTTTGTATAGCGCACGCCATCATCTGAGGCATGTATACAACCGAGCCATGGGGCGTGTGGCGGCGGATGCTGGAGAAGCGAACGAGATGCTGAGCTATCGTGTGGCGTTTTGGGGTTTTATCATCAGCTTTGTGTTGATCATGGCATGGTGCATATTCTTTGGCATGAGTTGGTGGGTCGCATTCCTGCAGTTTGGCATCTTCTTGGTTGTGCAGGCACTGATCATGGCTCGCACGACGGCAGAAGGCGGCTTGTTGATAACTGAGGGTGCCTTTACGCCTTCTGATATCTATACATTAGGTAACAGGGGAATGCTAAACCCGCGCAGCCTTACGATGATCTCTTTCCTTGATGGTTTATACACCCGCGATACCCGCGGTTTATGGCTGACCGGCATGATGGATAGCCAGAAAATCGCCGAACAGGCGCAGATCAACAGCCGCCGTATGCTGAAGATAGTGGTGGGAAGCACGCTTCTAGCCGTTGCCGCGGCGCTTTACATACAGCTCACGCTTGTCTATCATAGGGGCGGCAACGCGCTGTATCCCTACCTCATGAAGCAGGCGCCGACCCAGTTCTTCAGGGAAAACAGCGGCATCATGACGGGTGTGATGGCTGACCCCAATCAGCTGCCTATCAATGCGATGTGGATTACGGTAGGGGGCATCGTGTGCGCCGTGCTTAGCTACTGTCGTTTGAGTATTCCGGGATTTCCACTGCATCCCTTGGGTTATTGCATGACGGCGACATGGGGTGTAGTGGTGTTTTGGTTCAGCATGTTTATTGCTTGGCTCATCAAGACCCCGCTTGTACATTACGGCGGCATGAAAGCATTCCGCACAATGCGCCCGCTGTTTTTGGGCTTGGTGTTTGGTGAGTTCCTTAGCGCCTGTCTTTGGAGTGTGTTTAGCTGGTTTGTGAAAGCACCCACTCCGGTGTTCCCCTGGCCGTAGAGTTCATGGCGGATATGGATCGGTTCCATATCCGCCATACGCGCATTTTATGCATTCAAGCAACCCAATCACGCCGCGATACACGAAAATAACAGGTAGAATGTTGACAGGTTCTTGCTTTGATTTTAAAATGACTTTGATGGTCATATAAATCACCTTGGAGCGTTTGATGTCGCAAGACCGCGTGGTACCGCCTCCAATGCAATGGCATGTACATCTTTATGCGCAGCAGCGCGATAAGGCACTGCCACTGGTGTGCAGCAGCTTAGTCGCCAGCATTTTGGCAGGGTATGCGCTGCATCAAGTTTTCCTGGGTGTTTTAGCATTCATCCTACTGTTTATGTCTACACGTGATTACTGGCTGCCGGTGCGATATTGGCTTGACGAAAATGGGGCGCACATGTCCACATTTTTGGCTAGATATGATATTGCATGGAGTCGAGTGAAGTATATATCCGCCACTGATGACGGCCGACTGCGGCTTAGCTCTGTACCGAGAACCTCACGTCTAGCACCATTTCGCGGCGTTGAACTGCGGATGCCGCCCGAACGGCAAAAGGTGATGCAAGCCATCAAGCAGTGGAGGGAAACATGTGGCTCGAAGACACCGAGCTAAGCGCGGATGAAGCCAACTGGCTTGTTGAGCGTATAGCCCACCAGGTGGTGAAGCGGGGTCTGGCAGTGCCGACGACACTGTTGCTGGAGATGCATGCACCTATCCATATGCTGGGCAGCAGTGCTGTTGCGGTGTTGATGCCTGTGCTTGGTCCTGTATTTGGACCAGAGCAGATTAATAGATACCGACTGTTTCTAGAGAAACGAGAAAATATCGAGATGCTAGTTGATCGGATACAGCAGTTGGCAGATAATCCTGCCGAGGTATCTGAGAAACCATCGCACGCGGAACCGCAGTAAAATCATCTCCTTAGGGGTATCATATGCAGCATGCCGATCAAAACTGGCTGGCGATTATCATTTTTGAAGTTTTCATCGCAGCCGTGATTCTGTATCGCATTTTTTCTGCAAAAAAGGGTAAGCAATTATGGATTCGCCGCATTCCTGGGTTGAATGCTGTTGAAGAAGCTATCGGCCGGGCTACCGAAATGGGCAAACCGGTGGTGATGATACCGGGTATCAGCGGCTTCGACGTGGTGACTTTACAAGCCCTTACGATTTTTAGCTACATTACCCGCAAAACAGCTCGCTTTGGCAATGCGATTCACCTGCCTGTTATCGACGCGACGGTATTAACTGTGGCTGAGGAAGTGCTTAGGAACGCTTATGAAAGCGAAGGGGTGCCTGAACGCTTTAACCCCGATACCGTGCAGTTTCTTAGCGAACGTCAGTTTGCTTATGCAAGTGGTGTTGCTGGGATGATACAGCGTGAAAAGGCGGCGGCTATCTTCATGTTTGGCTCGTTCTTCGCGGAATCATTGATCTTTGCGGAGTCTGGCAATCATGTGGGAGCCATACAGATTGCAGGTACCGACAGCACAACTCAGGTTCCCTTCTTTATTGCGGCCTGCGACTATACCATCATTGGCGACGAGTTCTACGCCGCATCGGCATATCTTTCCAGAGAACCCACTCTGCTGGGAAGTCTTGTTGGACAGGACTTCGGCAAGCTGATGCTGATGATTATTGTGGTGTTGGGTGTTATTGCTGCGACACTGGTGCCCGCGGTTCCGCCGGATTCGGGCTTTGGACATTTCTTGCAATCTTTCATGAAACTTTTTAGCGTGAACGCTGGTTAGGGGAATATATGAACAGTCTCTTTACTCCGCGTCACGGTTGGCATCTCGCTGAAGCACTTATAATATCAATAGCGATCTGGGCCATACTACTTGCCGTGATGAGCGTGATATCGTCGAAGGCGCGAAAGACGATCATTGCATTATTAACTTTCCTTAGCGGGTTGTATTTCGCTTTGGAATTCTTCTTACCCACCTGCCACGAAGCCAATGGATGCGGGCCCATCAAACAAGGCGAAAACATCCTCAGCTCGTATATCGTGCCGATTAGTGACTTCGCTCGTGTGATGGGTGGTATGACCATCGCGGTGGGCATCTGGGGATTGCTCAGGGTTCACGGACGAAATGTGGCGAAACTTCGTAAGGGCTGGTATAACAGCCTAGCATTGATACTGTCTATTGCCATCATCACTGCTGTTGGACTGATGCAGCAATACTGCAAGGGTGAAGGTACCCTCAAGTTTGCGAACGGCGCATGGGATCTGCTGTTTACAGGCATGCTGGTGAGCATGGATGCCAGTATGTATTCCCTGATCGCCTTCTATATCGTCAGCGCATCTTACCGAGCGTTTCGCATACGATCAACCGAAGCCACTATCCTCATGATTACGGCATTCATGGTGATGCTTGGTGCGATACCTTTAGGTAATATACTAACGGCTTGGATCCCAACCGATAGCCACTTCGCGTTTATGCGGGTGGAAGTTATCAAGCAGTGGATTATGGAAGTGGTGAACTCAGCGGCGCTGAGGGGTGTTGGTTTTGGTTTAAGTATCGGCGGGTTGGCTATTGCAATGCGCCTTTGGCTGAGCCTGGAGCGTGGTGCATACTACGATGCGGAGGTCTAGGTGATGGTCAACAAACAAAGTAATATATGGAACAAGATGCAAAACATCGACCGTCGGTATCTGTATGTGTTACTGATGATCATCATGCTGATACCCATGTTCATGAAGATACCGCTGCCAATGTTTGTTACGAACAGCACCCAGATGGCATACAACACGGTGGAACAGCTGCCTGATAACGGCTTTGCTCTCATCGACTGCTGTTGGACTGGCAGCTCTCAGGCGGAAAACCGGCCTCAGACCGAAGCGTTAATCCGGCACTTGATGAAGCGTGGTATTCGGGTGTGCATCTTCTCAACCGACCCGGTTGGAGCTACCTATAGCTGGACGGTAGCGAAAAACATCGCTAAAGATTACCACTACCAATACGGCACGCAGTGGGTGCATCTGGGCTGGATGCAGCAGCCAGCGATCGTCGCTAAGGCATTGAAATATGATGTACAAGGCGCACTAGATAAAGACCGGTTTGGCACTCCATGCAGCAAACTGCCCATCTTCAAGGGTGTGACATCCATTAAGAACGTGGATTATCTTGCTGAGGTCACTGCCACTGCAATGTATCAACTGTGGATTGGCCTTCTGGTGAAATCAACGCCAAACCTAAAATATGTATGCGGCCTTACCGCGGTGATGGCGCCGGAGAGTTACCCGTTATTACAGAGCGGCCAGATCAACGGTGTGCTTGAGGGTATGAAAGGTGCCGCCGAATATGAAAAACTCATTGGCACCAGGGGATCGGCGACAGCCGCGATGGGCGCTGTGAGTTGGGGGCATGTTTTAATAATGGTGTTGATTGTGTTGGGTAACATTGGTTATATCGCACAAAAACGCCAAGGGCAAAAGGGGAACTAAGCCATGTTGATAATAGCAGCACTTCATCCTGATGCCTGGTTAACCGCCATACATAACATGTTTGTGATGCCTCATGGCGGGTTGAACATGGGCGGTATCAGCACCATCATCGCCATGATCTGCACTCTGGCGATTTTTTCGCTGGTGTTTCGTGAAAATGCCTTCTACCGGTTCTTTGAGCATATCTATATCGGCTTGGCGGCAGGATATTCCCTGCAGATCGTCATTCGTGAGATCATAGATCCGTTGTTCTTCAAGCCTGTGTTTATAGAAGGCAAGTGGTGGGGCATTTTTGCGGCGTTAGGTGGCGTGATGTTCTACTTTGTATACAGTAAGAAGCTGAACTGGATCAGCCGTATACCAATAGGTATCTTCATGGGCATGAGTGCAGGGCAGATTTTTCAGATCTACTCAAACACGATGTTCCCGCAGTTGGAGAAGTCGTTCCTTCCGCTTAATCCCCATGCCATAAACGACACAGGCGCAGCCATTGGGTGGGCTGGTGTCGTCAATAACTTGATATATGTGATTGTCTTGCTGGCCGTGATGACTTACTTCTTCTTCAGCTTTAAGCAGGAGAACCGCGTTGTTAAGTTCAGCGCGAAGAGCGGCCGGATGCTGCTGATGATTGCTTTTGGAGCTCTTTTTGGGTCGACCATCATGGCACGACTGTCGCTGCTGTATGATCGGCTTTACTTCCTGGCCATAGATGGACTACACCTAGACAAACTCATAAAATGAACAAATCAACCCTGTCACTGCTCACAATCTGCTTGCTCGCTGTCAGCGCCATACCGAAAGCTGACAGCACGATCACTTGGGACTTAACTCAAGATGTCAACAAGGTATTGCCGCCTCCCGCAAAACCGAAGCCGGTCGTTAAGGACCCTCCGGTAAAGAAGAGTGTGATCGGGCAGATTGGATTCACCAAGTATACAGTTGGTATTTTTCATGACCGCAGCTCAGTATCTAAGCGATATCTGCTGGTACCGGCAGGCGTCACGGTCGCTGTCATTAAAGAGGCCGATGGATGGCTTGGGCTGCTCATGAATGACGGCAAACCGGGTTGGGTTCCGCGAGACTCCATTGAGTTGGTAAACCTGCGCTTAGCAGACGGGGTGGGCAGCCCTATCGTGCAGACCGCGTTTCAGTATTTGGGCATCCCCTATGTTTGGGGTGGAACCAGCAAATACGGCACAGACTGCAGCGGATTCGTGCTGCAGGTGTTCCGCCGATTTGGCATTAACCTGCCTCGTACCGCACGGCAGCAAGTCAGTGTTGGCCGACCGATAGGCAGCATATACGAAGCTCAACCGGGTGATCGGGTCTATTTCGCAAAGGGTGGAGTGATCGACCACACTGGTATCTATATCGGCGATGGACGGATGATCCATGCCACGAGCGCCTACGGACGGGTGATGGTGGAAAAACTTATAGGCGGAAGGCTTATCAACAGACTGGTGGCGATACGCCGGTGAGTGACGCAGATATACAGTATGCAGTGCAAGCCGAGGGATTATGCAAGCGGTATGGAAGTCTGCTGGCTAACGACCATGTGAACCTCAGCGTGCAAGCTGCCACCATTCACGCTATTGTGGGCGAGAATGGTGCCGGTAAAAGCACCCTCATGAACATGTTGTATGGTGTGATGCCCTCCGAGGGCGGCACCATTCGGATATTCGGTGAGAAGGTGCATTTTAGGCATCCGGCTGATGCGTTGGCTGCGGGTATCGGCATGGTTAGTCAGCATTACGCGCTGATCCCCGAGTTTACTGTGTTGGAGAATCTGCTGCTCACACACCGCTCAAGCGGAATTCGTGCTATGCCGAAGTCGGAAGTCATCAAACGTGCCAGTGAGTTCGTGAAGGGGCTTGGCCTTGATATCGATTGGGAACAGCTAGCCGGCAGCCTCAGTGTCTCTGCCCAGCAAAAAGTGGAGATCCTGCGCCTGTTGATGCGCGGATGCCGGATACTCATCTTCGATGAACCCACGGCGGTGCTGCCCCCTGCTGATGCCGACAACTTCTATGAGCTTCTGCATCGCTTCACAAAAGAGGGGCGAACGGCGATTGTGGTCACTCACCACCTTCAGGAAGTAGTTCAACATGCTGATCGCGTGACGCTGCTGCGTATGGGGCGCCACATCGCCGACTATGATGTGACCCCTCAGATGAATCTATCGGATTTAGCCAATCAGATCACCGGTGTAGAAGAAACGCCTGCCCAAGCAGTGACATCGCTGTTATCATCGGAGCCCAGCGATGAGCTGGTAGTAGAAGTGAATAATGTCACGACCAAGCACAAGTCCATTAGGTGCGGCCTAAAGGATTTGAACTTATCTGTTCGCAAGGGTGAGATCATGGGTATCGCCGGTGTGGACGGCAGCGGGCAAGCTGAGCTTGTGGAGTTGTTGGTTGGCTTGCGCAAATGCAGCGGTCAAGAGCTGAAACTAAACGGCA
Organism: uncultured bacterium; assembly: GCA_964519405.1. Lineage (GTDB taxonomy): Bacteria > Armatimonadota > HRBIN16 > HRBIN16 > HRBIN16. Next base: position 63,699 of record CAZFLA010000005.1, read on the forward strand.
AACCCATTGGCCATCTTGGTGTGGCGGATCGACATCGGCTTGGTGTGCGCTATATCGCCGAAGACCGCTACGCTCGCGCGGTGATCAGTGAATGGAACCTCGTTGACAACATCATGCTGGGGCACCAGCGTGAGGGCCAATTCGGCAAGTGGCTGCTGAAGCCGAACCTGATGCGCAAGTATGCAGAGCAGGTCATTGAGCAGTATCACGTGAAGTCCGAATCGACAAGCCAAAGTCTGAGCACTTTATCAGGCGGCAATCAGCAGAAGCTGGTGGTAGGGCGTGAGCTTCTGCCTGCACCAACGCTTCTGGTAGCCGGACATCCCACAAGGGGGCTAGATACCCAAAGTGCAGATTTTGTGCGCGCACAGATTACTGCTGCGTGTGCGGGCGGCAGCGCGGCGATTGTGGTGAGCTACGATATATCCGAGTTATTGGAACTCTGCCATCGGGTGGCTGTTCTTTACAAAGGACGTGTGGTTGGCACATTCACGGGCAACGCCGAGAACAGGGAGGCGATCGGGCAACTCATGGTGGGTGTTGGAGTATGAAAAAGCTGTGGGTTTACGGATGGCCTCTAGCGGTGTTTGCTGTCAGTCTCGCTCTGTCTGCACTGTTGATAACGCTAAGCGGAGCCAATCCTATCGTCGCTATGACTGCATGGTTTGCCGGTGGGCTGACTGATCCCGGCGCACTGCCAGAGAGCATTCTGCGCACGATCCCACTGGCGCTGAGCGGATTAGCCATTGCCGTGGGTCTGCTAGCAGGTGTGTTCAATATCGGTGTAGAAGGTCAGCTGCTAGTCGGCGGGCTTGCCGCCGGACTAGTTGGGGCTGCTATACCGCAGTGTCCCATTTGGCTTCATATCCCATTATGTCTAGCAGCTGGAATGCTGGGCGGCGCGTTCTGGGCATGGATACCAGGTATCCTGCGTGCGAAGCGAGGTGCTCATGAAGTAATCACCACCATCATGTTCAACTACATCGCCTTATACAGCACGCACTGGTTGGCAGGCGGTATATGGAAAGATCCAGCACCAGGTAATCAAGCGGTTCAGACTGCTCCGATAGCATCTAGTGCTACTTTACCGATTTTGGTAGAGGGAACCCGGCTGCATGTGGGGTTATTCATCGCATTGGCTGCTGCTGTGGTGATGTGGGTGCTGCTTTATCGAACCGCCTGGGGCTTTGAGTTCCGAGCTGTCGGCGCCAATGCTAGTGCCGCGGCATCTGGCGGAGCCGATGTGAAAAGGCTGGCTTGGGTGAGCCTCGCCGTCAGCGGTGCCATTGGGGGACTCGCAGGCGGTATCGAGGTGTTGGGCGTGCACCATCGGTTTATCGATGCGTTCTCACCGGGGTATGGCTTCGATGGCATCGCGGTAGCGCTGCTGGGAGCCAACCATCCGCTTGGGGTGCTGATCAGCGGTTTCGGCTTAGGCGCACTGCACAGCGGTGCCACCGCGATGTCAGTGGCGACCACCCCCTCTGTACCGAGAGAGATCAGTTGGATTATAGAAGCCGTGGTGATTATGATGATCGCTGCGATTAGGGCGATGCGCAAAGGACAAGCCAGTGTTTGATGCTGAACTAATACGCAGTGCGTTACGGCTAAGTGTGCCGTTAGGTTTGGCTGCCTTAGGCGGGATGATATCCGAACGCAGCGGGATTGTGAACATTGGCCTTGAGGGGCAGATGCTGATGGGGGCGTTTGCCGGCTATGCCGGAGCTGTTCTTACCGGTAACGCCTGGTTAGGTGCTGCGCTTGGCTGCGCAGCAGGAGCACTGCTTGGTTTAGCGCACGGCTGGCTGACTCAGCGCTTCCGAGCCGATCAGGTGGTTAGCGGTGCTGCAGTGAACCTGTTTGCCTCAGGCAGCACCATCTACTTAATGCACCGATATTTTGCCGACTCGCCCGCATGTCAGCCCATCGGCACCATCAAGGCGGCTTGGCTTGACAAGGTGCCGATTGTGGGCACAATACTGAATGATCAAAGCCCTTTCCTGTGGCTGCTGCTCATCTTGCTGTTTGCCATGCATCGGCTGCTGCGCGTGTCAGGCTGGGGATTACGGATCCGTGCTTGCGGCGAAAGCGCGAAGTATAGCCGCATGGCCGGCGTTCCGGTTAGGTTGATCCGCATGGTTTGTGTGGGAATCAGCGGCGCTTTAGCTGGGCTTTCTGGGGTTTACCTAAGCATCAACCAGATGAATGTGTTCACAGATAACATGAGCGCGGGCAAGGGGTTTGTGGCACTTGCCGCCGTTATTTTCGGCCGATGGACGCCCTTGGGCGTTGTGGGCACCGCACTGGGATTTGGATTTCTGGATGCCATTCAACAGCGGCTGCAGGGATCTGTTTTTCATGGCGTGGAACTGCCGAGTGAGCTGTTCTTGATGCTGCCGTATGTGTTGACTGTGGTCGCGTTAGCGGGGTTTGCGGGCCGATCGTGCTCCCCTGCGGATCTTGGCAAGCCAGAGGAATAGGATTTAGCAGCACAGAGAAGGCCGGAGACGACCGCTCTGTGCTGCTGTTGTTTAATTTACCGGAATGCCGCCTTTAACGACTGCAAACCGAGCCACGCATACGATGTGTTTCGGTTATTATCGGTTAAGACAAGGCGGATCTGCTTACCCGCGAGTTTCTCCGCGTCGATGAACTGCTTGCGGAGCTGGTGGCTGCCTTCGATGCTTATGATGGCATACTGGTTTAGCAGTGATGGGTCTTTAACTGCGACGGTTAGCGCGCCTTCACCAGATAGACCAGTGCTTGTTCCTCCCTGCAGCATGAACTCCAACCGCTTGGCTCCCTGAGGCACCGTGAAGATCGGCGATGTGGCTGTGCCGGTGGCGCTTTCGCCGGACTTGCCCATACTGTTCAAGGTGTGTTCTGTGAACAGACTGGGTATTGGGCAGATGCTAAACGCATTGCCCTCAAGCTTCCATCCATCGAGTGCGTTAGGTGCTTCCGAATGGAAGAGCATGGCAGGCATGCGGTATTCCTCAGATAGCTGATAAGGCGTGTTTTGCAGATCGATGCCCTCGCCTTGTTCGTAGCTGACCGCAACCAATCCCATGGCGGGCTCCAGCCCTAAAGCGCTGAGGCTGATCGACTCCACACGCTTCGGCTCACCAAGGTCAATCTCCAGCACATCGAACACGGCGGATGCCGTTGTTAGGCTGCGGCTGTTGGCCCAGAACTCTGGCTGAGGGATACCCTTGAAGCTGTCGGGATCACCTGCTGCGATAGGATGCGCGATGGCCCAATCGCCTTGGTTGGCTTTAAGCTGCGGCAGCAGACCAAAGCGGTTCGGGCGTTCAATACGGCTGGTGCAGAACTCGCCGACAACTGCCTGCGGTGTCCACCAGTCGAGGTTGCCGGGCGATGTATAGGTTCGAGATAATATCTCTTCATTGCTCAGTTGAACATCAACCCGAGCTGCTGAGATATATGTATCGTGATTGTCCAGCAGCGGCAGCACAAGCAGATATATCTTGCGGATGCCTTCTTTACCGATCTTAAGCTGCAGCGAAGGCTTGCCTGACCGCTGTGAGAGCGGTATTAGTTTGCGTGGGTTAATCGTAAAGCTGACACCTTCCAGCCCAGGGATTGTGACCTCTTTGTTATCGGCAAGCGCTTCCATTGGCGGACGGCTGTTAGCCCAAGGCCAATGTCCGAAGGCGGTATACTGCCGCCATTCGCGCCATTTGGTGTCGTCAACAAGCAGGTCTGCAGGCAGGGCCACGGTCTGCATTTTGGCCTTGAGGTATCGCGACAGCGTTTGCTGCTGAAAGACCTCATCAGCGCTGAATGTAATTGGCAAGAGGCTGCCATCAGGGGTGTATAGCTCACCGGCATTATCTCCAGAACACAGCAGCGCGAGCTTGTTGTTCGGCATGGTGATGGATGCGGTGACTTCGGTTCGGGCCGCCACCTTCTGAACGAATGGGTAGGTAATCTGACCAATCTTTAACTGCCACTGGCCAGATATCGCCGTTTTTGTGTTGTTTCGCAGCACGAAATTGAGCTTAGCTCCGTCATCTGTGAGCCTGATCGCTTCACTAGGCGCTGCTTCGATACGAGGCAGCACTGTAATGTTGACGGGCTGCCAGAAGATGATGCCGCCAGCTGTTTCGGCTTTGACGAACAGCGTGCGGCGGCTGAAGACCATCTGCCCCAGACGTCCGTATTTCTGTGCCGTCGTCACGATATCGGCGCTCAACTGAGCGTGAATCTGGTTCTCTTTCAGCTCGATTTTGCTTAACAGCTTCTCGCGGTCTTCCACTGCCAGCATTTTCGCACCGGTGAGGGATAGAGATACATGGTCACCTTCTGCGATGCTTTGCGGGGCTGACACACGAACCTGCGCGGGCTCGATGACCACCTTGATGCTGCTGCTCTTCACAGCACCTGTGAGCGCCGTTAGGATGACACCATCTGGCACAGGCTCCAGTTTGAAGGCACAGGGTTTGTCATTTATAAGCAGCTTCACCGAGTTCACAGGCGGCAAGCTCCAGCGAATGGCGCGCTTCAGCGCCTGCGGGGTGGTGACTGTATACACCATGCTGTTGCCTGTGCGGCGGTAGGATGCACTGGCATCGGCAACCGTGATGTCGGCATACGGCCACTTGTCAGGAAAACTAGGAGCCACTTGTATGGTTTGATTGGGTTTATTCATCTTGAGGCCGAATAACGCCTCAACAGTGGCATGGATGTAGACACCTGCCGGCGGCGAGAAGTAGGCAGGCCAAGTTTCGATTGAGATCTCTGGCCATGCGCCGCGATGGTTGGCATCCCACACCCAGTCGCCGACAGCTCGCAGCGGCTGCCAAGTGCGGTTGCGGTCGCCAACGGCCGCCAATCCCATGGCCGCCCAAGGCTGCTGTGCGGCACCGATCTGCATACCCCAAGTGCCCGTCATATGGTTTGGCATGTTGTTGCTGCAGGTGATGGCTCCACGCGAGTCCGTCAAACGGTCGTTCATATAGCGAATTGATGTGTAGCTATCCAGCGGGTCTAGAATGCCGTAGATAACGGGATAAATCAAGGTGTGATACTGACCATCAGGCCGGATGACGCCGGACGCATCGGTGTAGAATGCGAACCGTCCCAGCTCCGGCTGCCACAGCTTCTGCTTGAGCTTATCCGCGATTTGGTTAGCTCGGGTGTATAACTGCTGCGCTCGTGTGGTGTTGCCAAGGGCCGCCTGCAGCTCCGCCGTAGTACGGATGAGGTTGATGCCCTCAACTGTTGGCGATGTGCCATCACCTGGAGTGCTGACATAATCTTCCTGGTTGCCTGTCTGCTGCCCCCAGCGTAGAATGCCGTCGCCATCGGTATCGTATCTAGAAAAAGTCGCGTTTGTTACTTTCTCCATAGTTTCGGCAAAAAACGGCAACTGTGAGCGATCTGCTGTTTGTCTCCAGTAATGCTGCACTTGATGTCCATAGAACTGGTTCGATCCGCCAAAATCACTGCGGGTTTTGCCAGAGGGCATGAACTGTGGCACATTACCATCACCAAATAGGTTGCGTGCGGTGACCACATTCACGTCACGCGTGCGGATGGTCTGCCCAATCCAGTCGGCAGCAGGGGTGTGCTGCATATGCCAAAGCGCTTCCCAATGGTGAATACATTCGTTCCAACCATATGGATAGACATAATTGTATTCCAGGTTGTATAAGGCGCTGGCGAAGGTCTTGTTAATCAAGGGTTCGGGAGTGTTGACCTTGTTGCTCATCAAGCCGTTATAGTAGCTTTTGACCTCATTGCGGTATGCGATGCGGTCACCCTTCGCGATGGCTTCGAGGCTTGGTTCCGACTTACTGAACGCCACCATGACTTCCCCGCTGCCCTTCGCAAAGTCCGCTAGAAGATAGTGCTTGTCTGCTTCGGTGCTTGAAGATAGTGCGCCAGGTGTGGCCACTGCCATATGAAACGGCACAGCTGAACTTACCAGTTGGCCGATGCCGTCATTAATCGTTGTGGCGTTTATGTTCTCCCAGTATTTCCCGGAGCGCAGCCACGCCGATTGGTTGTTTGCGGCTCCGTTATTGGTGGGCAGGCTGCCGCCCAATCGAAACACGATGGGCGTAGAGGGTGAGGTGTTCATGCTGACCAGCATGGCACCCTCCTGCTGAGGCGAGTGCCGGCCGACCATCAAGGGCATCGCCTCCAGGCTTACCTTCACTCCCTTCACTTTCATCGTGGCGCGTATGCCGCCAGCAAAATCCTGCACGTTGACGTCGGTAGCCTGTTCCATACCCACAAGGCTTCCGCCCATTCGCAGTGCTGGAGCAACCATAGCCACGGTATACACGTCCATGTAGGCGAATTTATCATTCATGTATGTGGACAAACAGATATTTGGTGTCTGTTCATCCATGGAGATAATGCTCATATGCCATCCGGCCATGCGGATATGCAGGTCCCTGTTCACTTTGGGCGGTGCCGCATATGCGAAGACAGAAGGCAGAAGCAACAAAATTGATGCGATGACTAACTTCATGTTGGCTCCTTTCTATACCTATTGCCCTAAGTGTATCGCAAATGGGAAGGGCGTGTTATGGATTAGAGGAGCCGCGATATGGATAATTGCGTAGGGGCGATAGGTGATCACTCGAGCAGTGCAGCACAAACGCACCGTTATGGGCTGTGCTGCCTCTTTTTACGAGCGGTGTGGTGTCATTATCAGCTATATCGTTAATATCATAATGGTGTCGTCTGGGTGTTGTACATATTATCGAATAGTAGTTATTGATGTGATTTGTGATATTTATGTTTAAAACAATACCACTCTGGTCACTGCCTCTGGTATAATCTTTACAATATAAGTCAAATGCAAAACAGCCATGATGCCGCGGGTTTTGTCACCCACACGACTATGTTCCGGGAGCTAGCGCTCCGGGAACTGCGTCCAGTGCGGGTTCCTGCACCGCACGGCTCACCAATAGCGGCCGGCGTCGCTTCACTCCGGCCGGCGTAGAGATGGAGAAGTGATATGAAGATGAAGCATCTTGTGGCGATGGCGCTGAAGAGCCTACCTGGAGTGAAATGCAGCTTCGACGCAAAGCTCAACCGGCTGGATATCACCACGGCAAAAGCGGTCAGCAAGACGAAATCTGGGAAATAACAGCAATGATTGCTGGATATCGATCAAAACGAGTTTACATGTTTGGAGGCACTATCATGAAACGGATATATGGGATACTTTTGCTGTTGTTATTATCTTGCTTGTGCGCCCATGCCGACGTCACAAAAGCTCAAGCGCTATCTATTGTCAGCCAGTATACCGGCATAGCATCAACGGAATTTGATTGCACTGAAGCCACAATAGATCAGGTAAACAGCCAGATGTCCTCTTACAGTTTTATCCTTGATGTGCCTGGTGTTTCGCACGAAGTCTGGTGTGTGGCCAAACACTCGGGTGCCATATGCGGGTATTTAGTCGATGGTTCCAGCACCAGGTATCCGATGACATCTGCCTGGGTATGGGGATTGTTTCCACAGTTTGACAAATCCACAATGGTCGAATATCCACAAAACAGTGACTTGTGGTGGTACCGAAGCCCTCAAGGAATTCTCTGTTCTGAACGACTGCTCCAAATAAGTCATCTTGATGATGACCCCTCACAGCCCATAATCGGCTACGATGCCATCGACCTCCCGCTTCCACAGCTTGATGGCATATCAGTAGTAAGTAAAGCGAAAGTGCAAAAACTGGCATTAGCGACTGCACAACACATGCCTAGCTGGGCCGGACCCGATTATGCTGATTACACAAATGCTTGTATTACGCGTTGCGATGAACCAATCTACGAAAAGGACGATCTTGGCGTTGAATGGATCAAATATACGGTGTGGGCCATGAGTTCCGTGTTGCCAGATGTGAACCTGAGTTGGATTAGGGATGAAACGAAGGTCAATGACTATGTAGAGGTCAAGTTTACTTTCGATGCATGCTCAGGGCAGCTTCTTACTGGCGAGGCATATCCTGCATATTCATCTCGCCGTTCGAGCAAAAGCTCAGTCAGCAAACCGTCGTGGAAGTATATCGGACTGATAGATATCAATGGTAAGGATGCTAATCTGGCTGTTGCCCCAATCATTTCAAATGGAAAGTGTTATCTCCACCTAAAATACGCGCAGCATCTGATGGGTAAGGCTGGTTCACAGCTCAAGAATGTGACTTTTGGCTCTGCTCGATACGTTGCAGTGGCAGATATTGTGGCGCACTCAAGCATTCGAGCCAACTATGACGCTAAGTGTAACAAACTAGAAATATCTAACGTCAAAAACATGTATAAAACGAAAGAAGCCAAATAGACGCGTTTATTACCTTGTATGTATATCGATCAATGTGAGTTTGAGTGTCTGGAGGCACTAGAGTGAAACATGTGATAGCCATGTTACAGCGTTTATCTGTTTCACGGCTCACGCCGATGTAACCTGGGGGCTTCGTTGTAAGCACCAGATCGAAGCCAGCTACGATGCGAAGATGAACACGCTGAGTATTTCAACCACTCCGAAAGCGAAATAAACAAGACTGTTAGGGCTGCGATGACCGCAGCCCTAACCCGAACAGACTTAACAGCGCACTAAAGCACGGAAATGAACCGCATGATGCAGTCAGGAGAACCCAGTATGAAGCGATTTGCCGCATATCGCGCTTACGCTGTCACTTGCCATTCAAGCACAAGCTGTTATTACCCAACAGCAGGCTTTTCAAGCTGTGCGCGACTTCATAGGCAACCAGAATGCTGTGGTCACATATGCCGAAGGGGTGACTGGTATTACTTATCAAGACGATTTACCCACGTCGTTACCATTATGGGTGAACACCTTCCCTTATTACGAGATGGTCAGCGGAAACTACAAATACTATGTAAATGGTAATACCGGTTTCATAGAATCGACTGCGGTGATGTCGGATTTAAATGTATATCCTGCGGATGCCTTGAATGCAGAGACGATGTGGGCGAGATACAGCATGCTGCCTCGCAGCCAGATGCAGCAGCGGAAGCCGGACTTTTGGATGTTGAGGTTTGCAGATGGATCGTGGG
>CAZFLA010000006.1:0-1361 GCA_964519405.1 uncultured bacterium
TGTTATCAACCATGAAACCCGATCCAAGACTGTATGGCCCTGATGTTCCATTGGCTAAAACCTCAACGATGTTCTGACGCAGACTGTCGTAGCTGCCGAATATGTTGAAAGCATTAGCACCGGTTTCGTAATGTGCCATCACGCCGGTTAGGCTTCGGTTATAGTTGCTTAGGTGCCGGCCTTCATCGGAAGCACTCGTTGAAAAATCGCCATACATCAAGAATGACTGGCGTTTCTCTAGGCGAGCATATGTTTTCGCTGACGTTTGACCATCAAATCCCTTGATGGAGGAGTCGCCGTATACAGGGTAGAACTCGTCGGGTTGGATATCCCTAAATAGCTGCGCATACTTGTCTTTATTAGTTTGGTAAGCCAAAGTCAACAAGGTGTCGTCGTTGACCCGGCCCTTCATAAACACAGACGCTTGGCCGTGACTTAGTAATGTCGATTTGTTCTGAGCAACACCAACATCCACCACACCAGCCGCAAGCATCGGACGCAAGTTCGGCACAAACTCGAGCTTCATTTCACTAGACATCAACCCACTGGAAACCCTAAGGTTGGTGACACAGGCCTCATGCGGAGGCATCAGCTCAAACTTGGCTTCACCACCATCCAAGAACACCTGAACGCCCTGCTCAAGTGGGTTCAAATCCGACACATTCCATTCTGCACTATCATTTTCCAGCGTGATGGGCGTTCGGGTTTGCACAAGAATGCCGTTAGAATCGACTAGCTTCACCGTAACTGGCACTGGCACTTTCGTGTCTGCCACGTGCTTGCCTTCGGGTACGATGATTTGTATTTTACTCAGCGCACCCGAAGTAGTGACGTTAATTTTGGCTTCACCACGATCATTGCCGAGTTGGTCGCGTTGAGTTACCGTGACGATGTTGTTGCCGGGCTTAAATTCAACACCGATGAACTCCCAAACCTCTATGTTCTTTATGAAATAGGTGTGTTTGGCACCAACCTGATCTTCAGATACAGCTTTCCCATTTACTTTTAATATAAAGGTGTTGCCGATGCGCCCCTTCACAACAACATTCCATATTGGCATCGGCAATACATCACCTGTGTTAAGGTCTACAAATCCAAGATCGTTGGTGAATGTAGGTATTCTTTCTGACATCGGTGTGGTCTGTGCTGGGCGAACCGGTGCTGTTGGCAAGGAGCTGCTGCCTTGCGCAGCTGAGCTGCCTGGCTGCGGCAGATTATTAACAATAGACTCGTTGCTGCCGGATGTATATCCGCTGGCTATTGTTGACCGTGTTTCACTGATGTCTACCGGGTTAGGTGTCACAGGCAAAGTAGTAGCTAATGCAAGTGTGGTTTCACCCTGAACCTTCGTCAAAGCCTTC
>CAZFLA010000006.1:1371-27427 GCA_964519405.1 uncultured bacterium
ATTTTTTCATCCGTGTTTCGAATTGCGAAGTTAACCTTGCGCATTTCGCCTAGACGGATCTCAACAAACGAACTGCCCGGATCGCCCACACTTTCGTGACCTGCCTGCAAAAGCACCGTGTTCTCTGGCAGTGATTCCTTGTCTACCTTAAGCACATGGGTTCCAGCAGTCAGTGCATACAGACTGTATTTACCTTCACCATCGGTAATCACAAAAGAGCCATCGTCTAGGTAGATGCGCACTCCAGGCATCCCTTGCTCTGTTTTGTCGACGATGCCGTTGCTGTTATCGTCAATAAACACCCTGCCGATCACCACACCTTGCGTGGTGAATACGCCCATCCGCAGCCGAACTTCGGCCACACCGATATTTGATGTTATCGGCCCATAGCTTGATTTGGCGTCCGCCTTTGCCGTGTTTTTCAGCACACTTTCGCGTGTGCCAGCCTTTACACCTACTCGATATGTAACAACCAGCGAGCTGCCCGGGGTCATCTCAGCAACGGAGAAAGCCATGTTTGATTCATTGGTGACAACAGGATCGTCAGCCTTGATTTTGTTGACATAAGTCGATTTAGGGATATAGACCTCACCTTTAGGCAGTGTATCCTTTACCACGATGTCGGTTAATGTGGTTCCGGTTTCGTTTTTCAAACGCAGGGTGTAATCTATCGTCTCGCCGGCTTCAACGGTCTCTTTCGACGAGTTCTTCTCCAGAATAAAGCCACTACCCGCATTAAAATCTAGCGGGATATCCAACGCTATCGCTAATGATGCAGCGGTTGTTGTAAACTGGCCGCCATACGAAGCCACTGGGTCAACCGATCGGCCGGCCGGCAAAGAAGAGACAGGCAGTGTTGACGGGAACACATAGTTGCCAACAGGCGTCACGATGATTTTATATGTACCAGCAACCACATAAGGAAAGCGGAACACACCATCACTACCTGTGGTTACGGGGTTATCCACCGGAGTAACCCCATCCATTGCAAACACCTTGGCAAGACCTCCGGCATCACCGCCGTTGCTTGCCCCGTTCACATCAACCAATGACACTTGGGCGTTAGCTACTGGAGCGTTGGTGCGGCTGTCAAACACCACACAGTATGGGTCAACCGTCACGAAATCCGTAACAGTTTGCCCATACTGATCGGTAAAAGTTGCCGTCAGTTTATCGTTCGGAACGGTCTCGATGATGCCGTTACCAGGCACAGATGATGAGTTTGATGCATCTGCTGTAACAAGAAGCTGGTCAATACGAAAGATACCCGTGTTGGGGCCTGTTTCGGTAGCCGTTACAGTCTCGGTATCACCAGTCAATGTAGATTTTATGGTGATATGAATTGTTTCAGCAACACTGGCGTCTAGGTTGCACTCTGCAGCCACAACCTCCAGGAACAGGTGATTACCTATTGCCTCAAGTTCGGTCGGCCGAACGTAACCACTGTCCCAAAAGAATGATATCTGTGGAGCCTTTTTATCTACGGCGACAACCACCGCATTTGAAGTTGCATACAGACTGCCTGATGTAGCAGGGTCGACACAGCTTAACTGAGCTGTGTTTTTGATATTTGTGTTGATGTTTTGGTTCAGCTTAACGCGCAGCACAAACTCGAACCGTTCGCCAGCATTAAGGTGCTTAAGGCCATAAGCAACTCGATCTACAGCAGAGATGTCCGCTGGAACGCTGCTGTAATACGAACCCTGTGGGTCGCCTAATTTGTGATACAGCACACTTCCGCTGCCATTACCATGCGCCTCAGAAAAAGTAGTGTTAGCGGGGATGTCATCCACACACATCACATACTTTTCGTCATGGCCGTTTACTTGGATGGTAGTAGGCAAAGCATCAACGGCTCCAGTATTTGCGCCTTGTATGGAAAAGTCAACGGTCTCGCCTGCAATAGCAGTTGACTGCAAAGCGGCTTTTGTCAACACTAGTTCAACGGAACTGCCAATTCGCAATGTATCCCGATTAATGGCAGACACAGCACTTAAAACTGTCGTCGCTTGCAGTTGAATGAAGCACTTATCGCCGTATGGAATACCTGCGGGGATAATACTAGCGAAAACAAGCTGAATCTTTTCACCTGGATCCAGCTCAACTGAACCTCCGTTAGCAATGTAGGGTTCACCATTGTTAACCACGCCGTCTCCGTTGGTGTCTACGTATAACCGCAGATTCGATGGAATGAAAGTCGACCCATCTATTGGCTGGTATGTTAACTTATAGGTTGACCTTATGTTACCTGTATTTTGAAGTGTATGCGCGGTATATACAGTGTCACCAGGTATACACGCCACAGTGTTATCGGCAGTCAACAACAGCGACTCAAGCGGCTGCACTATCACCCGCACAATGTTTGTTTGGAGGGTATATTTTTCACCAGTGCTGGGGTCAGTGTAGTGGTTGGTCGCTTGGTTTTCAATGACTGTGCCAGCCATAGGAGCAGCAGCATATGCTAATGCGGCACACCATACTAAACATAGTATGGTGAGGCTGATTAACACACGGCGGATATGTTCTATGCTCTGTGTATAGCTGCTCATCATATGGCCTTCTGTTATCTGCTCCTGCCCGCACATGCTGTTATTCGCACGCAAACAACATGTGCGGGCAGGAGCAATGCTGCTAACAGTATTGCTCCTGCTGTCAACCTTAATTGTTGATCTTAACTTCGAAGTAGATTACAGCGGTCTGTCCAGGTGCCAACGACTGTATCGTGGCGCTGATCGTTCCAACTGAACCTGCAGATGGTACCGTAATTGCGGAATAGGTAGATCCGCCGTCGAATGTGATGGCACCCACTCCAGTAGCGCTTACCGTTCCGTCGCCAGCAAAGTATGTTGTGTATGCTGGTGTGGAGTCGGAGATGACGATATTGGTGTTTGTTGTGGTTCCAGTATTGGTGACTGTGAGGCGATAGCGCACACATGAGCCAGGTACTGCACCAGTAGTGATGTTGGTTTGCTGATATGCACCTTCAGGAACACCATTTCCATCGGCATCCAAAGCCTGCTCTTTAATGACGCGGACGTCACCAGCGATTACTGTCGATGTATCTTTTACAATCGCAGGTGCAGGAGCCACTGTGCTGTATGTTCCCTGTGAAGTTGTGGCGGTCAATGTGCAGACATCAACGATACCTGCAGATGCGCCGGATGGAGCATAGACCTTCACGAAGATAGTAGCGGATTCACCAGCGTCGAGTCCTGCTGTGGTGCTTGCACCATTGAGGCCGCCTACGAGTGAATCTAAGCCATTGATAATGGAGTCGCCGGCATCTAATACGCCGTTGTTGTTCTTATCCCAGTAGATGGCTGAACTAAAGCCATTTTGGGTATTGGATGTGGTTAATGCAACTAGGCTGCTCAGTCCATCTCCCTCATATACGTTTCCGTTATTGGTGATGGTATGGGTGTAAACAACAGAACCACCAGGGAAGATCTGGCCGCTGTTGTTCGGCACTATTGAGATACTGCGCATCATATCGATGGTGACAGCATCGTGTTTGATATCAAACGCACCGGTTGTTGGTGACATCACACGATAGTAGATGTGATATGTGCCAGCAGGTGCGTTGGTTGGTGTGTAGATATCGGAATGGACGTGAACACTTCCACCAGGAGCAACCATGCCCGTTTCGGTGATGATTGTCTCGGTCTCATTCTCATTCAGAACGCTCCAACCGGTTGGCAGAACGATCGTTGCGAATGTGGGGTCAGTGCTCGCCTGGATGACATACGAATCAGGTACAGAGCTCGTGTTGTTGACATACAAGTCCATATCAACATGATATGCCGGAGGAACGGACTTGATGGTCACAGGTGAACCTTCTGGGCCTGTACCTAAACCATCAGCAGCAGTGGCACCATTGGCGATTGATCTGTTGTTGGTTAAGTCAACAGTACTGCGTGTAATGACATTGACAGTATCGGTCGTTGTAGCATACTTTGTATTATCTACAGTTGATGTGGCTGTCTTGTTAACAGAGTAACCCTTATTGCCCCATGCATCAGCAGGCAGTTTGACCTTGACAACCACATTATAGGAAGCACCAGGATCTAGAGGACCTGTATCTGGTGTGCTGTTTCCATTGGTATCAAGCAATGGAGTGACGCCATCACTGCGATACAGAACGATTGTGGAACCAAGTGGGAAGACGTTGTTTGACAGAGTAATATCAAATGTGTCAATACCATTGCCGTTGTTTGTGACAACGTTGGTAAACGTCACAGTGCTGCCTTGAGGGGCACTGGGCAGTGTCTGTCCCGCGATAGCCACAGCAACCGTCGGGTCAACGTAGAAGTCGGTAGTATTGGTGTTGCCAGCTATGGTTGCGCCAGTTCCATCGTTGTATGAATAATTCGCTGTATTGTAGATATCACCCGACATTGCATTGGTGTCGATTGAAACCTGGAAGCTGATAGACCCCGAAGTGGTCTTTGCTAAAGTAGATATCTTAGCTGTGATCGTTCGGGTGCTTGACGAGTAGCTATAATCGATACCTGCTGGGTCTCCACCCACGGCGTCCGTCACCGAAGCGCCACTCCATTTTGCGCTGCCTGGGATATAGGTCATGCCAGCAGGAATAACATCAGTAATGATGAAATTGGTGGCATCCTGGTTACCAGGGTTGGAGTAAGTTAACGTAAATGTCACCGGTGATGTGCCAGTATAACCATGATAAATGTCTATAGCTTTGTTGATGACAATCACGGCGTTGTTGGTCACAGTCACGTTATCGGTGTTTGTTGCAGTCTTCGTGCCGTCAAAACCGCTAGTAGCCGTTACTGTTAAAACAGCAGTTCCACTAACGACGTTAGGCAGTGTGCCCACGATGACGAACTTGAAGTTGCCGCCTGCAGGCACGGCACCTGTTGATGTAATGGCTGCAGCACCTGGATCAGCGATACCATCTCCATTGGCGTCTGGATAAATCGTAACGCCAGTTAGATCAAAACTGTCGCCTCCAGACTGAAGCACGGAAAGATCGAAGGTGTCGGTGCCATTTCCTGTGTTGTTAAGAGTATGCGGAAAACTTACTAAACCAGATGGAGGTGCATACTTCACATTGTCAGATGTCAATGTGAGGCTTGCAACCTGCTGTACGATGGTGTAAACAGCGTTGGACGTGACATTGTGCACCGTACCACTGGCATCTGTATAGGTTGCAGATGCTTGGTTGCCGATGGACGTGCCAGCTTCTGGGACCGCTGCCATCACCGGAGCCTGAGTATACAGGCCCAGAGCTAACGCAACGAAGCCGAGCTTCATTACATTAACACCAAGTCGGAGCAATGAGTTTTTCATCTGTTAGGTCCTATCTAGTTTGTTATGACTGGTGTAACCATTACAGTTTCTGCATATCCACTTCTGCTATTATGGACATACATCGACGATTACCGTAGTTTTGCCTTGTTGGTTTTTACCCCTGGCTGGGCAGTAAGCAGTTTTACCCGTGCGATTACGACCAGGTTCTTTCCGTTTTCTTGTTTACCTACCTTCCATTTGATAAATTTGTATGACTCCATAGGAAGCTTTATGGTCTTTTCTTTACCGTTCGAATCCTTAATCTGCTTCACTAATGGGATAGTAGAGAAATTTTTACCATCGGTGCTAGCCTCGGCCTTTGCTGGCTTACAACTGCCCTCAATGTAGACAGAACCTGCAGGAATCGGCAGCACCGGCTCAATAGCCGTAATCGCCTTACCTGTGTGGTTCGTAAGTGTTAGTTGATATTCGATGGTATCACCGGGTGCAGCACGAGCAGCAGATACCAGTTGCTCCTTCCCGTTTTCGCGGGAAACTTTAAATGCAGCCAAGACGCTTGATACGCCAGAGCTGTCGGCTGCTTGTGTCACAGCAAAGCCAGTAAGCAGGCAAATCACTGTTAACGCGACGCCAGTTGAAGCGGAGAAGAGTTTCATTACAGCTACCTCTCAATTGAGTACTTTAGGCAGGCTTGTGCTGTCGGATAACATATCAAGCAAACCTGTGAATACTACGCGATATTCGTTAAGGCATTGAATACCGCTTTGGCTGCAAAAGTATAGTTGCGGCCTAAGATATGACACTACAGGGTGTCGCGATTTTCGCTCTTTCCATCTGAGTGGACTTAGCCTGACACCTTACGTAAAAACTGCAATTAGGCAACATCGTCAGGGAGCTTACCTGCAGATAATACTAGCTATCAGGCAACAGACGGCAGCATATCTGCAACTAGTGTACCATTTATGACCATGGAAACATGCTTAGCAACAGGAAAATATGCGTCGATTTGCGTAACCGGTGATAAGTTCGTGTATATGTCTGCATCGAAGGCATGTTAGGAACGTTATGTAATATCAGATCTTGTCTTAGCAACGATTGCAAATACACTTAGCATGGTGTTCAACAGTTTTAATCTACGTTATTGAAACATCAAGGGGTGTTTGACAACTGTGGTCACAGAATCCGTAAAGATCGTCTCCCTTTGGGGAAAAGCAGCCCGGCAGCTGCGGGCATACAGAGGTCATGCTGCGTCAAGCAGAAGTCATTGCCTGCTGATCATATCACACCAGGTCAGCTGAGGGAGCATACAAAAAAGCAGCACCAAACGGACCAAACAACGGTCAATTTGGTGCTGCTGTCACAACGATAACTCACACGGCGCCGTTCACACGTCCGCGGTGGAGAGTTACCAACCACATGATCGTCACGCCATATATCATACGGCTGCAGCGGTCATTATTGCGGCAAAAGGTCGTTAGAACTGGCGCAGGAACTCAATGGCGCGTTTGACATCGCCAATAGGATCTTCGCCGGCTTCACGCTCAATGGTGAAAGCGCCTTCATAACCATGGGCACGCAGTGCGGCTATGTAGCCTGGCCACGGCACATCACCTTCGCCTAATGGTGCTTCACGCCACTTACCAGGATCCACAAATCCGTCTTTGGCATGGGTGTGCACGATGTATGGCATCAGTGCATCAACAGCTTCAAACAGGTTGAAGCCTGCCATAGTCAGGTTTGCGGGGTCTAGGTTGACCCTCACGGCCTTGGTCGTTAAGGTGTCCAAGAAGGAGCGAAGAACAGGGCCGCTTTCGGGGCCTGTTTCTGTGGCGAATACCACACCTTTTTCCTCAGCATATGCGCCGATCTGGTTGAGTGCATCAGCCATCACTGCCCAGGTCTCGTTAGGCTCAGAGGGCACAGTACCGATGTGGGTGGTGATAATGCCTACACCCAAGTCACAAGCCAGGTCGATCTGGTCTCGCATCATAGGGATGAGCTTCGCGTTGCGCTCTGCATCTACAAAGCCCAGACCAAAGTCCGCACAGAGCGCAGAGATGCGCAGACCCAAGTCGGCAACGAATTTCTTAAATTCGGCTCGTGCGGCTGCATCGCAGTTTTCCGGCAGAAGATCACCTGATGTGGTGTAAACCTGAAAACTCTGCAGTCCAAGCTCCTTCACCATGCGGATGCCGTCTCGTAAAGGCAGTTTAAGGTTGTCAGCGAAAACACCAATCTGCAGTTTACTCAATGTATATACTCCTGTTGCTTATTTTTCAGTAGTTACTTAATGGCGACAGGCTGCCCGGTTTTGGCGCTTTCATATAAAGCATCCAATAACTCCATAACAACCAATCCTTCATCACCAGTCGCAGGATGTGGGGTATCGTTGAGGATGGCATCAATGTAGCACCACATAGCACCATGTGAACCAGGTACTGGAGGGTGCAGCGCCATATCGAACTGGCAGCCCTCGCGCTCAACATACATTTCGGCTTCAAACTGGTAATCTTCGTGGCAGTTTCGCTGCACCAAGCCGCCCTTTGTTCCCATCAGGCGGGTTTCCATCAACTCATTTTCCTTGATGTTAGATGCCCAGCTAGCTTCTACTTCGATGGTGGCTCCGTTCTCAAACTTGATGAGACCAACAGCCAGGTCTTCGACAGAATATCGCTTGCCTTCGCGAGCTGCCCACTCTTTAGCGAGATGATCATATGTGCTCGCTAATACCCACTTCGGTTTTGGATAGCCCATCAGCCACAAAGCGAGGTCTAGTCGGTGCACGCCAAGGTCAATCAATGGGCCGCCGCCTGCCTGCTCTTTATCCATGAACCATCCGCCAAATCCTGGCAGACCCATGCCGGGTACACCGCGTCGGCGATGCCAAATCGTGCGGGCAAAGTAGATGTCGCCCAAAATTCCCGATTCAACCTGAGCTTTCAACGCCTGGCTCTGCTCGGAGAAGCGATAGCTGAAGTCAATCATCAACCGCTTGCCTGCTTTTTTCGCGGCAGCGATCATCTCTTTGGCCTCTTTGGAGTTCATAGCCATTGGCTTTTCGCAGAGCACATGGCATCCCGCGGCGAAACCATCAACGGTCATTGTTTTGTGCAGTACGTTAGGCACAGCCACGCTCAAGACATCGAGTTTCTCTTTAGCGAGCATCTCTTTATAGTCGGTATAAAGATGTTCTGGCGCCACATCGAACTGCTTACCCTTGGCTTTCAGTTTTGCTTCATCGATGTCACAAAGTGCCACAACACTAGCATGTGGGTGCGATTTATACCCTATTACATGGTTTGAGCCCATGCCGAGGCCTATTACGCCTGCGCGAAGCTTCTTCATTATGAGTTCTCCTTATGCCGCAAAAATGCGCTTTCGGTTCATATTATATCTATGGATTGTCAATTTCAATGGCCGCTGACAACACCATATCTCATTTGTTATCAGCAGCCCGCATGTGGTTTCCCATATTACGCTAGGGTGCTGTGCCCCGGGCATCGTGTGCCTCTGGAACTCACACTCTTCACTGCATACTAGTTGTGAGGAGTTCCTGGCACATAGCTCTCTTTCCACACATCAATAAGGCTGTCTGCAACTTCCAGAACCTCATCAACTGTGATGGACTGCAGCGACTCGGTTATAGCCGATTCGGAAACGGGCTGATCAGCAGGAAGCTCGTGACACACCAGCCTATTCACCGCCTTGTTATAGCCATACTGCTTCACTCTGTGCGGGGCGAAGATGCTGAGGGTTGGTGTTCGTGTGGCGATGGCTGCATGCATCAAACCGCTGTCGCAGCCTAGCAACAGGTCCGACTGGTGCAGCAGGGCCAATGTCTCGCGCAAGCGGATCTGCGTCACAAAGTTAATGGTGTCGGCACCAAGCTGCTGCTGCATATACTTGGAGCACTCATACTCGCCTTCACGCCCGATAAGCACAATTTGGTATCCCACCTTATCGCGCAGTTTCTTGGCCACTTCAATGTATTTCTCTGTGTCCCATCGTTTGGTCGGTGCATCTTGAGAGTCTGGCTGCAGAACCATTAAAGGGCTGGTACCATCCCAGCCATCGTGCATGAGCCACTCGCGCAGATGCTCGCTTTCGTTGGGGTGTATCCACAGTTCGGTATTGCGTGTGAGGTATTCGGGGTTATCAACGCCGCAGCTAACAGCAATTTGAAGCAGGTTGTCGATTTCGTGTTTTTCATGATCATATGGCACTCGATTAGTCAGGAGATGCCCGCGCATTTCCGTATCAAATCCCACACGTTCTGGTATGCCCACCATCCAAGCCAGCAGACCGCTGCTGAATGATCGGTTAAACAGAGCAGCCGTGGTAAACTTGCGCTTGCTCATAATATTGATCATTTCAAGGTCATTTTTTCGCTGGTGACTAGGTGAACGGAAGAGGTAATCATCTATATAAGGACAATCACGCAGTATTTCACCGGCCCATGGGCCAGAAAACAGCGTGATGTTAGCGTTCGGAAATTGTTTTCGCATTGCGTGAATGGCAGGCAGCGCCAAGATAGTATCAACTATATATCTCGACTTCACGCTTACCAATATGTTCTGTGTGCTCGGGTCAACCATGTTGCACCTCGCTGGTTATTTTGTGAGCCATTTCTATTACTTCGTCTACGAGTATTTTATCCATACAGATTCTTAATTTGCAATGGAAACGATTATTACAGTCTTCGCATGTCCCATAATAGCTAATCACACGATCAAGCTGGCCCCAGGGATGGCTTCGTGATGGGTTTGTCGGGCCATACAGTCCCAAAACCGGTGTGCCGAGTCCGGCTGCGATATGTGCAGAGCCTGTATCTCCGCATATATGCATAGAACTTACCCTAAGCAGCTCTGCCAATGCCTTAACAGTGGTCTGTCCGCTTAAATCATATGCATTCTTCTTCATATAACCACGAATTATCTGCACTAAGGGTTTATCGCCAGGGCTGCCGATAAAGGCTACATCGAAACCCTCGTCGCTCAGGATATCTGCCATGGCAGCAAACCGCTCAGGAGCCCAGCGTTTTTGAGGCTGGCCAGCGGACGCGTTCACGGTGATCAAGCGATCCACCCGAATGCCCGCTTTATTGATGAGAGCTTGAATCTGCTGCTTGCTCAGTTCATCAATGTAAATGGGGAACTCCACGGGTTCATCGGGAATACCAAGATAGCGCAGCACGTCCAGGTAATGATCGGTGACATGCGTGTTTGTACCTATTCGAGGCACAGCCTTGTTAAACAGACGGCTGCCTTCGCGTTGATCGTTGTGCCCTAATCGCATGGGGGCGCCAGTTAACCGCGCCATGATGGCGCTTTTGGCTAGCCCTTGAATGTCGATTGTGAGATCAAAACGCTTGCTGCGCAGCATTTGTGAGGATCGGTAAAGCTCCCGCCATGTGCTAAGCTGGTTGAATTTATGCTGCCAGCGTTTGACGGGCAACACGATGACTTCATGAAGCATGGGATGACCAGTGAGCAGATCGGCATAACGGGCATCTACTATCCAACTGATCTGCAGCTCGGGCTTAGCACGCTTTAGACCTGCGAGTACCGGCAATGCGTGCACCAAGTCACCCATAGCACTGAGCTTCACTATGGCGATACTCTTCACACCGTCCAGACCTTTACGACTAACCAAGCTTGGACACCTCTTCAGGGGGGCGGCTCTTCCAGCGGTTATGGAACCACAACCACTGATCGGGAAAGCGACGAACTTGCTGCTCTATGAGGCTTTGAATACTGGTTATAATCCTAACCACATCTGCCTGCTGATCACCTGTCGATACGGCTTTAATGGGCTCGAAGAACTCATATACATGCTTGCCATCCTCGCTTCGGTGAACAAACATCGGCACAATCGCCGCACCAGAGCGCAATGCTATCGTTGCAGGGCCAGCAACGCAGCCAGCCATACGACCGAAGAATGGAACAAATACATCTTTACTATTTTGGTCGCTCATCAGCGCAACCGTTTCTTTATTCTTCAAGGCCCGTAATATCTTTAGAGCACTAGCTCCACCCTTACTTATGACTTTATACCCGCTGCGTTTCCTTAAAGTGTTTACTAAAGTCGTGGCGGACTGGTCATCGGAGTCGCGAGCCACTACAGTGAGGGGCATGTTCTGCAGATGCGATAATGATCTTGCACAGAGTTCCCAACTGCCCATGTGAGCAGAGACAAGGATCACCCCTTTGCCTTCGGCAGCCGCCGCTTCGTAATTTTGGTAATTCTCAAATACCACCATTTTGCGAAGCTCATCATCGGAAAACCTATCAGCCATCAGGAACTCAACCATAGATACCGCGAAACTATGGAAAACTCGCCGCAGCATTTGCTCTGCTTGTTTACCATCCATTTCAGGATATGCCATCTGGATGTTTTGTTTACCGATACGTTGGTATTTACCACTGCACAAATAAGCCAATTTGCCAAGTGAATCCGCCATTCGATACATGCTATTGACTGGCATCCTTACGGCTAACTTCTTGATGAACGACAGCAGATGAGTACCCAAAGACGCTCGAAGGCGTTTTGAGAGAGGATATTTTTGGTGCGCCACGGTGCGGATTATGCCACCTTTATGTATTGTAGACTTCCTACATTGTACTGAGCTATCAACAGATTTAGCTAGTTCACCGATTATCCGCTGCAGCAATGCGGAATCTATATACCTTATATCTACGTGTCAGAGGTATTTATCGGCTATTTGATGTGCTATCATGAGCTATGATGATTTACGTTATACATCCAAGTCACCCTTGTCGGGAGGTAAATAACTACCATGCCTATCCTATCGTGTGATACCTACAGCCTACGTGACTATTTCGGTGACGGTCGGCTAGATTACCTATCTGTGCCGCAAAAACTGAAACAAATGGGAATCAACGGGGTTACTTACAACTCCATCTGGATGAAAAGCTATGATACCGAGTATCTGGACAGCATCAAGAAAGCCTGCTCAGAGGCCGGTATCGTCATTACAGGTTTTATAATAGAAGGTAACATCGCCACTCTAGACGACGAGGCCAGAAACAAGCAGATCGCTGAAGATATCATGCAGCTTAAGGCAGCCGCCTACCTGGGGGCGCCGGTAGTGCGCATCAACCTAGGTGGCTTAGGCAGTGAAGAGCTTGATGATACAGTGGGCGTGGAGCGCTGCATTGATGCCTACAACCAAATGCTTCCCATAGCTAAGCAGCTTAATGTGAAGATCACCATCGAAAACCACGGCGGCGTCAGCCTTAAAGCCGATACCATCCTGAAGGTCATCAAAGGTACCGACCCGCAGTGGGTAGGTTCATGTCTTGATTTTGGTAACTGGAGCAACGAGCTGCGCAACTCCGAAAGCGCCAAACTGGTGTCATACGCCTACCATGTTCATGCCAAAGCACGCCACTTCCTGCCAAATGGCGAAGACCGCGATGTAGATTTTGGTTACCTGCTTGGCTTACTAAAGCAGAGCGGTTACCAAGGAGCGGTCTCCATCGAATATGAAGGTGATGAAGACCAGGAGCTCGGTGTTAAAAAGAGCGTTGAGCTGATCCTGCGATACTGGCCGGAACTGCAGGATCGATAAGGCAAGCACATGGGTATCGCAGAACTAGCGGTCACGTTGATTTTCGGTGTTCCTATTATCGGAGGGCTATTTATCGCCTTTGTATGCATCATCAAGTCATGGGTCATAAAGAACCAGCAAATGAAGTTAGAAGCTGAGAAGTTGAAAGTTGAGGGTAACCTGCGCCAAGCCCAACTCACCGATCAGCTTCTTCATGCAGACGACTATACGGAGACAATCGCAGAGATACGGCTATTGGCGGCTGAGGTTCGGCAGCTCCGTGCGGAGCTCGCACAGATGCGTCAGACGCAGCAGCACGATGATTAGGCAACTCTGCACAGATGATGGCTAACACATTGTATACATATGACCTCACCCATACCACCTCCATGCCGCGCGGCGACGCGCGCAGCGTGCGGCGAATATGGGATGAAGCCCATTTGGTCAGCTCCATTCAGGGGCTGGTAAACCGAAAATCTCCGCGGCTATACCTTATCTTCGTGGGCAGCAACGGAAGTATCGACAAATACTGGCTTGGTGAGATGCAGGCAAAGGGTGAATGGCTGGCAGATGTATCCACCAAGCAGCTACCCGATCTTAAGGCGCTCATTAACACATTTCGCGCCGATATCAAAGGGCTTGTGGTGTATGATGAGCAGGTGCCAGCCACCTCAAACGTCGCTTCCACCATTGCTGGCGTTGAAGGGTTAGCGTGCATTCGCTACGACAGCTCAGCTGATTCGCTGTATCATTGGCTGAGCCGCGACACAGACGGGCCGCGGCTGCCGGTGCGTAAATGGCTGGTCAATCCAGACGGAACCAGTCTATTCACCGGCAAGGGGCTGATCCCCAGCACATCCACACCTTCAACCGGCAGCGCCAAGTGCGATGCCTACATATGGGCGAAGATCAATTACCTGGATACCGGCCGATGTAACCCAACCAGTATGGGATACTACATTGACGCCTGGTGGCTTCGTGATAGTGGTGGAGAGGCGTGGAACCACACGCTCACAAACCATGATTATTTCATTGCTCGCAAGGGGTTTATATTCGACCTTTCACCATGGGATGATGAGGTGCCGAATGACGACCCCACGCAGCCTGTGGGCACCGATACCGCCACACTCAAACAGATACTGCTGTCGGCCTGGAAGCAGACCGGCGGTAAGAAGATGATTCATGTGGCAGGGTTTCTGCCGTGGGACAAGAAGTATACAAACTTCCTTAAGGGTGCCAGCAAACACGAGCCGGTGCCTGGAGAGTGGCGCTATGCGGAGATACTCAGCAGCTATAACGCGTATATGGATGCCGATGCCTTAGGATACTCCGGCATGGCCAACGCATCGGTATACAGTTTGTTCCCGCTAAAGAAGAAATACCCTCAGAACCTGCCGACTGAAGCCAGCTTAACATCTGAAGGCTTTATGCAACCCAATGGTAAACCGGCAGCGAAGCGGTTTGTGTCGCTGTATGTTGGCGATTATGACTCGGCTGCCTGGTTATATCACCGCATGCCAGAGCTGTGGAACGATGCAGACAGAGGGAAGATAAAACTTGGTTGGGCTATCAACCCCAATCTCGCCCAGCGATTTGCCTTTGGCATGGCTTGGATGCGTAAGAAGGCAAGCGATAACGACCTGTTCCTTGCCGGTGATTCGGGTGCTGGCTACATCAATCCGGGCCACCTCGCGGCCCCGCGAAGCATATCTGCACTGCCTTCAGGTGTGCGCAGCTGGGAAGAGCATTGCAAGAAGTATTTTCAGCAGTGGGATATCTCGATGGTGGGCTTTGTAATTGATGGATTCGCACCCGCTATGAACAAGGAGTGCCTGGACGCTTATATGCGCTTCTGCACCAATGGTTTGGTGGCCCAAAAGCTGCCCCGCCGATGCGGTATACATAATGGTAAGCCCTACCTCACCATGGAATGGGATCTTGGCGGAGGGCCGACAGCCTCAGCACGCACCATCAGCGAGCATATTAACCAGTCACGAGAGCGTTTCTTTATCTTCCGCACCATCTTGTGGAGCCCTCACGACCTTAAGCTGCTGGTGGATACGGTGAAGAGCGACCCTGCCTGCAAGGATGTAGAATTCGTTGACCCTTACAGCCTCATGATGCTCATCAAAAAGGCATATACCAAGTAGGGAATGTGTGTGAAGCCCTCCCATGGGTTTCACACACTAGGCCTCCAGATGCGCTTCCCAGTCTGCAAGCCGCGTTTGAAGTGCCCGCAGGGTATCGGTGTTCTTGGAATTACCAGCAAGGTTGCTCATCTCCCACGGGTCGCTGCGCATATCATATAACTGAACCACAGGGTCATTTTTATATGCGATCAGTTTATACTCGGATGTCCGCAGCATACGTCCTGTGATGCCCGCTTCACTGACGACAAACTCACGCCACTCACCCGACCTCTGTTCTACCAACGGGCGCAGGCTGCGGCCGCGGGCCTTCGGCATAGAGGGGATGCCAGCATAATCACACAGCGTAGGTGCGATATCCAAACCAGAGACAACATGCTCATGATCCACCCGAGCTTTGGCTCCATTCGGTGCCGATATCACCAAGGGCACACGCACCGCTTCGTCATGCAGCCACCATTTACTTGTTAACCCCCGACGAGCTAACCCATCACCATGGTCGGCCATGAACACCACTACAGTATTTCGGGCATAACGTGAAGCCTGAAGTGCGTCCAGCACTCGACCGATCTCAGCATCGACTTCCTCAACCATGCGGTAATAATCGTGTAGGTATAATCGCCAATGCAGCTCCGTCCACGCACGTTTGTCGTTGTAGAGCCCCTTGAACTGCTGCTCAACCACTTTTGGCTCAGGCTGCCGATGCCGGAAGTTCGCCGGAAGCGCTGGCAAATCACGCGGTTTTATACCTACAGGAAGATCACCCATCGCATCATGATGTGTAAAGACCCAGTAGCAGCAATCATGCGGCTGCAGAAAGCCTAATGATAGAAAGAAGGGTTTGTCGCCCTCGTATTGCTGCAGGAATGCTTGAGCGCTTTGCGCGACTAGCGAATCCTGGTGCTGCCCCTGCCCAGAAGGATTCGCGGTGATGCAGTTAAAACTGAGGTTAGGGTTCCTGCCAGGTACATGCCATTTACCCGAGTAGAAGCAATCGTAGCCATGTCGTGAAAACCACTGCCCCATGTCTGGTATCTGAGGCTTTAAGGTATGGTTATTGCTGAGCATGCCATTTTCTGAGGCACCGCGGCCGGTATACCAGCATGCACGTGCAGGACAGCACACCGGGTTTGCCGAATACGCAAGACTGAAACTCACCCCACGTTTTGCCAGCGTATCCATATGCGGCGTGTGAAGCGATTTGCATCCGAATGCCGACAGCGCCTGGAAATGCTGCTGATCGGTGTGCATAAAAATCAAGTTCAACGCACCGGCGGAACCGCCTTTTATATTCGAGCGCATTGGTGTTGACATCGTCATGACCGCTCCTTTATGATCTCCGCATCAGGATCGTATATATAGGTCATCAACCCAACAGATGCAATCAGCAGCCGATGCTGTTCATCAAGCCAGTATGCCCCGTCCCAGATACCGGAGCCTATCTGCACAAACCCGTATAAGCGGATATCCCGACCGCCTAGCTGAACATCCTGAGTGCCAGCATACTCGATATGATGGTCGGGTCGGCTTTTTTCAAGCTCCTCCAGAAGGTCGAAACGAACCGGTTTGGCCCCGAATTCAAGCCGCTGCACAGCATCAAATAGCGTCCAGTTGCAGCTATGCTTGCCAATAAGCATGGTGCGGCCGCCGGTATTCATGCGGATTTTGGAAGAAGCCGGTGCTCCCGTGGAGGATGTACGCGTATAGGGCACCGCCTTATGCTCTGCGTCTAGGATAACCGCACTTTTTTGCCAACTTCGCAGCGATGAGCATCCATCGGCTGCGCATTCGATGTCGGCAGCAGCGACTGCAAAGCGGTTCCGATTGTTCACCCGGGTGCTGATGATGTGCAGCCTCGTGCCTTCTTTGACGCCGCTCCGCGTGATCTGCAGGCTTCCGCTATTCCATGTCTCTTTAGGGTTTAGCGTGACCGGCATCAAGCATCGATAAGTATGCTGCCAGTTACTGCATGGATCAAACACCGCCACAGGCTTATGGATTTCGGGCCAAAAGGTGCGGATCATTTGTAGTGAATGCGGGAATGTCCTCACGACTGTTTCCATGCCTCCTCACTTAATATAGAAATGTGCCACAACCAACAGCATGCATCGTCACAAAGCCAACTACACAGTAAACATACTCAGTTATCACAGGATAATCCTTCTATTCGTTGTTGTACACATCACCAAAAAGCCAATTTTAAGCATGAATATACCATCGAAAATACCGAGAGACTATGTTTACCCCGAATGTAAAAATACATCGCTGCCAAATGGCGAAATGCCGGTTTTCAGCACTGCTAAATATGTAATAATGAGGGGAATCTATCGAACTACCTCATAGGAGGCTACGCACTGTGTTTATCAGCAGTCTTTCAAACATTGCACTACTTAGCGATGCGGAAACCCGAAGCATCAATGCAGAAAACCCGAATGGCGCAAAGGGCGGAGGCGCGAAAGCCGTACCTCAGCCAGGCGAAGCCAGCGAATTTCTAGGTGAAGGTTGGAAAGTCCGACCCTGTATCACCCTCACCGCTGGTCAAACGACCACATTTGCCGAAATCGATGGGCCGGGTTTAATACAACACATATGGTTCACCGTTGACCCAATTGCCTATCGAACATGCATTCTGCGCATCTACTGGGATAACGAAGAGACCCCGTCGATTGAGACCCCGCTTGGCGACTTCTTCTGTCACGGCCAGGGCGATCGTCACAATGTGGTTTCCATGCCTATTGCGGTCAACCCATCCGGTGGTTTCAACAGCTATTGGCCGATGCCATTTCGTAAACATTGCCGTATGACCATCGAAAACACATGGGGCAACGACATCGGTGGATTCTTCTATCAGGTCACCTACGCGCTGCAAAGCGTACCCGACGATGCCGCTTATCTGCACGCACAATGGCGACGCAGTGTAACCCCAATGGAGCGCCCCGAACACGTGATTTTGGACGGGGTGAAAGGTCAGGGGCACTATGTGGGCACCTTCCTGAGCTGGATGAGTTTTAGCTGCGGTTGGTGGGGTGAAGGCGAAGTGAAGTTTTTCATGGATGGCGATGGCCAATACCCCACGATCTGCGGTACCGGCACGGAAGACTACTTCGGCGGTGCTTGGTGCTTCTATGGCAAAGACAACAAAGAAGAGGCCTACAGCACACCCTTCCTAGGTATGCCTATGGCACGCCGCATCGACACAAAACCAGCAGCATTTGACCTCTACCGCTGGCACATCATGGACCCCATCCGGTTCAAGCAAGACCTAAAAGTGACCATTCAAGCGCTTGGTTGGTGGCAGGAGGGGCACTTCCAGCCGCTGCGTGATGACATCAGCTCGCTGGCACTGTGGTATCAGTCGGAACCGCATGGCGCATTCCCTGTGCTGCCCAGCAAAGAGATGATCTGGGTTAGGTAGAGCGATTGCTTGCTGCGAGGGGTATGGTACGCCATGCCCCAAGGCGACTGATGGTCGCCCCTAGATGGAGGTCATATTTCGATGTTCATTAGTAGTCTTTCAAATATCGCTCAGCTCAGCCAAGCGGAATCACGCAGTGTTAATGCGGAGAATCCCACAGGAGCGAAGGGCGCAGCCGCACAATCCATCCCACTGCCTCACGAACCCGGCGGCATGTTGGGTGAGGGCTGGAAGGTGCGGCCATTCATACCCCTTCCTGCCAACAGCACCGTGACGTTGGCTGATATCGACGGCCCTGGAATTATCCAGCAGATATGGATCACCTCCGAACCCATCGCATATCGCACATGTATACTGCGCGTTTATTGGGATGGAGAGGAAACACCATCCATCGAAACACCTTTTGGCGACTTCTTCTGTCATGGTCAAGGCGACCAGCACACGGTGAACTCCATGCCGATCGTGGTGAACCCCAGCGGCGGGTTCAACAGTTATTGGCCGATGCCGTTCCGGCATCACTGCCGCATTACGCTAGAAAACACCTGGGGAAAGCCCATTAGCTGTGTTTATTATCAGATCAACTACTCAATGCAGGAAGTTCCTGAGAACGCCGCTTATCTGCACGCTCAATGGCGACGCAGCGTGACCACCATGGAGTATCCCGAACATGTGATCCTGGATGGCGTGAAGGGTCAGGGACATTACGTGGGCACCTTCCTTAGCTGGATGAGCTTGAGCGCAGGTTGGTGGGGCGAGGGCGAAGTGAAGTTCTATATGGATGGCGACGGAAAATACCCCACAATCTGTGGAACCGGCACCGAGGATTATTTTGGCGGTGCATGGGGTTTTTACGGTAAGGACAACAAAGAAGAGCCCTTCAGCACCCCCTTCTTGGGCATGCCCATGGCTCGCCGCATCGACACGAAACCAGCGGCGTTTGAGCTGTATCGCTGGCATATTATGGACCCGATTCGGTTTAAACAAGACTTAAAAGTCACCATTCAAGCACTTGGCTGGTGGCAGGAAGGGCACTTCCAACCGCTGCGTGATGACATCAGCTCGCTGGCGCTGTGGTATCAATCTGAGCCGCACAGCACTTTCCCTGTGCTGCCCAGCAAAGAGATGATCTGGGTAAGATAAGGAGTTTGCTTTATGCTAGGGGCATGGTACACCATGCCCCTAGGCAACCGCAAGATCTACCGCTTACCCACCACCTGTGTTAAATACCCTTGGGTGTTACGAACCGCAGATGAACGCGGATGAACACTAATGGGGAATAGTCTGCTTAATGGCCGTTGATGGCTGGCTATGGCAGAAACGAGATCATCACTATTCGGGAAAACATCGCGGCTGACAGACCAGCAATCGTTATAGCTATGATAATCCTATCGAGCTGCTAACATACAGTTCTAGAACGTAGGTGTCCAATTTACTCCACCTTATTTGCCACTTTGGCCCAGATAAACCTCACCCAGTGTGAGAGCCTTCGCACTACTAGCGTAATTAATGCAGGAAATAAGGGAAACGAGATAAAACCATTCAAGTCGAAGTAGTCGCGGACAGGCAGAATATCTACAGACTGTATACTTAGAAGCATTGGGATGGTCCTAAGGAAACCCATTGCATGACCGAGTATATACACAGCAATACTGAGATATGCATTAGGGGCTACCCAGACAACATATATGGCAACAGCACATTCCAACATGATGGAATCAGCGTCAAGGTGCCCTACTTTAGCACTCTGGTATGACACCCAACAACTGTAAGCGGACAGCATACCCATGATAAAACCCAGCACAAGCGTGCTGAGGGCTTTACTAATGATAGTCTTCTTCGTCATTTTACAGCCCCTTTTGCACATGGTTGATGTGGTTCATACCGCCAGCTTCCATGGGTAGTTGATTGCCTCTATATAGCATGTCAGCGGACATATAATATCGTGTTCTTCTCTGAGTTACAATACCCTTTTCACAAGAATGTGTCAATGCCTAGTTGTCTACACCTGCACCGGTCGAGGCGCAGCGACACCGGCTGAAATTGGTAAGCAGCGAGGTGCAGGAACCCCTTTGGGACATTAGTCCCGTGGGGTAACTAAGCTTATATGTGTATGAATATATAGTAAATTAGCAGTATTTACGTAATTTATTAATAGTAATAGTATTTACAGTTTCTGTTGATTATGCCATAATTGAGATGTCAAGGAGGAGCAGCATGGAGCACAATACCATCGGAAACAACATCAGAAGGCAACGGCTCTCCCGCGGTTTCACACAGGAGTATGTTGCAGAGAAGACTCATATCAGTATCGCGAGTTTCCGAAACTATGAAGCCGGTAAAGCCATACCAAAAGTCAACACACTGATATCCATCGCTAACTTGCTTGGTGTAAGCATAGCCGATCTGGTGACCATGCCTAGGAACCTGACAGCAGTCAGGTTTAGGGCTAACAACAAGCTCAACACACGGGCACAGATACTCATCGACGCAGCAAGATGGTTAGATGATTATACTGGTTTGGAAGAACTCACTGGCAGCAAAGAGGAATGGAAGCTGAGTCATGTGAAGGCAGATAGTCCAGAGCATTTGGCCGATACCGTGCGTAAAGAGTTGGGTATCTCCTGCGAGCCGATCCGCGACATCTGTGGGTTACTGGAAAATTCCGGAATTAAAGTGTTATCTCGAGTGGTGAATTCTGAGTACTTCTTCGGACTATCGATAGGTCTGTCTGACGGAGGACCAGCTATTGTGATCAACACCTGGGACAGGATCCCTGTTGAACGATGGATATTCAGCGCAGCTCACGAACTTGGGCACATCCTGATGCATACAGACTCTTTTGACATCAATAGACAAGATGAAGAGCATAAACAGGAAGATGAGGCTAACAGGTTTGCAGCGCATTTTCTAATGCCTGACTTGGTCTTCGATAAGGAATGGGACGAAACCAGAGGTCTGTCATTTATCGATCGGGTATTCAAAATAAAACGGATGCATAGAGTTAGTTATGCAACGGTGTTATACCGACTGCAACAGCAAGGGGTTCCCCATGTATGGGAGTCCTTCCACTCTCAGTATCAGCGGCGATTCGGGAATTCGTTAAGCCGTAAAAATGAGCCGATCCCGCTCACACGGGAGGCCTTCAAGGTTGTGGAAAACCGAGCTGCTCAAGAGCCTAAACGACTAGACAGCGTGGATTTCGTGGAAGATAGGCTCAGCTGGTTAGTACGCCAAGCCATTGATTCGGAGTTGATTACACGTGACAGAGCCGCCGAGATTCTACAGATCACCCCTGAAGAGATGATCGAACGAATGCAGGACTGGGTCGCATAACTTGGCTGCGCCCGGTCGGTTGCTCATATTCGATGCATGCGTTCTCATCGACATCTGTCAGGAAGACCCATCACTACTCGGACTTGTGGCGTCTTCACTCGGTACGGTCGTTGTGTTATCACCCATATTTCAGGAAGTAAATCAACTTAATGACACCATGGTAGAACGGTTCTCACTATGTGTAGTCAATCCAGAGCTTGAGATCATCATGAAATCTGCCACACCGCGTGGTGGATTGTCATTCTGCGATCGAGTTTGTTTGTTCTATGCACAAGAAAACAAGGGGACGTTATACACAAATGACCGCGCACTACTCAATGCGGCGATCGCCGATGGCATTGATGCTCATTGGGGGCTGCAGATTCTTGTTGATCTAGTAGAGGTGGGTATGCTTACGTCAACTAAAGCTCTAGAAAAGGCCAAGGGGATCTGTGATAGATCACGGTTCCCGTCCGATCGATTGATGGCAGAGTTCTGTCGGCGCCTTGAGTGAACATGCAGCTTGGTCGGATCCAACTATTCTGACCAACCGTCGTTGGCGATGGGTTCGGCGGCCTGCGTTCCGGCGGGCGGGGGACGGGATTCGACCGATATCCCGCGTTTTCACGGAAATAGCAGCATCCCTTCCCGTCACAGTTCTGGAAGTCTTCAGAATGATATACTACTATTCAGTGAACAATTACCATCATATCCAGGGAGTGCAGTCATGCTTGATATCCGTTTGATCCGTGAAAACCCAGATTTCGTGAAGCAGGGGCTCAGCTCTCTGGGCGAAGACCCAGCAATGATCGACAATCTGCTTGATATTGATGCCAAACGCCGTGAGCTCATGACATCCATCGATGAGCTGCGAGCAGAACGCAATGCCGTCAGCAAAGAGATCCCAAAAATCAAAGATCCTGCTGAGAAGAAGGCGAAAATCGCAGCGATGCGCGAAGTGGGCAGCAAAGAGGCCGAGTATCAGGCAGAACTGACCAACATCGCGCAAAACTTCGATGAGTTGATGCTGCGCGTGCCTAACCTGCCGCATGAGTCTGTGCCGCAGGGCAAAGACGATACAGAAAACATCGTCACCTTCCAGCAGCAGGAGCTGCCTCAGTTCGACTTTCAGCCTAAACCGCATTGGGAAATCGCTGAAAATCTGGGCATCATCGACTTTGAGCGTGGTGTGAAGATCAGCGGCTCGCGCTTCTATGTGCTTCGCGGAGCCGGTGCAGCGCTTCAGCGTGCTGTTATCAACTTCATGCTGACACTGCACACTACCAAGCATGGCTACACGGAGCTCTACCCGCCTTATATGGTCAAGCAAGAGGCGCTCTACGGCACAGGCAACCTTCCTAAGTTCGGTGACAACCTATATCACGATGCCGAAGAGGACTACTGGTGGGTGCCAACCGCAGAGGTTCCCGTGACGAATTTCCATCGCGAAGAGATACTCGAGGCAACTGAGCTTCCCGTGAAATACGTGGCATATACAGCTTGCTTCCGCCGCGAAAAAATGTCGGCAGGACGTGATGTGCGTGGGATTAAGCGAGGTCACCAGTTCGACAAGGTGGAGATGGTGAAGCTGGTTAAGCCAGAAAACAGCATCGAGGAGCTGGACAAACTCGTGAACGACGCCGTCGATGTGGCAAAAGCACTCGGACTGCCATATCGGCTGATACAGATGTGCACAGGTGACCTCAGCTTCACAGCAGCCATGAAATATGACGTGGAGCTTTACGCCGCAGGATGCGACGAATGGCTGGAAGTGAGCAGCTGCAGCAACTTCATGGACTTCCAGGCTCGACGGGCGAACATCCGCTACCGTCCAGAGCCCGGCGCCAAGCCAGAGTATGTGCACACGCTGAACGGATCGGGCTTAGCGCTGCCCCGCGTGATGATAGCGATCATCGAAAACTATCAGCAGGCAGATGGCACGATTGCCATACCAGAAGCGCTTCGTCCATTCTTGGGTGGATGCAGCAAGATCGTTGCAGGCGCACAGCTTAGCAACTAAGCGCATCCCAAACACCATTAACCGGCGGAGATCACCATACATCTCCGCCGGTTTTTTGTCACTTAGTGGCTGAGCACAAACTCCCCGCTGTCAATACGCCAATCACTGCCGAAGTATCCAACAGCTCGCGGGTCGGCATGATCGTTGAGCAATGATTCCGAGCCGACTACTAAGAAATCAGGAATCTCCACACCTGAGTTGAGGTAAGGAATACGGTCATTGATGCGCATACCCACAACACCAGTGCCGGATATCGCTCCCACTAATGCGATGTCGCTTCCTGCTCTTGGATACACAAACATGCATGCGACATCAGTTCCCTTTACCGCCTTATCACCAATGTGAACAACATCGTTCCGAACGTCTATCGGGCAGTTAGGCAGCAGCGCCTTCCATGCGGAGTTGGTATCTGCATTTCCATACAGGATAACGTTCCTATCGCGGTCAGAGTTCTCCCGAAACTTGGTGTCAGGCAGCACATCCACAGCTCCATTCCCGCGGTACCATAGGTTTTCGGCATCATACCGAGCTTTTGCCAAGGCCCACCGATTTTGCTCATCTGTGCCCTTGGTGCCATAAACAAACACCACCCGATTATTAAGCACACGCTTAAACGGCCCTCCGCGTAACGTGTTCTTGTTAAATGCTGGAGCAGGTGTTGTATTCACCCAATGACCGTTGCTTAAGGCCAGATGCAGTTGCTTGCTGGCTGGGTATGGGATATCCGCCAGCTTCTGCCCGTTCAACTCGATGTGGACAGGGGCACCCTGTTTGAGGTGAGCCACAGATAGAACCATGCGGGTGACATTTTCGGTTGTTCCAGATATCCGACTTCCGCCAGGATCGCATTGTAAATCCACACGGCTGAACATCAACTGATGCATCTGCTGCTCAATAGTTACCCAATGGCATTTGCCAGATACAGCCGGGTTCGCCGTCGTAAACTGGATATGGCGGGTTTCGGCGTCGTTAGGTATGCGATGCCTCGCGAACATCTCAAACATAGCGGCCACATCTACACATCCATCGTACCAGTGGCCGGCACCTGCCACCTCGTTCCCGTTGAAGTCCTTGTGGAAGGTCAAGAGGAACTTCAGCATAGATCGCATTTCGGTCACCGGCACATTATCATCATCACTGCCATGCTGTGCATAAATGCCATGAAGGGTGTAGTTGCTGCGGCCAAGCTCCAACGTGTCGCTGGGGTTCATGGCACGAGTCAGCAAATCCTGGGCAGGGGTTGTTTCATTTCGTCGGCTGCCCGCATACGAAAACAGGCTGACCCACCCAGAACTCGGTGCAAGCGCAGCAAACCGGTCGGGCCATGTGGCGCCGATATGCCAGGTTCCATGCCCACCCATGGAGTGGCCGGTCAGGTATGTGCGCTGAGGATCGGTATGGAACTTCCTTTGGGCGATATCCAGCACCTCTAAGGCATCAAGAGCTCCGATACCCTCCCAGTCAAAGCCGTAAGGTCGTCTATTGGTAGGCGACACGATATAGCCCCAACTCTTGTTTTGATAACAGCCTGCCATACCATTCGCCTCCACAGTGGCTCCGTGTAAGCTCAGGACCAAAGCAGGCGGCTGCCGATGGTCACCATCGGCACGCGGCACCACTGCGTAATACTGCAGAGAGCCATCGATTTTGCTGATGAAGGTCTCCTTGTATACTCTGCCAGGCTGCTTGATGCTGATGTCTATAGATGCTTGGTTAATAACCTGCTGTGACTTATTCACCAGGCTCAAACTCAGCGCACATTTATCGGCTTTAGCAGGATAGCTGCCAGCTATATGAAAGGGAACCTTCCGCACAGCATACGGCGGGATACTGGGCACCACGGTGGAGACCGATCTGCTCTCCGCAAGCACCGACCGAAGAGTGATGCCGGTGAGGATGTGGGGTGTGCAGTTCATCACGATGACGGCACCCATGGTTTTCACTGACTTGCCGGCGACAATGTCCGGCAAGGTGGTATCAGCGACGTTGAGGCACGCCGATGCCGGAGGGTCGGATAGTTTCACGTGCAACGAACCGCGGCCGCAAGCAAACAATAGATCATTCTTGCCCTTCTTGAGTAGGACAGGCAGTTTGGTATAACCCAGATTGTATACATCGCCGCCGCGCGGTTCGCCATTCACATAAACCATGCTGTGCCCCGCAGCCTCTAGTATCATCACCTTCTGCTGAGCAAGCTCCACACAGGCATATGCGTAACCCCCGCGCAGTGCCTGGTGGTGAAACACACCGTCTTTATCGGCAGATATTACCGACCATGCTTGATCCGGCATTCCGGGATACCGAAGCTTATCGCCATC
>CAZFLA010000006.1:27437-31814 GCA_964519405.1 uncultured bacterium
ATCAGCAGGTGCTACTCGATGAGCCGCCACCAGCTCGCTTTCGATGGGATCAACGTGCAGTGGAGGACGCCGGCTTGCGGGCAATGATGGTTTGACAACCAGACATTGGTTAACAATTATCTCATCGGCAGCAGCACACGCCGCGAATCCGATGAGCATCGTCATACCCATTACTGTCCACATCATACAGCGCATAAACATGGCAGCCATGATAGGCATACCTCCACGTAAAGAGTGATATTACCCACATTGTAGCACCACAAACGCGCGATGCATTGGCTTTTGCGGATGTATAAAGGAACTCAAGATTTCGGGGGATGATGATGATGACTGGGTAAGGTGGGTCTTGTCCCCCAGACGGGATTGAAATTCGGGCAACCACAGGGGGATTGCCCCTACCGATAGGATTTGTTTGGTTGGTTGGGTTACGTTCTATGAATATGAATAACAGATTTGGAAACAATGCAGAAAGCCGAGGTTGGTGTGGTTGGGTTGGTTGGGCACGGCACGCCATGCCCCTACCGATTCTGTGTGGACACGGTTTGTTTGCGAGACCCTGCCCCTTCTTGCGGTATAACCGTTGGGACATGCGATATGGAGGAATCGCTACTTATCTTTATCCATATCTGGTAAGAACATAGGCGCATCGTAACAACCGCTCTCGGTAGTATAACTGCGGTAGTCATCCTGCTTCGGTGCCTTCACATTCGCGCCGTTGACAAGGTACCGAGGTTGAGTAAACCTGTTGGCGGGGTTATATTTTAGGTCTGTCTTAAATAACTTGGCGTGACCATCGCAATACAGCATGTTGACCATGCCGTTATGCGTATTAGGGTCTAGACCACTAGCCGGTTCCCACAAGTCACCGGTGCCGCCGTTTGCATCATCGTGACATCCGGCTTCATCACCAAGGTAGCGGCATTCATCTAGCCGAGTGCGGCAGTTCAGCAAGGGCAGGCTGCGTGCATGACCGAGATAAGCCGATTTCGCCTGGCCTTCCCACATCAGCATCAAACCGCTGGGCCAACTCACCTGAGAATCCGAAAGAGCCATCAGGTAGCCGTTGTAGTTGTATGTAGTGGTTTCGGGGTTCATCTTTGCTTTGGGGTAGTAATCGGTCATCTGTGTGGAGTGAAACAACGTCGCGCTGGGGCAGGTGAGCACCTTCCAGCTCTTAATGTAAGGCATCAGCGAGTTCGCCCATGCAGACTTCATGCCGATGGTTAACTTTGTGGTTTCTGCGGCGCTCCAGCCAGCAACGTCCTCATACGGAACCCATCCTGCTGGGCATTCGATGCTGACCATATCCAGCCAACCGATATCTGCGCGTTCGTACCATCCATAAGCAAGCGGATAAGTATCATCATAGTCGGATCTGTAGAGGCTCATAGCAGCGCCCCACTGCTTCAGGTTGCTAAGGCAGGTAGCTTGCTTGGCCTTCTCACGCGCTTGCGCGAACACCGGAAACAAGATTGCGGCAAGTATCGCGATAATCGCAATCACAACAAGCAATTCGATCAGCGTGAATGCTCTTCTGTCGCGCATGTCGTCTCCTCCTAATCGCTGCAAACGTGTGGAAAACACCGATGAGATGCATCCTTGTTCAGTATATCCACACTGTATTAGACATGAAAGTAATGGTATGCGGCTTCACAGGGTAGACTTGATATAGACAGCTCGATATATCGTACACTAAAGTTGCATGATGATTAACTGCAACTCATAATCCGTTTTGACTCGGTATTAAAGGGAGGATCGCTATGCCGCGTGCAGATATCGGCCTAATAGGCCTAGCCGTTATGGGTGAAAACCTGGTACTCAATATGGAGCGTAACGGATATATGGTGGCCGTTTTTAACCGCACAACCAGTAAGGTTGACCAGTTTGTTGAAGGTCAGGCGGCAGGTAAGAACATCATTGGCACCCATTCGTTGAATGAGCTCGTAGATTCGCTCGCGCGTCCACGAAAGATCATGATGATGGTGAAAGCGGGTAACGCGGTCGACGAGTTAATAAAGACCCTCATCCCTTTGCTGAGTGAAGGCGATATCATCATTGACGGCGGCAACAGCCACTATCCAGATACCATCCGCCGCACAAAGTCGCTGGATGGTTTGGGTCTGCATTATATGGGCGTTGGCGTATCAGGCGGTGAAAAAGGTGCCCTTCTGGGTCCAAGTATTATGCCTGGCGGCAGTCCATCAGCATGGGCACAAATGAAGCCCATTTTTCAAGCCATTGCTGCCAAAGTAAACAACGGCGATGTGTGCTGCCAATACGTTGGGCGAGATGGTGCCGGCCATTTTGTGAAGATGGTTCACAACGGCATTGAATATGGCGATATGCAGCTTATCAGCGAAGCCTATTTCATTCTCAGCCGAGTGCTTGGGTTAAGTGCTGCCGATTTACATGGCATCTTTAGTGATTGGAATAACGGCGAACTGAATAGCTACCTCATTGAGATCACCCGCGACATCATGGCTGAGATTGATCCCAAGACACAGAAGCCGTTAGTTGAGCTGATTGTGGATGAAGCCGGACAAAAGGGCACCGGATTGTGGACCAGCCAGGCCGCACTAGAGCTAGGCGTGGCGGCTCCGACCATTGCCGAAGCGGTATTCGCTCGCAGCATCAGCTCCGTCAAGTCGCAGCGAATGGCAGCCGCTAAGTCGCTGAATGGGCCCAACTATCACTACTCCGGCGACACCGGTCGGCTCGTAGAGGCTGTTCGACAGGCATTATTCGCCAGCAAAATCTGCTCTTACGCTCAGGGATTTCAACTGATGCAGGCCGCTGGCAGTGTATATGAATGGGAGCTGAACTACGGCGAAATCGCACTGATGTGGCGAGGTGGGTGTATCATCCGGGCACAGTTCCTGGATCGTATAGAGCAAGCGTTCAAACAACAGCCTGATCTGGCGAACTTGATGCTGGCCCCCTACTTCCAGATGATACTTAATGAATAC
Organism: uncultured bacterium; assembly: GCA_964519405.1. Taxonomy (GTDB): domain Bacteria; phylum Armatimonadota; class HRBIN16; order HRBIN16; family HRBIN16. The sequence goes on from CAZFLA010000006.1 coordinate 30,404, forward strand.
CAAACCGCATGGCGGCATGTTGTATGCGTCGCCGCTGAAGCAGGTATTCCGATACCCGCACTGAGCAGCGCTCTTGCCTATTATGATGGCTACCGTACCGAGACTCTTCCAGCTAACCTCATTCAGGCTCAGCGTGACTATTTCGGAGCTCACACTTACAAACGCATCGATATGGATGGTGTTTTTCACACGGAATGGAGCAACTAAACAAGATCAGCCGCCGATTTAGGCATTTACATCTCCCGCTATGTGTGATATGCGCGGCGATGCCACTGTGGCTGTCGTCTGTTCACGCGTCTGCACAAAGTGCAGTGGACTGGGATATGGCGATGGCCACACCGGCGTATACCATTCGCTCATATGCAAACAAGCTGGTCATACAGACAGCAGATGGCCGGCTGCTTGTTTGCCGTACTGACACGAAGAGCTGTCAGCAATATACTCTCCCTTCAGCAAGCAAGGTTACCGTGACCGATGATATTATCTCAGCAGTGAGCGGATTATCGGCCTTCAAGCTTGACGAGCAATCCGGTGAGTGGGTAGTCAACCCCGCCCCGACATCAAACGCGGTACCAGCTAAAAGTAACCAGGCGAAATTCCAAGAAGTGTGGAAAGAGGGTTACGGAGAGCTATTGCCAGACTACTATAGTTTATGGTTCGCTAACGAACATAGATGGGTGAACCTGGCATTACCAAAACTGCCCCCCAAAGTCACCGCAGCCGTACCAAGCTGGGATGGTCGCTGCATATGGATTCTAGCCGGAAACCAGCTAATGAAGATATCTGTAGCTACCCGCAAGGCTGCGATATTGCTGCCATGGAACGCCAGCGGGGTATCACTTAAGGGTATATCACCTGCTCCAAATGGCATATGGGTCGCTTCCAGTGCAGGCATAATGCTGGTCGACAATGCAGAAGACCACCCTGTATTCGTTAAGGCAAAACTCGATAGTGAGCTTGATGGGTACCTTACCGAATCAGAGGAAAAACTGGTCGCCCTTGTCGAGAAGTGGCAAGGAACACCCTATCAGTACGGGGCTCAGTCATGTCAGGTCAGCACTGATTGCAGCGGTTTTGTGACCAGCGTTTATCAAGAGATGGGCTTCAAGCTGCCACGCAGCAGTCAGCTAATTGGTAAAGCCGATGCCCTGCCTACAGTCACCGATGAGCTGCAGATAGGCGATTTGTTGGTGATGCCTGGTCATGTAGCAATGTATATGGGCAACGGTTTAACTGTAGAAGCAAGCAGCAGCCGAGGCGTAACCTGGGGCACCGTGTACGGCCGCGTAGGTGTTACGGTAAAGCGTGTGATGCCGAAGAGTTAGTGGGAGATGGTTGAAACACCTCCCACCATTGGTTGAGGTTGTTATTCGGTTCGTAATGCCTGGATTGGGTTCATTCTAGCGGCACT
>CAZFLA010000006.1:31824-37402 GCA_964519405.1 uncultured bacterium
CGGATATAAACCAAATCCCACGCCAACCGCCATACTGAATAGGAAGCCCGTAGCGGCTGCCCATACCGGTAGGTGAACATTCAGCCCTTCACCTCCAAAGGCGCCCACCGCCCTCGTGATGGAACTCACCATCAACGCAACGCCCCATCCCAACGCAACGCCAATGATACCTCCCACGCCAGACAGCGTCATTGACTCTATCAAGAATTGCCACAGGATGTCTTGCTGACGCGCTCCAACCGCTTTCCTGATACCGATTTCACGCGTTCGCTCGGTAACGGTGACCAACATGATGTTCATAACGCCGATACCACCGACAAGCAGTGACAATCCTGCGATGGCACCGACAACCATGCCAAACATGCTGATGACACGCCCGATGGAGGTTAGGATGCGCTGCTGACTATCAACGATGAACGCGGGTTTGTTATCGAACCGCCGCATGAGCAGCTGCCATATTTCATCCATTGCGATATTGGTTTTATCTACTGTCTTCGGTGTGGCGTAGATCATACTGACCAGGTTCATACCCGCCGCACGCTTTTGAGCGGAGCTGAGCGGAATCAACACCCATTCATCTACGTTCTCGCCCATACCTCGCCCTTTGGCCGTCATTACACCAACGACGTTCAGTGTGAGCCCTTGGTAATCAAGCGATTGGCCGATGGGGTTCTGCCCCTTGTATAGCCGTGAGGCCACCTCCGCACCAATGACAGCCGATCGGCTCCATGTGCTTAGGTCGCTATCATTGATGAAGCGGCCGCGCTCCATGGATACATCCCTGAGCTTCTGGTAGATAGGCTGCACACCGGTCACTGTGGCATCCATCTCTTTGCCAGGCGTTCGCGCTTTTCCGCTGCCAACCCGCAGCTCCGCACTCACCGCAGCCACCGAAGGACACTGCTCCAGCATAGCTTGAGCGTCTTCCAAGTGCAGACCCGTCACACGCCCGATTGTCTGACCAGGCGGTAGGCGTGATGGGTCGAAGCCGATAAATATCAAACTGGAGCCGAGACGCTCAAACTCTTTGACAACATTAGCCCGCATTCCCTCGATCAGCGAAACCATCAGAATGACAGCTGCTACACCGATAATCACACCCAACATGGTTAATAACGAGCGTAATTTGTGCCGGTGCAGGTTCGACAACGATGTTTTTACAGAATCGAAGAAATTCATCTAGTGCCCCCCAGGACCAAAATCAAGTCCCTGTCGAGGAGGCCCCATGAAGGGCTGAGGTACCACTTTCTCACCTGGTTTAAGGCCCGACTTGATTTCGATGAAGTTGTCACCCACCAATCCGAGCTTAACCTTACGTTTTGTTGGTTTTGGCTGTGGATCCTTAGGTGTGGGTTTTACAACCATCACTTCGCCCATATTAGGCCCGAGCATCTTTACTGCGTCGTTTTGCAGGCGGATGACATTATTGGAATACTGAACCAATATCTTGCACTTGCAGGACATACCAGAACGCAGCATGGGATCGGGGTTGTCGATGACTACTCTTACTGGGAACTTGATGACTCCACCCTGAACAACATTGCCATCGGCTCCCACTTGAGCGGCTGGTGCCACGGTCTCCACGCGTGCGGGGAACACGCGTCCTGGGATAGCGTCCAGCGTGATCTGCACAGGCAGCCCTACGCGAACCTTGCGCACATCCACTTCGTTGATGAGCAGGTTGACCTTAATCTTCGAAAGATCGGCAAGCTGCAATAGGCTCATACCAGAACTGAAGTTGGAAACTCCTGATGTAACCAGTTCACCGCTTTCTATGTAGCGCTGTGTGATGGTGCCATCAAACGGAGCCCTAATGACTGTTTCGTGCAGTTTGGTTTGAGCATCTTTATATGAACTTCTGCTTGCAACGATATTCGTCTTGTCAGCTACTAACTCTTGTTTCCTAGACTGCTTGCTTAACAGAGCGATCTTAGCATTAAGCAAAGCCTGCTGTGCGTCTTTATATGCAGTTTTTTTAGCTTCTAGATCGAGCCATTTCAGCTCATCGCGTTTCGCTTGTTCTTTTGTTCTGGCAAGCGAAGCCATAGCGACTTTAAACTTCGATTCGTAGTTCTGAAGTTGGGTCGCAATCTGCTTTTCGATGGTATCTGACTTCTGCTTCGCGTTCTTCCATGATGCCTCGGATGAAGCCAGAGTGCTCTTTGCAGAGTCAACTTCACGCTGACTGACAAAGCCCTTGTCTAGAAGGTTCTTCTGGCGAACGAGATTCTTCCGTGCTTCGTCGAGACTGGTATCGGCTTGATTAAGACTTGTTGCAGCCTCAATACGCATGGAACTCATTGTAACGGACTTGAACTGATCAAGATCCTGCCGTGCAGTCGATTCGGATTCAATGGCCTCTTGCAGATTGGATTTAGTGATCTGAGGCTGCGTTTGAACCTCGCGAGTGGTCTGCGTTAAGCTGATCTCCGCGGATTTCAGTGCGTTTTTCGCACGTTCTAACGCGGTGTCTGAATCTACATTCTGTACAGTTGAGCTAATTTCATTCTGCTTAAGTCTTGTCTCAGAGGAGACGACTTGAGCATTAGCTTGAGCAACAGTGGACATAAGGTCGGAGGGATCAATCAAAGCAAGCAGTTGATCCTTAACCACTTTGTCGCCAGCATCGACTGGCAGCTCGAGAATTCGTCCGGCTGCTTTACTTTTGATTTCAACTTTTCGGATGGGTTCAAGAATTCCAACTTCTGAAACGGCTATCTCAACATTACCTTTAGTAACATCATAAGTGATTTGCGGCATGGGTGGTTTTTGGAAATGTCGGTAACCAAACCACGACCCAGCCACGAGCACTACGAGCAAGATGAGGATTACCTTAAAGTTAATCCGTTTACGTTTTGGTTTGACCATATAAGCTCCTATATACATCGGCCATGAGGCGAGATAGAAAGCCATCCTGTTTTAGATAGACGGTTGCCTTATAATACTATATACAGAGCTAAATTCAAAGTGCTAAACAATTTCAGGAGGAACGTATATGCCGAAGATATACGCAGTGGTTAACCAGAAGGGCGGGGTGGGAAAAACGACAACGGCCGTAAACCTTTCTGCAGGACTTGCCATGTTGGGATTAAACGTTCTTCTAGTGGATATGGACCCTCAGGGAAACAGCAGCAGCGGAGTCGGCGTTGATAAAGACAACATGGAGAAGGGCATTTATGATGTTCTGCTAAACGAAGCCAGTTTGATGGATGTACGGCAGAGCACCTCCGTAGACAGGCTGTATATAGCCCCTGCCAATATTGACCTTACAGGAGCTGAAGTGGAGCTGCCCGGCAGTGAAGAATGGCGGTTTCGATTGAAGAAGGCACTTGATAGCTGCAAAGATGACTATGATTATGTAATCATCGATGCGCCACCGTCGTTAGGCGTGCTAACAGTAAACTCACTAACAGCAGCTGACGGTGTGATCGTGCCGATCCAATGTGAATATTACGCCCTAGAGGGTATCAGCCAACTAGTTAAGACTATTGAAGTTATTAAGAAAAGCACAAATCATACATTATCTATATATAGGGTTGTGTTAACCATGCGTGATCCCCGCGCTCGCTTGACACAACAGGTAGAAGCGGAGATTCGAAAACATTTTGGCGATATCGTATCTAAAGTGACAATCCCAAGAAATATCAGACTTAGTGAAGCGCCATCATATGGGTTACCTGTTCAGCTATATGACCCCCGAAGTAAAGGCGCGGAAGCATATAAACTACTTGCACAAGAGGTATATAAAGATGGCAGCAAATAGACGTGGTGGATTAGGTAAGGGCCTTGACGCTCTGCTAGGTGACACCAGCAGCACACAGACATCCGACAATGAAGAGATCCGGCAGATATCTCTTGATCAGATCGTGGCAAACCCAGATCAACCTCGACGTGCATTCACCGAAGGAACGCTCTCCGAGTTAGCTTCTTCTATACGAGAACACGGGGTCATACAACCAATCATCGTCCAAGAAACCCCCAACGGCCAATATCAGCTGGTTGCTGGGGAGCGTCGCACCCGGGCCAGCAAATTAGCGGGACTATCGACAATTCCCGCTATCGTCCGCCAAGTTGAGGCACAAAATAGACTAGAGATCGCACTGATTGAAAATATCCAGCGCGAAGACATCAACTCCATAGATCAAGCATTGGCTTATCGCCAGCTTATCGATAAGTTTCACCTTACTCAAGAGCAAGTTGCACAACGAGTCGGCAAAAGCCGAGCTTCCGTTGCAAATAGTCTTAGGTTATTAGGCCTTCCAAACGTCGTTCTACAGATGATCAGAGACGGAGACATCACAGAAGGCCATGGCAGAGCTCTGCTGATGGCACCTGAACACAAGCGCACTGACTTAGCGGAGTTGGCCTTACGCAAGGGGCTGAATGTTCGGGAACTGGAGAAGGTCTCAAGGGAAGCATCAGATAGAGTTGATCCTAAGCACGAACTCGATGTTTCACGTGAAACAAATCGACTGCCTGATCCTCATATTCAAGCTGTTTCCGACAAGCTTCGCGAGGCTTTAGCCACGCGTGTTACCATTAAAGATGAAGGTGACGATACCGGCGTTATCCAGATCCATTATTATGATCTAGACGACTTGGAGCGCCTAATTCACCAAATCTGTTTCTAATTATACCCAAGGAGTAATGAATGAGTGTTCCGCATTCATCTATAGACAAAGTAAAATCTCTCTTTATCAATAAATATGGATATAACCCGACTTATGTTTCGGCGGCTCCTGGTCGAATTGAGATCCTAGGTAATCATACAGACTACAACCTTGGTTACGTCATGAGTGCTGCAATCGACCGCTACACAATGTTTGCTGTCGCTCGTACTGATAGCAGTATTTGCAATGTGTATTCCGATTCACAGCCAGAACCGAAACAGTTCGACCTTAACTCTATCACCAGAGGTGAACAACCGAGTTGGGAAGACTATATCAAGGGCGTCATCGCTGAGCTTCAAAAGCAGGGAGTGACTGTCCCTGGTTTTGATGCGGTACTAACTTCCAATGTACCACTTGGTGCAGGACTCAGCAGCTCAGCTGCTCTTGAGGTCAGTTGTTGTTTAGCACTGTTGGCCATTGCAGGAGTTGATTGGTCCGCTTGGAAGATAGCCGAGACAGGTAAAGCCGCAGAAAATGAGTTTGTCGGTATGCCGTGCGGAATTCTTGACCAGTTTTCATCTACTTTTGGCACCCAAGATGCCATGATGTGGCTGGACACCCGAACAAAACAATATGAAGCATGTTATTTGCCGGCCACTCCACGCCTTGAGCTATGCCTGGTGAACTCGATGGGTGTTCATGCACTCACCGAGGGTAAATACGCTGATCGCTTTGCTGAGTGTAAATCAGCCAGGGACTGGTTCGCGAAGTTCAACCCTGAGGCTCAGGAGCTGCGCGACGTAACTCTCTGTGATTTCCTCGCCAACAAAGAGGGTCTTGATGATATCTTGATGCGGCGCGCGAAACATATCGTCACCGAGAACCAACGCGTTCTTGATGCCAAGATAGCACTTGAGAAGGGTGATGTGGAGTCGCTAGGCCGGCTGATGTATGAATCGCATATCAGC
>CAZFLA010000006.1:37412-54868 GCA_964519405.1 uncultured bacterium
ACTCAACATCTGGCCTCGACCTACTCGTTGGTTTGGCCAAGAAGCATCACGCTTTAGGTGCACGCCTCATGGGCGGGGGATGGGGTGGAGCTGTTATCTGCCTGGTTCCCGAGGACATCATTGGCGACTTCGAGCTCTCCATTGCTGCTGACTACAAAAAGGCGACCGGGTTGCAGCCCTCTATCTTCCGCACTGTGCCTGCTCAAGGCGCACAGATATTCAAGCTCTAAAAACACAAAACTCCGGAGGACGCTCATGTTTCCTCCGGAGTATACGTTTGCTTTTCTTTGTTATTCGATATCTATCTGCTGAGCGTAGCGAATTACCCTTTCATAAACGTATACGGGCACATGACATTTCATCGCCACGACTATCGCATCGCTCGGACGTGAGTCTATTGATATAACCCTTTCGTCCGGCAGCCGAACTCGTATTTTGGCGTAGTATGTTTTCTGCCATACGTCATCGATAATCGCGTCAACAATACGCCCGCCCATTTGATCCACGATACTCACAATGAGATCGTGGCTGAATGGTCGTTCCGCGGGCTCTTCGTTGATCTGATCATTAACAGTAGATGCATCTGTTGGGGAGACGTAAATCATCATCCCTCTTCCATTACCGTCTTCTAATCCGATAGCATACTTCGGTGTTAAATCATCGAATTGACTTTCTGCCTTGAAGATACCTGTCAGTTGTACACTGCGTTCCGCAGTTTCGTCAACCTCATAATGCAAGGTATCAAAGATTCTGTCTATCGAATACTCATCTTCGGACCACTGGTTATCCATCTCGGCTCCTGCACTGATTTCACTAGGATTGTCTGCAGCTTCGTTGCCATAAACAACCGATGTCAGTATATGTTTACTTGCCTTGATCCTTCAGAGCCGTGTCCACTGCCATTAAAAAGGCTTCGTTATTCGGTGTATGTGTTAGCATACCCACCAGCTGTTCTGCTGCTGGTATCGTATCCATATTGGATAGGTGCCTTCGCAGCTTCCACAGGCCCTTGAGTTCGTCTTCAGTATACAATAATTCTTCGTGTCTTGTACCTGAATGCAGCACATCAATTGCAGGAAATATGCGGCGATCGCTCAATGTTCGGTCAAGAACCAGCTCCATATTGCCGGTTCCCTTAAACTCTTCGAAAATTACCTCATCCATTCGGCTGCCTGTATCTACCAGAGCCGTCGCGAGAACCGTTAAGCTGCCGCCCTGTTCGATGTTTCGTGCCGCACCGAAAAATCTCTTCGGTCGGTAGAGTGCGGATGGGTCCAAACCACCAGATAATGTTCGTCCGCTGGGGTTTACTGTGAGGTTGCTGGCACGTGATAATCGTGTGAGGCTGTCCAGCAAAATGACGACATCATGCTTGGACTCAACCATGCGCTTTGCCATTTCCAGTGTCATATCAGCCACTCGCATATGATTTTCAGGCATCTCATCGAAGGTGCTGCTGACAACACGCCCCTTCACGCTTCTGCGGATGTCGGTCACTTCCTCAGGACGTTCGTCAACTAGCAACACCAATAGCTGAACTTCAGGATGATTGGTGGTTAAACTGTTGGCAATGGACTTCAATAACGTGGTTTTACCGGCTTTCGGAGGGGCCACGATTAGTCCGCGCTGTCCCTTACCTACAGGTGATACCAGGTCAATCAACCGGCTGCTGATGTTTTTAGCACCATTCTCTAACCTAAACCGCTGGGTAGGATATATTGGAGTAAGCTCATCGAACGAGTATCGGTGCCGGGCAGTCTCTGGATTTTGGTTATTAACATGCTCAACCCTTAACAAACCAAAGTATTTTTCATTATCCTTTGGAGGTCGAACCATACCAGCTACCGTGTCGCCAGTTTTTAGGTCAAATCTTTTAATCTGAGTTTGCGATACATAAATGTCATCACTGCCATTCATGGCGAAATTGACATCACGACGAATAAACCCAAATCCATCAGACATCGCCTCTAATACGCCTTCAGCGCGGATCTGCCCGCCTGAATCTGCATGAAACTGTAGGACTTTCTTAATGACTTCCTGGCGTCGAGCATTTTCTTCTACGATGACGTTTCGAGAGCGGGCAAAGAGATGGAGTTCCTCAAGGCTGAGAGTATCAAATGAGGATAGGTCAAGGTTTTCCATTCAGCTAATCACCTTTAGGGTTAAGAGGGCGCTGTCCCGCCGTTAAAATGGGCGCGCCTGAAAATCCGCAAAATACCCGATACCATTACGATTTATCGGCTTGGATTTTGCTTTGTCGGGATTCTTACGGAAGCCACGTATGACATTTACATTACATGGCCGCTAGAAGAGTGGATATGTCTTCTTCTAGTATATTATAGCGCATGTTTATCGTCATCAGTGAGCAGCATACATGTTATTTAACGATGATTCCTATTCTGGGTCACCCTCAAATACACCGATATATGGCAAATTGCGATATTTACCGGCGTAATCCAGCCCGTAACCTATCACAAATTCATCCGGGATATCGAATCCAACGTAGTCAACATGAACATCGATCTGCCTTCTGGCGGGCTTATCGAGAAGTGTGGCGATGCGGTAACTCTTGGCGTTGTGCAGCCGCAGGTTGTCCAGTAGGAACTTCAGCGTCAATCCAGTATCTACGATGTCTTCCACGATGATAATATCGCGGCCAACCACATTCTGGTCCAGGTCTTTCATAATCCTCACCACACCGCTGCTGCGTGTGGCTGTACCGTAACTGCTTATGGAGACGAAGTCATAGTCAAGCTCCCCGTCTATAGCGCGGATCAAATCTGCCAAAAACACAGCCGCTCCCTGAAGCACACCTACGAATAACGGCTTACTATCTGGACCTAAGTCCTGCCGGATCTGCCTGCCTAATTCCTTGATGCGCTCCGCTATTTGCTGTTCCGATATGAGTTCCCTTATTGTCATTTTCATCTACCTAGCTGTGTTTTGATGTGGTTCTGTATTAAGTATAGATCGTGCGGAGTGATAAAAGTTTGTTTATGCCGACTGTGTACTACTATACCTAAACTAGTTTACTGGTGAACCCAGTGGAGTGCAATAGTGATCATGGAGACTTTGGATGGTGCAGCATATGGTTCATGTAACTCGGAAGGAAAACCGGCACCTATTATCGGGTCGCATAATGAGCGTTCCCGCTTAATTGTCTTGATACTGACTCACACGATTCTCAAGAACTGCTCTGAATTCTTTCTCTTGCTGCTTCATCTTAGCCACAAAGCCGTCATAGTTGTCGGCATCATTCGGGATTTTCAAACCATGTTTTGTGACACTTATGTCTTCTCTCGGCTCCACATCCATTTCGTAGCTAGAGCCCCTGTTCATCAGTAGTTTTAGGTCGTCCCCGCCATTAGTTTCAGGATAGAGATAAAATCCTTCCTTAGCATCAAACCGAAACATGTATGCAAGCACTTGCAGGTAGTCCTTGTTACCTACATTCTCAATCGGCTTGTATTTTGCATCAGCGATAACGCGGTTTTTGGCATCTCGACTGATGAAATCTGGGTAGATAAGGCCGACATTTCCTGAAAATAAACGCTGCGCACCTTTACCGTTCTTGTTCATCGGATGATAAAACATATCGTCAATAAGCACATTGACATACTCTTCCCACAGCCATGCTCCGTCAAACAAAATCCCGTATACCTGACGTGTGCCGGCTCCAATCAGATGCTTCTGGTGTTGCAAGATCAAAATGCACAGATGCTGCAAGGCACGATATTCGTTGAAATAAGCATGCCTGATGGTATTCTGCTCATTCACGGTGACTATATTCATCTTGTCGTATGGTTCGTAATTCGAAGTTGCGTCTGTAACAAGCTTCACTTCTTCCTTGACCTTAACAAGAAGACGATTGCCGTAGGACTTTCTCTTGATAAACTCAATTGTGTGGCGCACCAGTTCCATTAATTGGTTATCGTATGAGAACTCCCTCTGGCTGTATGCTACATTCCCGACAAAGGGATTATTCTTTGCGATATGCCTTGCGATGTCGATTGTGCCCTTTAGGTGGCTGTTATTGTATCTGTTGCGAATATAGGTTTTGAAGATTCCTTTCCGCATGGCCTTCTTCAGATAGTAAGGAAATAGAAACAGCATAAGGTTATACAACCTGCTATCTTGATTAGCATCTATTTCCATATCTACAATATTGGGGAATTCCAATACTCGGTCAAGCAGATACTGAAATAGGTAGTCGTTATCTCCGGTACAAAAACGCGACGAGATGACAAGCCGTTCATCTCCGCAGCCAAGAAAGCCCATGATATTTCCCGAACGGAAGTATTCATTTACGCTCTGAAGAAGCAGCTGATCCTTTGCGATGTCTTCAGCATTGCCAACTGTCTCAGGGAAGACAAACACACCCTCCTTTTCAAGCTGCTCAAGTGTTTTATCCGCAACCTTCCGAGTAACCTTTGGTATCTCAGAAAAAACCTCTTTTGTGGTGTGTGTATTATCTTTAATCCTGAGCTGCTTCATCCAAACCAACATTCGGCTTCTTGTAGCCATATGCCTTGGCGAATTTCTGCATAATACCTTCTTCATCGTATATACCGTGAATGTAGTCCTTCAGAAGAGGCTGAAGGTAATCTGTCCACAGCTGATCGAAGCTCAGTGTTTTCAGCTTCAGGAAATACGATGCGCCGATCTGGTAGTTTTCATTCAGGTCCTCTGCATTCGCAATCTCTTTGTTAAGAGCGCTCATGCGGCTGATCGCTTCTTCTTTCAGTTCCTCGTTATCAAGAAGAGCCAGCATCTCAAGGTGTTCGTCAGCCCGAAGTTCCAGAAAGCGGAATCGACGGCGCATAGCAAAGTCAAAGCTGTCTACTGATCTGTCAATATCATTCATTGTCCCGATAATGTAGACATTCTCAGGTATATAGAACTTTTCATTCGGATCGTCGTGGAGATTCGAATACTGCGTGGATACCTCTCCAGCCCGTCCTCGATATCCGGGATCTATAGAAAAAAAGAGTTCACCGAATATCTTGGATATCTCACCGCGGTTAATTTCATCAATGATGAAGACGTATTTCTTCAACTCAACCGGATTTGCACCAGACATAGGCTTATGAGATTTCTTTGCTTGAATTGCTTTGCAAATAGGAAGCTCATAGGAGAATTGTTGTGTACCGAACTTCTTTCCGAAGAATTCCGTTACATCCTTGACCTTCTCAAACTTAAACCCTGATTCGATCATCCTTTGTATGTTTTCTCTACTGACAGAGAGCCTCTTTATGGTCTCGTTATCCGGAATATATACATTGATGTGTTTATCATCAAAGCCGCTAATGAAGAATTTATTACCATTGGCCGTCTTCAGAGACGCAGCTTCGGCTCTGTCCAGATCTAGATCGTCAAGGTAATCGTCGATCATATTTTGGGCGGATACTTCCTTTTCAATCTCTTCTTTGGATTTCTGAGAATCCTCGTAGTTCTTCCTGGCACATGCAACAAACTTCTTGAACACGCCATCCTGCAGTTCAAAGCCCATTGTGCCATCGTCATTCACCTTTGGACGCAGGCCTTCTACGAAATCCGTGTAATCGTAGCTTGGATGGAACTGAACAAATTCCACCTGTTTTCTCTGCTCATCTGTCAGAAGTGTATAGTCATCATAATAGCCTTTGCTGATTATGTCTGCGGCAATCATCTTTGCAAGATAGGATTTTCCGGTTCCCGGAGCACCTCGGAACACGATATTTTTCGACTCGATCAGCATAGGCGAATAGGGATTCATGTAGTCGATCTTCCCAATGACTATTGGTTCAGGCTCTTCTGGTGTCTGCATGTCTTCTTTCGCGTCCTTCTTGCGATATACAAGAACAAAGTGATCTCCGGTTTCACCGAATCGCTTCAGACACTCCTGCACGAACATAATCGTGGAGAATATGTTCCAGCAGTAGATCACAAACAACCTACCGTTGTCGTAACTGTAGGTCATATATTCAAGAGTATTCTTATATTTCTTGAACTCATCGACACTTGGATAAATGCCCTTGATGATCTCACCGTCTAGGGTATAACGACAAGTGGGGAAGTGTTCCTTCTCTTCAACAGATAAGGCAGCGAGCTGTTTTTCAAACACCTGACACGCGATACGCGGCATGGTTTGGTTGGAGTTACGTCTCTCGCCCTTGTTATAGTTGCGATGTATCTCTGTGCCATCCGCCTTTATAAATGACGCAATCAACGGTTTGTAACTATGACCAAGTTCCAGGTTATCCAGTGTGAAGCACTCGTCCGTTGATGTCACACTGTCTTGGGTGATCGTCAGCTCGAACTTCACCTGTATAGGTTGATTGTTGAGTCCTTCCTGCTGCATATAACTCTTTACCTCCACATCATTAAAGTTATCAGGTGTGATGTCCATACAATTCGCAATGTAATCTGCCACGGCTATCACATAATTCGGCGGTGACTTCCATTACCATCATAATAACCCGAATTAAGTTATCTCACAGCTTAAGCATATCTCAATTTACAACGATTCATGTCATAACCATCTGCACTAACGGGCTCAAAAAAAACACCCTGTTTTTCAACAGGGTGTAAAAACAAACCGCGGATGAACGCGCATGGCGTGCATGGAGCGGAATCTCGTGCGACCTAGCATTAACGCATCACCCAAACCCACTCAATGCGATGTATCTGCATACATTCAGGTCTACAGCGGAAACTAATGCTTATCCGCGTTCATTAGCGTTCATTTGTGTCATCCGCGTTAGTATGCCTCGGTTAAATGCCTAGCTCAGCCAGCCTACTCCCACTCGATGGTTGCTGGCGGTTTACTGGTGATGTCGTAGACCACGCGGTTGACACCGGGCACCTCGCCAACGATGCGGTTGGAGGCCTTCTCCAGCACTTCATACGGGATCCTCGCCCAGTCGGCTGTCATCGCGTCCTCGCTGACCACCGCACGAAGGATAATCGGTCGGCCGTATGTTCGCTGGTCGCCCATCACACCCACGCTGCGGATGTCGGGGATAGCAGCGTAACTCTGCCAAATCTGACGGTAGATGCCAGCCGCTTTCAGCTCTTCGCGGAAAATGAAGTCTGCAGCGCGTACCGCCTCAATCTTCTCTTCCGTCACTTCGCCAATGATCCGCACCGCAAGTCCTGGTCCTGGGAATGGCTGACGCCATACGATGTCCTCTGGCAAACCGAGCTCCGCGGCGACTGCGCGCACCTCGTCCTTAAACAGCCAGCGGAAGGGTTCAACCAGACTCAGCTTCATGTCGGCGGGCAGACCGCCCACGTTATGGTGGGTCTTAATCGTCTGACTATGCTTGGTGGCTCCGCTTTCGATTACATCTGGATACAGCGTGCCTTGACCAAGGAAGGTGCAGTCACGAAGCTCATCGGCATACTCTTCAAATACGCGGATGAACTCCTCACCGATGATCTTTCGCTTGCGTTCGGGCTCTGCAACACCAGCTAGCTTATCCATGAAGCGCTTCCTGGCGTCCACAAACACCAGCTTAACAGGATAGTTCACGCTGAATGTTTGGCGAACTTGCTCCGCCTCACCCATTCGCAGCAGGTTATGGTCAACAAACAAGCAGGTGACTTTATCGCCGCCCAATGCCTGGGTCAGCAGCGAAGCCAGCGTCATGCTGTCTACTCCACCGGACACAGCACAAAGAACTCTCGCATCGCCCACCTGTTCGCGAATTCGCTGGCAGCTCTGTTCCACAAAGTTGCCCATGGTCCAATCGCCCTTGCATCCGCAGACACCAATGGCAAAGTTCTTCAGCAAATCGCTGCCGAATGGGGTGTGAACTACCTCAGGATGGAACTGAACCCCATAAAACCCGCGCGAAGGGTCGCTCATAGCGCCGACTGGCGTAGATGGTGTCTTAGCGGTCACTGTGAACCCAGGAGGTGGTGCAGTCACCTTATCTCCATGACTCATCCAACAGGTCTGCTCTGCAGTAATGCCAGTCCAGATGGTGTCCTTGGGGTTCGTGACAGTAAGATCGGTCCGACCGTATTCGCGCTGCCCTGTGGCTTCAACCTTGCCGCCAAGCAAGTAGGTCATCAGTTGATGGCCGTAGCAGATGCCAAGAACAGGTATCCCTAGCTCAAATACACCAGGATCTATCCTTGGCGCACCTTCTTCATATACACTGGAAGGTCCGCCGCTCAGCACGATTCCTTTGGGGTTACGTGCTGCAATGTCCTTCAGATCGGTATCTGCTGGGATGATTTCACTATATACTTTACACTCTCGGATTCGGCGTGCAATGAGCTGCGTGTATTGGGCGCCAAAATCAACAACGAGGATTATTTCGGATGCAGGAGCTTGTTGTGCCATAGATTTTCCTTGTGGAGTGTTTGGTGTGTTACTATACATTACATTGTACCCACTAATAAAATGAATGCCGAATAAGCGCAACTCTGCGCCGATTTACCCACGTTTTCCTCTTGCGCTGTCATTATTCGATGGCTATACTAGTAACAATCATACCCGCCAGCGTCATATAGGAGCTATCATGAGTACAGATAAATTGCAGGCACTTCGGTTCCGTCAGATACACCTCGATTTCCACACTGCCGAGATGCTTCCTGGCATAGGATCGCATTTTGATGCCGATGAGTTCGGCGACACGCTGCAAAAGGCAGGAGTAGATTCCATCACCTGCTTTGCCCGATGCCATCACGGTTACATCTACTATCAAAACACCAAGTTCGATGCCAAGCATCCGCACCTCAGCTGCGACTTGTTGACCGAACAGATAGCCGCCTGCCATCAACGCGGAATTCGCGTGCCTATCTACATCACCGTCGGCTTTGACGAATACACCGCCAAACACCACCCTGAATGGATCCAGCGCGATGAGCAAGGCAAACCCGTGGGTGCTGGTCCGCTTAAGGACGGATGGAAGTTCCTGTGCTTTAATACCGACTATATCGACTATGTTGTTGAGCAAACCGAAGAGGTTTTGGACCTATATGGCAGTGAAGTGGATGGCTTCTTCTTTGACATCTGCCTGCAGATGCCATGCTGCTGCTTTAAATGTCTAGACGATATGCGCAGCCAGGGATATGACCCTGAGAGCGTAGCCGACCGTTCCGAATTTGCCCGTGAAGTGATGAACCGCTTCAAACGGCGCATGACAGAGGCCATCCGAGCAAAAAACCAAACATGCTCCATATTCTATAATGCGGGTCATGTTGGCGCCGGCATGCGCGATAGCCTTGATAATTACACGCATCTAGAGCTGGAATCACTGCCCAGCGGAGGGTGGGGATACGAGCATTTCCCAACAACCGCGAGATATGCACGCAACCTGGGTTTCGAGTTTTTAGGCATGACCGGCAAATTCCACAAGTCATGGGCCGACTTTGGCGGATTCAAGAACGAGGCCGCATTGCAATATGAGTGCTTCCTGAGCATGGCGCTGGGCGGCAAGGTGTCGGTTGGCGATCAGCTGCATCCTAACGGCAAAATCAACCAATCCACCTATCAGCTTGTGGGCAGTGTGTTTAACTCCATGGCCGTTAAGGAGCCTTGGTGTGTTGGTGCAGAATGGCAAACCGAAATCGCGATATTAAGCCCTGAAGCAGTAGACAATGGCAGCCGATATCAACTGACGCCAGCAGCAATGGGCGCTAACCGCATCTTCACCGAAGCGCAAGCACAGTTTGACTTCGTTGATTTCGATATGGACTTAAGCCGATATAAACTGCTCGTCTGCCCTGACATCATCCGCATGAGTGCACGTGAAGCGACCATCATCGATGCCTATGTGGCATCAGGCGGCAAGCTGTTGATCACCGGTGAATCGGGGCTTAGTGAAGAGGGCTACGGCACATACCTTAGTAATCTGCCAGCGTCTGTGGTTGGTCCAGCTCCATTCAACCCCAACTATCTAAAGGCAGAGGCTGCTATCGGTGAAGGTGTGTTCGATACAGAACATATTATGTATGACGGCGGTCTTCAGATTCATCCCAGCATTGATGCCACCAGCCTGGCAGAGGTATGGAACCCATACTTCAACCGAACCTGGGATCATTTCAGTTCGCATGCACAAACACCAGCAGAGAAACCCGCCGGTTATCCTGGCGTTGTCATCAACAACAACATCGCTATGATCGCATATCCAGTATTTACCATGTATCGGCAGCATGGCAACAGATTCTACAAGCAGCTTGTTCTGAACACCATCGAGCAGTTGCTGCCAAAGAGCCAATGGATGATCAGCAGCAACCTGCCTTCCAGCGCAGATATCACTTTGAACTACCAGCCTCAGCACCATCGATACATACTCCATCTGCTGCACTACCCGCACACCCGAAAAAACGAGGCGATAGACATCATCGAAGAGATATACCCGCTGCACGACATCACCGTGGACGTGAAATTGCCCGATGGTTACTGTAAAGCGGTGACCGCTCCAGAAGGGGCCACGCTGCATGCAGAGCGCCATGGCGATACATTACGCATCCAGCTTCCTAAACTCACAGGCCACCAGATGATTAGCATCGAACGCTAGGTCATCCAGATGCCAACATACATGGGTATCTGCTTATTAAGCGAGCAAGTGCGCGTGATGGCTGACTTCTATTGCCTTCTGCTGAACACCACAGCAGAAGGCGATGACATCCATACGAACATCATCACCAACAGCACCCCGATTACCATCTACAATCCCAACGTTGGTCCCACCAATAGATGGACGATGTCGGGGGATGATGGACGCCGTCGGTTCGTCATCGAGTTGCTCAGTGAGGATGTGGATGCCGATTACCACCGGCTAAAGCAGCTAGGCATCCCCATTCACGCAGAGCCCGAGACGCATCCATGGGCATGGCGTTCATTTTGTGTGCTTGATCCCGATGGCAACATGGTCAACCTTGCTAGTCCGGTGCGGTAACGAATAGGAGTTCCTACTATGACAATCTTGATGTTGTGTTTGCTGGGTATTCTGCTGATATCCCGCAAGGGATATTGTTTCGATGGCAAAAAGTGGCATGTATCAACCGGCAACCTTAGTGTGTCATTCATACAGGCATCACCGATCGGTGCTTACCCTAAGGATGGCTACCAGATTGAGCCGCCGCCGCCTCATGCGGAGTTGGTGGAGCTAAAACACAACGGAGCGATAGCATATGAGGACTACATAGCCTGGGGTGCGGTGGAACGACAACCAGGTAAGTGGGACTGGCGGCAGCATGACGCTGTATGCGATGCCTTGAAAAAGGCGGGTCTGCAATATGTTGTGTACAACTGGGTTCACTTCCCGCCTGTATGGCTGCGCGAATCGCCAAATTGGACGCCGATGCGCTGTCTTGAGCATCACACCAACACCAATTACCTGTCGATATTTGATCCGCGAACACTGGAGTATTACGACCATTTCTACAAAGAGTTGGCGGCTCATTTCGGCAGCCGCATCGACGGTGTTTATGCCTGCATCTTGGGGCCATATGGTGAGGGCAACTACCCGCTGATGGTGCCCGAATTCATCAACATGGGCCATTGCCATGAAGGGTACTGGTGCGCAGACGCCTATGCTGTTTCCGCTTTCCGCGATGCCATGCGGAGCACCTACCAAACAATCGGTGCGCTTAATGCGGCATGGGGCAGCTCCTACAGAAACTTTGCGAGTGTGGCGTTTCCGAAGATCATATCGGAAGGTGTGAAACCAAGCCCTAAGGTCTTCAGCACGGCGGAAGCACGCAGAGAGTGGCTGGATTTCATCACCTGGTATCATCAAGCGTTGATTGACTTCACCTATAAGTCATTGCAGATCACACTGCGCTACTTTCCAAAAGAAAAAGTGCGTACCAAACCTGGCGGAAATGCCGGCGGCGTTAACCCCATTGCTTGGGGAACATACTGCCCTGGTTATGCCAAAATGGCCCAAGGTATGGGTATCACCATGCAGCCAGCTGACTGCAGGGGGGCCGTGTTCGGTGACAAGTGGACTGCTTCCGCATACAATCACTACAAGATCAATATGTCCACAGAACCGGCGGGCGGTATGGACAACATCACGTTTGTCCGCCGCATGTTCTCCGACGCCACTGGCGGGGCGTCGCAGCTATTTACCTATGAGTATATGCAGCATGCCCCGCTGATCCAACGTTACGTTCATCTGTACACCGGTAAACCTGGCGATACCCACATCGCGGTGTTATGCCCCACGACAGACTATCGATTAGGCGCCGACTTTACTCCCATTATCAACGCCTCAGAAGTGCTTCGTGATTATACCGACTTCGATGTGCTTGATGAGCTGCTTATCATTGATGGTGCGTTGACCTCAAAATACAAAACCGCAGTGATACTCATGGGCGAGTATGTTGAGCAAACCGTGCTGGACAAACTGGAACACTGGGTGAAAAGCGGCGGCCAGCTAGTTATCTGTGCGCCTACTTCCATGCACAATGTGGAAGGTGTCACTTGGTCGTTGCTGAACATGCAGAAGCTGGGTTCAGGCCGCATCACCGTCATACCCGCCGAAGCGGATTACCACCAATGGATCGCGAAGCTGATACCTGCAGTCGATGAAGAGCTGCTGAATGATGGCGTTAAAGACGGTGTATGGGTTGCGGTAAGGTGCAAGCAGACGCTGTTGTTCAACACAACAAACCAGCCCGTGAAGTGCAAACCGGCATCGGTCAAACAAGAGGTCACCATCCCTCCGCTGACCATCGTGGAAGTCAACTGAATACCACCGGGCCGATCCCCTCGGCCCGAATTTCCACATATTTCGGTTAAGTCGCGAAAGCGGTGTGTTTTGCCACTTTGTTTTTTGATGAATAGCAGTTCCATCCGCGTATATTCGCGTTCATCCGCGGTTTGTTTTCCTAGGAATACTCACGCTGATAGACACAAATGAACGCCAATGAACGCAGATATGTTGCAACACCTTCCTGGATGTTAATATATGCAGCTCAGCCTATGCTAGTTCGCACAAGATTCCGCCCCATGATTCCCATTCGCGTATATTCGCGTTCATCCGCGGTTTGTTTGCCCAAAGAACACTCACGCAGATTGACACAAATGAACGCTAATGAACGCGGATATTCCTCAGCACATCCCATGGTAGCTATTATTTGCAGCTCAGCGCATGCTAGCTCACACCAGATTCCACCAGATGGAGTCCCATCTGCGTATATTCGCGTTCATCCGCGGTATGTTTTCCAAGAACACTCACGCAGATTGACACAAATGAACACGAATAGACGCAGATATATTGCACAGCACTGCACAAGAGGCGGGTTGCTCTGGCCGCCCCTTGTGCAGTAAACTCACTCTCCCTTAGCGCCAAAATTCTGGTCGATGACCACATAATCAAACAAGTTTACATGTCCATCGCCATCTAGGTCAGCCATGGGGGTCGATTTACCGAAGTTTGAATCCAACACCACGAAGTCGAACAGGTTGATCTGACCATCGCCATCCGCATCACCATTCACCAGCGTTAAGTTGGCATTCTGGCCACCTGCCAGATTAGTCGCCTTGGCCGTCAGAAAGTGCGGGCTGCTCACGCGGATGTCATACGGCGGCTTAAGGTATGTTAAGAAGGAGTAATGACCATCTGCTAGAGGCAATAGGCTGATGCAATCGGTGACTGCCAAGTCTTGATTGTTGTTCACTGAGGCCGTGATACGCTGCGAGGTGATACTTCCTATGAACTTGCTCAGGTCTACCTGCCCCGATATCGACTGTTCGCCGCGGATAGCAAGCGTGAACATCTCACCAGCCGAAACAGCCGTGAATCCGCTGTTTGGCAAAGGCACATTACATTGACCGTAGTCGTTGTACCCCCAGCACACCAGAGAGCCATCAGCTTTGAGGGCTGCGCTGTGGTCAGCCCCTCCTGAGATGGCTACAAAACCCGTGTTCGGCTCAGGCACAAGTTGAATGTCATCACCTTGGCGTCCCCAGCAGACTATGGAGCCGTCGCTCTTCAATGCTAGATAGTGGTAGCTACCCGAGGAGACGGCAACAAAACCTTGGTTAGGAACAGGTAATGAAGACGTCGAGTTATACTCCGAAGTCCAAACAGAACCGTCTTTCTTTAGCCCGATGAGTTGATCATATCCTGCTGCAATAGCCACAAAGTTGGTGTTCATCCCGCTGGCGGGAGTCGGTGGTGTGTTTGTTCCCCCCCAAACCAATATCGATCCATCGCTTTTAAGCCCAGCACAGAAGCTGTTGCCCGCAGTGATAGCCGTAAACCCCTGGTTGGGTACAGGATCGTAGATATCACGACCCCAGCATCGAACAGAGCCGTCGCTCTTTAGCACGGCAGTGAAGTCACGACCAGCATCGACGGCAACTACATCCGTGAGCGGTATAGGCACACCGGATTGACCATAATAGTTGGAACCCCAACAGACTACAGATGCGTCCGACTTGAGGCCAACTCCATGCTGGCCCCCTGCTTTGAGGGCAACGAAATCGTGGTTTGATGAGGGCATACTGCATTGGTTATACTCATTTTCACCCAAGCAGACTACAGACCCATCTCGTTTTAAGCAGATAGAATGCCACTGGCCACCAGCGGCACTTATGAAGTCCTGGTTCACAGCCGGTGGCCCGCACTGTCCGGCATCATCTTGCCCCCAACTCACCATGCTGCCGTCACGCCTAATTCCTGTAGAAAAGTAGTTGCCTGCAGCCACCGCCACAAAGTTTTGGTTTACTCCGGGTACCTCACACTGTTGATAGGCATTGTCGCCCCAGCACACAATTGTGCCATCACGCTTCAGCGCCACAACGTGATATGTACCAGCAGCAATCGCCACAAAATCCTTGTTGGGAGCAGGTATACTCGTTAATCCATGTATATCGTGTCCCCAACAGACGATCGATCCATCGCGCTTCAAACCCACGTTGAAGTGGTCGCCTGCTGCCACCGCGGTAAAGTCCTGGTTCGGGCTGGGTAAGGTACAGGCATTATAAGCGGTGTCACCCCAGCAGACCACAGTGCCATCGCTTTTCAACCCAATGTTATGGTTAAGCCCTGCACTCACAGCGACGAAGTTTTGGTTTGGCGTGGGTACATTGAGCAGCCCATTATCAGGGTTACCCCAGCAGACTACAGTGCCATCGCGTTTTAGTCCCACAGTGTGAAGAAAACCTGTTGAAACCGCAGCAAAGTCCGCATTAGGGGCAGGAACATCGCATTGCCCTGTGCTGTTACTGCCCCAACAAACAATAGACCCATCTTGCTTAAGACCCACAGAGTAGTAATAGCCCGCATCCACAGCGGTAAAGCCATTAAGGCTGCCAGGCGGAATGTATAGGCTGCCCCACGATTGCACGGTGCCGCTATAAGCGGTGCCATTCAGGCAGCTCAGGATGAGTATCGTCCATAGAAAGCACCATGAAGGATGCTGTATATACATGCTCGATTTGTGCTTCATACCTAGGCTCCATTCTGAAATATCGCCGAATATACTTGCAGATGCAAGGATTTCCACAACTGCCTCTAGGATACCTGTTGTAATGCACATTATTTGTTGAATTTGAGGATTTATTACCAACTAATGCGTATGGAAGTGGGAGTCAGATCACACCGCGCGTCGTACGATTGGTATGGTCTTGTCGGCATCACTCTCAGCTGCTGCACTTTATATGAGCAGTTGTATGCAACTCCGCCCAAGCTGAATGCACCATATATCGCCCTAGGTAAGCCATCCGTGTCTATTCGCGTTCATCCGCGGTTTGTTTTTCCTAAGAACACTAACGCGGATTGACACAAATGAACACGAATGGACGCAGATAGATTAACCCCAGAGGACACAGAGGGATACAGACCCATCCTGTTTAAGCAGATTCGTGCTACACGCTCATGCTAGACCGCACCAGATACCGCCCTATGTATTGCCATTCGCGTATATCCGCGTTCATCCGCGGTTTATATTCCTTAAGAACACTAACGCAGATTTACACAAATGAACACGAATGAACGCGGATAATTGGCAACACTTTCCTGGGTGTTAATATGGGCAACTCCGCACATGCTGGGTCGCAGTAGATACCGCCCTATGTATTGCCATCTGCGTATATTCGCGTTCATCCGCGGTTTGCATTTATAAGAACACTAACGCGGATTGTTCCACGACTACTTGACGGCCTTCATGATTTGCGCCTCATCAGCCATCGGTATTATCGGTATAAGTCACTGGTGATTATGGAGTTGTTTGGAGTTCCGCGTCTGGTTGTTTCTCTAACAACCAGTTCCATGCTCTTTGAGAAGTCGCTTTCATACGAGCTTGTTCAAATGTATTGATCAGCGTATCCACCGACTTTCGGGTTGCTTGAATGGCTTCGCTAGGGATTAGGTAGTTCGAAACCTGTTGGGTATAGATCCGCCAGTTGCTGTTGACAACATTATCCTGCAGCCTGGCTATGGCGTTTACTCTCTTGCCCATCTCCATCCAGGGGCCTGGCTTGTCTGCAAGATTTACGCCAGCAGCCAACTCATCGGAAGTAAAGATCCCTGCTTCAATGCCCTGCACTGTCAACTTCCACCTGCCTTCAGATAACCCTGACACCTTCAAGGGGTAGTTATTCAACTCTTGTGTGAAGGGTACATAGGCCCTGATCTTGTAGGATTCAGGATCGAGATAGGTTGGTAAAGCGGTATCGGTACGCATGAATGATACTTTGTTGTCTGAAATCTGCAAACCACTGACAGTGCATTTTGATGCTGATATCCTGCCGAAGCGTGTATTGATATTCAAGGATGCAGGTTGATCATCGAAGTCAAGCCCCTTGAGCACCGCATATGCCATCACCGCCTGTGCCGCTTGAGCTGGCTCGATACCAAAGGGGATAAAGTTGTAGTTTGCATCGTCTGCCTTCATTCGCGTCATCACATCCAACATCAATGTATAGATGTCAACACAAGGTAGCTTTTCGTCGGCAGCAACCTTCTTTACGGATTCAGCCAGCCCTGCCAAGATATCTGTGTTGTAGTCACCTTTAAAGCGCACGTTCCTGTTTAGCTCAATACATGGCGGGGTAACGAGCACCACTTTAACGCCATTTCTTTTGAGTTCATGAACAAGCGACCTGATACCGGCGATATACGGACCAACAGAAATACTGCTGAATGGCCAGAAGCTAACAGCGCTTACCGATGCCGTAACCCTCGGCTCATTATTACAGCACAATACAACCGCTACATCCGGCTTTAAACTGAGCACATCGTTCTTCAGCCTGACAGTCCCTGCATGCGCCGTGTCGCCGTGCCGTTCCAGGTTAAGGAAGCTGAATGCTGCATCCGGGTAACGGAGGGTGAAGGCATTGGCAACGTACCGTGTATATATATTTTCATCACCGGTATTGTCACCCAAGAACACCATTCGCTGACCTGGCTTTAACAGCGGATCAGCTAGCGTGGACGCAGAGAAAAGCGCAGTTATGAGCAACGCAACACATAAGCATACGCCGTGTCTTATAGAAATAGTGT
>CAZFLA010000006.1:54878-67957 GCA_964519405.1 uncultured bacterium
TGTGCTATCATCTATAGTTTCTCCAGTTTCCAGTTCCATGTTCTATTCGCAGTGGCGTTTAGGCGGGTATTTTCCATCAAGGCAGTAATGTTATCCATCTGCATTTTGGCTGCAGCCGTCTGATCGGCAGTCAACACGGTTTCAGGCATCTGATCTCTTGATATACGCCAGTTACTCAGGTAGAAATCCTCCTGCGCTTTCGAAATTGCGTTCACCGACCGCCCCATCTGCATCCACGGGCCGTCATATACTGCCAGGTTCACCCCTGCAGCCAAGGACTCGCTGGAAAAAGTGCCGATGACAGTGTCCTGAACCGTCAATTTCCAGCTGCCCTTCGACAGACCTGAGACCGTAAACATATACCTGTTGAGCTCATTTGAAATGTCGATGTATTTACGGATATTCGCTGTATCGCCATCAAACCAAGTCGGCAGCGCATCATCAGTCCTTGTAAAGCTGAGCATGCGTTCAGATATCCGTAAATTGGTTAGCCTGCATTTCTCAGCCTGGAACTGCTTGCTGCCAGCGTCTACAGTCAGCGATGCTGGCTGCTCAATCGCTCCCAGTGCCCTCAACACAGCCAATGCGACCAACGAATGCCCCGCATTGTTAGGATGGACCCCATCGAGGAATATGGTAAACCACTGGTCATCAGCCTTAGCCCGAGTTTGCACATCCATCATCAGCGCGTGAAGGTCGTATGCCGGGATCTTCTGCTCTCGGGCAAGAGCCAGTGCACCGTCTCTGAACATACTAAGTGCCTCGTTCATGAAGGGCTTAAAACTCGCCACGGTAACATCATCCACCACAGTCGGCGTTAACAGAACCACCTGAATGTGAGCTTTCTTCAATGTCTCAATCATCGTCTTCAAGCTGTTAATATAGTCGTCAAACGCCTCCTGTGTAAAGGGCTTATACCCAACATCGTTGGCACCGAAACAAATGGTCACCACATCGGGTTTCAGGCTCAACACATCACGGTCGATACGACCCACCGCCCATGAAGCCTGATCGCCGCCTATGCCCACATTGCGAAAACTAAATCGACTACCGGGATATCGCAATGTAAAGTAGTTCATGACATAACGGGTATATATACGCTGCTGGGTGATGCTGTCACCTAGAAACACCAGCCTTTGACCAGGTTTCAAGAGCGGTGCAGCTGCCAAACTCATAGAGAACAGAGCCACCATGAGCGTTAATAAATAGACAAACGAAGACTTTCGGACTATGGCCATCGAAAACTCCTTCATATGACATCATCGCGGATCAATAGCGAGTGCCAGATACATACGCTGAATATTCGCTTATGGCTCATCATACTATCTTCGACTAAGGTCATTTAACCATAACGCAAGCATCTACCAAGATCGTGCACCCGTGCTTTCACAGTATTTGATTAACTCGTTCGCACAGTATTCTAAACAATAAGTGATGATGTGGTATTTCAGCTTGCTCGCATCTGACATCCAACAGAAATCCCATTGCGAATACAGCGGATATCTGGTCAACACAGTGTCATCGCATATCTCTGTGACAGGGTAACGGAAGACAACCGGTGACACCATCTGCGAAAGGACTTCCACAGGAATAGACTTAAGCAGGTGTTTACTGGCATCATGAACTCTACGACGCATATTACCACTGTAAATATCCCGGTCGTCGTAAACATAGAAGTCTTCTTGAAACGAACTAACGTCAATTATCCGAGAGCAGTTCATTATTTGCTGTGCACCGGCATAGGTCAATTGTAGGTCAGTATTGTCATAGTCGTCTTGCATACACCACTGTGTATCGATATGCGTCATCTCCATCAAACCCTCACCGGATTTTAAATGAGCTTGATGACCTGCATATACATAGTAGTGGTCGTGATCTTCACCCGGAATTCTGATTGCGGCTCCTGGCATCAGTCTCAGTAAGAAAACTGCCGGTACACTACGGACAAAATCACACAGTGCTATATAACATAATGTTGAGTTATCCATTCATGCCATCCCTCTCAGCAGCTCCACACACCCTATTAATAGTAACCATTGTAGTCATACCATTTAAGATCGGCACATCAGGATGATATGAATTGTCAAGTGAAAATGTATAAACTCGAAGTGTTCGGCAGTCGTCTTTATCAGACAACACTGACCATTGAGAATGGATGCTTGCTGACGCATCAGCATAACAGAACCCAACCATATGATCTGCCATCAACCCAAGTTGAAAACTTAAGGGCATCTGACATAACAGAGCAGACGATTGTGAGTGGACTTCATTCAAGTCGCTGGCGGCTACCTTGCTTTTTCCACCAAGTGGACTGCACTCTAAGCAATGGCAGTTAAGCTTCGAACAGGGCACATCAAGTATACGATGTATGGTGTGTTCGTCAAAATACTCATCATCAATGAGTTTGTCACGGTGAATATTGATTAGCACATCAACCCTACGATATGACACACCATTATTGAGTGTATTGATTTCATCGCGCATAAAGTCAACAAATACATCAATGCATAACCCATCGGTAATGCCTGCCTGGCTTATTTTCACACCCCATTGATCCAGCACATGAACCCAAAATGCTTCAGGATAGCAGCACATTTCTTGCAGACTAGATTTTATAAAGCCGAACAAGCTCATCATACGTACTCCAAGGCGGAAGGTATTTCGCCGTTAACGAACGCTAGTATATTAACATCCAGATGAGGTCAATACTATATATTTACTATCCTAACGATCAGAACTCAGCATTTTCGTGTGCATATGCTCATCACTTTGTCGGGTGAGGGTATAATCAAGCCACAGATCGCTTCTAGGAGGTTAGGCCATGAAGCTGCGAGAGTTCGTCACCGAAAAGCGGACATCCATCATGGAAGCATTGAAGAACCACCAAAAACCAGAAGGACGTGTTTTGTCAGATCGCTTTGATGATGCCATGCAGTTACCAGTCATCCAATTTGGAGCAACACGGTATACGCCTCACAGTGTGATACTGGAATTCAACTTCCGTTCAAACTCGGATGACACCACGATCATCGTGCCGATCGCAGTCACCACTCCCGAGTTGGTGGTGTTCATGCCTGTACCGCAGTGGGTTCATGTTAACATATGGCAAGGAGAGGTGAGGGGGAGTTTCCGGTTTGCATCAGAAGCGCATGAGCTCATCGCCAGCTTTTCCGAAGAGGCATTCAGCAACGGCACATCGGCATTTGAGACACAAGGTGCGTACCCATATCAACGCGAAAGCTGATGAGTTATGAGGCTAGTTGTTCACAATGAGCGGGGGATAACCTGTGGATATCCAGGGATAACTGGTGCATATTTATAGGTTATCCACCCCACGAAATTGAACTCTATACGAAAAATGGCAGCCATTGTGGATTGAGTGAATAACCTCTATTAGCGAAAAACTGTGTATTGTGCATAAAACAACGTAGTATAAACACCTCATAGTCGTTCCATATATAGAAATTTTATGCTCTTGTATTTTGTATATATATACTTATTATGTGATTATTGTATTTTCCTGAATATTCATAAATTAGGGATGGTTTATTTATATGTGAGTTTTCCACAGTTTCCACACCATTACCAATAACAATAAAAATTTAATTTATATTAATAAAGAGATTACAATGATAATGATAATAATCGCGCATCGCCAAAACTGCTGAAGCCCAAATGTATTTAGAAAACATCAAACTTTCAAACTTTAGAAATTATGACCAGCTTGAGTTTCATCCCTCTCCAGGGTTAAATATCTTGACTGGTGCCAACGCACAAGGTAAGACCAACTTATTAGAAGCCATCTACTATCTGGCGACTGCTCGAGCTTTACGCACAAGGAACGACAGCGAGTTAGTTAAGTCTGAAAAAGCGACGATGTGTGTTCAAGCATCTGTGCAGAGGTTAGAGTCAGTTCCTGTAGACATCCAGATATCCTATGCCATAGAGGCGCTGATTAGTGGTCGGCATAAGCAGGCATTGATTGACACGAAACCTGTAGACTTAGTTGATGTGCTTGGCAAGCTGAATGTGGTGGTGTTTAGCAGTTTGGATCTTGATATTGTCCGTGGCGAGCCATCTGGCCGAAGGCTCTATCTTGATACATCCATAGGCATGATCAGCAGCCGATATGCACACAACCTCCAACGATACCGCAAGGTGTTGGAGCAGCGTAACCGCATTTTGAAGGTATCCAAAGAACAGGGCGGCAACATGAGTGCTGATCATAATGATAGCTTTGAGATACTCACGCAGCAGCTTGTGTCATATGGCGCCGAAATAGTGCATTCACGCGTGCACTTCATCAACCAACTGCTGCCATATGCCCAAGAAGCGCACAGCATGTTATCATGCGGCACGGAACAGCTTTCGATATCCTACATGTGTCCGTATGAGCCTTATACAAAGCTTGGTGATATCAAGCTAAGTTATTCCGCTGAGCTGAAAAATGTCTATACCGATGAACTGCGCCGAGGCACAACATGTGCTGGTCCGCATCGTGATGATCTGCTGATATCGGTGAACGGCATGGATGTTCGGCACTTCGGCAGCCAAGGTCAGCAGCGCACCGCAACATTGGCCCTTAAAATGGCCGAATACCAGTTGGTAACCAAATTAAAGAACGAAGCGCCGGTTCTTCTGCTAGATGATGTGTTTAGCGACCTTGATGAAACACGGCGTACGCGTCTGCTGCAGATGAACCTAGAAGGTTCGCAGTGTATACTGACGTGTACAGAGGTGGATTCTTTGCCGACCGAGCTTCTAAATAAATCCAAGGTATATTACGTGCAAGCTGGAACCCTACGATGAAGCCACAAAATATGAAGCAGTTCCGCGAATTGCTGGATAACGACACCGATCCCTTTGGGCTGAGGATATCGCTTAAGGCGAACTCGGTGCTGCGGCAGTGGAATGAGTTATTTGGTGATGTCATCGGGCAAAATAGCTGGCCGGAGCTTTTTCGCGAAGGACGCCTTACAGTAGCAACCACCAGCAGTGTGTGGCTGCAGGAACTGAGTTTTCAAAAAGAGATGATCCTGCAGAAGCTGAATGAGACCGCTAATGAACAGCTATTTAACGAGGTTATCTTAAAAACCCGAAGCCGTCGTCCTAAACCCAAACAGCCTGTACGGTATGATCTTCCTCCTGCGATCGCGCGGCTAAAGATTGTAGATATTGATGACCGCATGCGTTTGAGAATTGAACGCCAGACTGCTTCAGAGCAAAACATGGAAAAGCGAGCCTTCTTAATGGAGCGTTTGGAGCTGTTTGCCAAGCTTCAGCTTCAACGCAAAAAAGCCGGATGGACCAAGTGCCCTAAGTGCGGCTGCTACCACATCGGTGCCGAAGCCATCTGTTCGGATTGCCGAAACCGCGAGCCATCATCTTAACCCTTCAGATAGGGATTAATGTGTTGAATCGGGTTGTTATTTGACCATGATTTATCGATACATTTCGCACTATATATTGGCTGAAAACGGGCATTCACGCGGCAATCAGTAAGCCTTTATCCGTAATAATGTATCTATTATTTTTATGTCATCAAAATCGCATTTTTACGAACGAATCGGCCATGGAATCGCTGTTGTAATTTGAGATTTCTGGCGCAGGTTGCGTATAATCAACATAAACAGGTAGAATCACAAGTTTTATGCCACGAGCAGCAATAGTGCAGGCAATAGACTGTTATTGCTAGATCTGGTTCTACGCTATTGAACACAAATCCGCTTTACCTAGTTCGAGGAGGACTTACCGCATTATGAATGCGTACAACCGAGTACGGTCAGCGATGCGTACTTTACCGGTGTTGGCGTTAGCTGCTTTAGGCAGTGCTGCCCATGCTGGTGAGAGCGACATCAAGCTGCCGACGTTCGGACCACAGGAATGGACGCTATTATGGGTTGTTTTGGCCGCAGCGTTCGTATCCTTAGCTTTTGGTATGTGGTTACGCGTGACCACACTTAAGAAGAAACCTGGCACGGCTTCCATGGTAGAAGTATCCGATGCTGTGCGATCAGGTGCCTATGCATATTTACGACAACAGATTAAGATGATGGCTCCGTTCATCATCATCATTGCCGTATGCTTAATTCTAATGTACAAACCTGTATATACCGACCCAATGTTATATTGTGGTGTTGGCATCGCGTTTGTTGTTGGAGTTATCTTCAGCTATTTGGCTGGTGTTGTTGGTATGGATATGGCTGTTAAAGCCAACGTACGAACAGCCAATCAAGCAATTAAAAGTTTCAAGGGCGCTCTGGAGACCGCTTTCCAGGCTGGCGCAGTATCCGGTATGTTTACCGTTGGTATGGGCCTTTTTGGAGCCATCGTTATCTTCATGATCTTCAAACAAGATGCTATGAAGGTGCTAGTTGGTTTCGGATTTGGCGGAAGCTTAGCTGCTCTCTTCATGCGTGTTGGTGGTGGTATTTTCACCAAAGCTGCTGACGTTGGTGCAGACCTCGTTGGTAAAGTGGAATCCGGCATCCCTGAAGACGACCCCCGAAACCCGGCTACCATCGCTGACAACGTTGGAGACAACGTGGGTGACTGCGCTGGTATGGCTGCTGACGTGTTCGAGAGCTACGAAGTAACCCTCGTTGCAGCTATCATTCTTGGTGCTGCTTGCGCCGGCTTATTTGGTCCTGAATCCAATGGCGTTCTAAAACTCATTATCTACACCTTGCTTGTTCGTGTGGTTGGTGTTGTGGCTTCCATCGTTGGTATTCTTGCCGTTCGCGGTAGCGAAGACGACAAACAAGACCCAATGGTGCCAATCAACCGCGGATTCCTGCTTAGCTGGGTCATCGCATTCTTGGGCTTCGCAGTGGTTTCCTATGCTTACATGAACGACATTCAGCTTAAGAATGGTGTTACTGTTGAGTGGTGGAGATTCTTCCTAGCGAACAGTGCTGGTCTATTATTGGCTGGTGTCATCGACAAACTGACGGAATACTTCACAAGTACCGAATGCAAGCCTGTTAAGGACATCGCAGCATCTAGCCAGACCGGCGCTGCCACGATGATCATCTCCGGTTTTGCTGCTGGACTTGAGAGCTCTGTATGGAGTGTTCTCGCAATCTGCGGTGCTTTACTTCTGCCGTTGTTCATCTTCCCACCTGCACTATTCCTAGGTGCAAATCTTAGCTTCTATGGAATCGCATTGACTGGTCTTGGCTTGCTTAGCACCACCGGTTTCATTTTGGCTATGGATACCTTTGGACCTATCTCTGACAACGCTCAGGGTATTTTCGAGATGAGCGATGCTTCCGAGCAGAGCAAAGACGGCCGTGGTGCTCGCATCGTTGGCCGACTTGACGCTGTTGGGAACACCACCAAAGCTCTTACCAAGGGTTTTGCTATTGCAACCGCAGTTATCGCTGCTGTTTCCTTGTTCCACTCCTTCGTAGCTGACGCTCGACTGGAACAGGGCAAGGCTCTTCCAGTTGACGTGCCGGAAATCTTTATCGGTCTGTTAATTGGTGGTGCTGCACCATTCCTATTTAGCTCCTTCACCATTCAGGCTGTTGGCCGAGCTGCAACCGAACTGATCCTTGAGGTTCGCCGCCAGTTCCGCGAGAAGCCAGGTATCATGACCTTCAAAGAGAAGCCTGACTACGCAGCTTGCGTGGCTATCGTTACCTCCGCTGCTCAGAAGGAACTGCTTGGCCCTGGTATCATCGCTATCAGCCTTCCGATCATCGTTGGTTTTGGTATGGGCTACGGTGATCCGATGAAGGGCGCTCAGGCACTTGGTGGTTACCTCGTTGGCGCTATCGTTGCTGGCCAGCTCATGGCTGTTGTTCTTAGCAACGCTGGTGGCGCATGGGATAACTCCAAGAAGTTGATTGAAGACGGCAACTACGGCGGCAAGGGTTCCGAGAACCACAAGGCTGCTGTTGTTTGCGATACTGTTGGTGACCCATTCAAAGACACCGCTGGTCCTGCCCTTAACCCATTGATTAAGGTTATGAACCTGGTTGGTGTATTGATTGCTCCAATAGTTATCATGGAAATCGACGTAACCTTCCGAACAACCATTGTTGCGATTGCTGTTGCAGCATTCGTGTTGGCTTGTTGGTGGAGTAAGCGAGACGGCAAGAGCTCCAAAGCTTAAGCCTTCCCGCCGTTATCTCCCTTCAGGGCGCCTTCGGGCGCCTTGTTTTTTTATACACGGATGTGTGTTCATTACGTTATAATAATGTAGAGTTGTGGAATTAACTACAACATTTTGCTTGTTTCGTTGATAAGAAGGCTTATATGGAAACCAACTTTTTCGATCAGCCGATTTTAAACTCACCTTACGACTACCCAGGTTTACACTGGGAACTCGACGAGGAACACCAACCCACCAACAAGATAATCCAAAAAAGGCGAAGCGCTGACTTTATCACGCCCATCCCTAAGCCAAAGAAGAAGTCTGCGAAACAGATGGAGCTGGTTTTCGATGAAGGCAAAGGTCTGTCTACCGAAAAACAGCAATATAACTCCACGGAAATTATCAACGAGGTGCGCGGTCATGTCGACCGATGGCGGAGAATTGAAAGCCCTAGCGAATGGGGAGTGACCCCAGAAACCGCCCGCTTGCTGCAGCATTGGCGCAAGCACGAATTCCATGGCATTCGTCCGTTCTTCTGCCAAGTGGAGGCCGTGGAGACAATCATATGGCTGACCGAGGTGGCACCCAGTCGCCCACAGGGTAAGGCGATTCTTGAGCACTTAAAGAATGCTAATAATGACGCAAACCCGGGACTGATGCGGCTGGCATTGAAGATGGCTACTGGTGCGGGTAAGACCACAGTTATGGCAATGATTATCGCCTGGCAGACCATCAACGCCGTACGGAAACCGACTAGTAACCGATTTACTCGGGGGTTCTTGGTTGTCACACCTGGAATCACCATCAAAGATCGATTACGTGTGTTGATGCCCAACGATCCAGACAGCTATTACCAAAGCAGAGAACTAGTACCGCCTGACTTGCTGCCTGAGCTGGCCAAAGCGAAGATCGTAATCACCAATTACCACGCCTTTAAACTGCGCGAAAAGATGCAGCTTGCCAAGGGCACCCGCAGGTTGTTGGAGGGTCGTGGCGAACCGGTCATCAGTACAGAGACAGGCTCGGAGATGATCCGCCGTGTGATGAACCCGTTGATGAGCATGAAAAACATCATGGTGATCAACGATGAAGCGCACCATTGCTACGCCCAGAAGCCACCTACGGAAGAAGAGGAGAAGCTGAAGGGCGATGACCGTGATGAGGCAGATAAGCGTAACGAAACCGCGAGGCTGTGGATCAACGGCCTGCGGGCAGTCAACAAAAAACTCGGACTTAGCCAGGTGGTAGACCTTTCCGCTACTCCGTTCTTTTTACGCGGATCTGGATATGTCGAAGGAACGCTGTTCCCCTGGACGATGAGCGACTTTTCGTTAATGGACGCCATTGAGTGTGGCATCGTGAAGTTGCCCAGGGTGCCGGTGGCCGACAATATCCCCGGTGAAGAAATGCCACTCTTCCGTAATCTGTGGGACAATATCCGCACGAAGATGCCAAAGAAGGGTCGCGGTCAGGCAGGTGGGCTCGATCCGCTGTCACTACCCACGGAACTCTGTACCGCGCTGGATGCACTATACGGCCACTATGAAGAGACATTCCAACTGTGGCAACAGCACGGGCTGCAGTCACCACCCTGTTTCATCGTGGTATGTAACAACACATCCACTTCAAAGCTGGTATATGACTATATCTCCGGTTTTACCAGAACTAACCAGGATGGCAGCACTCGTTTTGCAAATGGACGGCTGGCTTTGTTCCGCAACTATGAAGACGACGGAACACCAATTGCCCGCCCAAACACTTTGCTGATTGACAGTGAGCAGCTTGAATCTGGTGAAGCACTGGACGATAACTTCCGGAACATGGCGAAGGATGAAATCGACCGCTTCAAACGCGAAATTGTGGAGCGCACCGGTAACAGGGATGATGCTGAGAACATCACCGACGCTGCCCTGCTGCGCGAGGTAATGAACACCGTGGGCAAGCCAGGCAGACTTGGTGAGTCCATTCGCTGTGTGGTCTCAGTGTCGATGCTGACCGAGGGCTGGGATGCCAACACCGTGACGCACATCCTGGGGGTGCGCGCATTTGGCACCCAACTGCTCTGCGAGCAGGTGATTGGCCGTGCGCTTCGCCGTCAGTCGTATGACTTAAACGATCATGGGCTATTCAACGTGGAATATGCGGATGTGCTGGGTATCCCCTTCGACTTTAATGCAAAACCGGTGATCGTGAAGCCACAGCCTCCGCGGGAGACGGTGCATGTGTATGCGGTGCATCCTGAGCGCGACGCGCTGGAAATCCAGTTCCCGCGCGTGACCGGTTACCGCGTGGAGCTGCCGTATGAACGCCTGCGTGCAAATTTCACCGGTGAGAGCATATTAAGTCTAACACCGGATCTAGTTGGCCCGACGAACACCCAGAACTCCGGTATCATCGGCGCTGATGTAAACCTGGATTTGAAACACCTGGATAAGGTGCGTCCCAATACCCTAGCCATGAAGCTGGCTGCTCATCTTTTGAACACCAAGTGGAGAGATACGAACGAAGATGCTAAGCTTCATCTGTTTGGTGAGCTGAAGACGATAGCCAGCGAGTGGCTGCAGAAGTGTCTGGTTTGCCAAGGCGGAACTTTCCCCGCTCAGTTGATGTATACCGTGCTGGCAGATATGGCGTGTGACCGTATCACCAACGCCATCACCGAAGCACATAGCAAAGACAATCCGATCAAGGCAATACTCGACCCGTATAACCCCACCGGCAGCACACGGTTTGTGAACTTCTACACCTCCAAAATGCTGCGTTGGCAGACTAATATGACGCGCTGCCACATTAACTGGGTGATCTGCGACAGCGAATGGGAGGTGGAGTTTTGCCGCGTTGCGGAGGCGCACCCCCAAGTACTCGCATATGTGAAGAACCAGAATCTGGGTTTTGAAGTGCCTTACCTGTTCCATGGTGAGATGCACCGCTACCTACCGGACTTCATCGTTCTGGTAGATGATGGCCATGGCATGGATGATCCGCTGCACCTGGTGGTAGAGGTGAAAGGGATTGTGGATGAGAAGGTGCAGAGCAAACACGGCACTATGTATAGCCACTGGATTCCCGGTGTGAACCGGTTGAAGAGCTATGGCCGATGGGCTTTTGCCGTGTATACGGATGTTTATTCCATAGGCATGGACTTCGGTGAGACAGTGAAAGCCGAAGTGAACCGGCTTGTACAAGCGAGCATTGACGAACAGAAGGGCATGGTGTAGACAGATGGCAAAGAAACAGACAAAAAACCTTTCCGTTGAGACGATCCGGCACGAGGAGGACACGCGGCTGAACATCCCCACGGCGGAAAACCAGGCGATTGTGGAGGATGACGTCAAAGCACCCATCAAAACCGTGTTTGAACGGCGCAACAAGGAGCTGGACCCGCAACTGATGTGGCGGGGCAAGGACTACCAGGACTGGAGCGAGCTGGTGGTGCAGGCACCCGCGCTGTATATCCAGGAGAAGATCCACCCAAAGGTGTTGATCGATGACCTGATCCGCCACAGTAAGAAGGCGGAGCAGGCGACAGAACCCGTGCTGGACCTGTTCGGCGACTTCAACGGCCTGCCAGAGGGCGAAGCGCGTACTGAGTTTTACCAGCACGATGCGCACTGGACCAACCGGATGATACTGGGCGACAGTATGCAGGTGATGGCCAGCCTGGTGGAACGCGAGGGCCTGCGCGGGCAGGTGCAGTGCATCTACATCGACCCGCCGTATGGCATCAAGTTCAACAGCAACTTCCAGTGGAGCACCACCAGCCGTGATGTGAAGGACGGCAATACGGCGCATATCACCCGCGAGCCGGAGCAGGTGAAGGCGTTCCGCGACACCTGGCGTGATGGTATTAACAGCTACCTCACCTACCTTCGCGACCGACTGACCATCGCCCGTGAACTGCTGACGGATAGTGGTAGTATCTTTGTGCAGATCGGTGACGAGAATCTCCATCGAGTCAG
This sequence comes from uncultured bacterium, assembly GCA_964519405.1. Taxonomy (GTDB): domain Bacteria; phylum Armatimonadota; class HRBIN16; order HRBIN16; family HRBIN16. Next base: position 66,939 of record CAZFLA010000006.1, read on the forward strand.
AATTGTTTTAGACGAGGTATTTGGTGAGGACAACGCGGTAGTCGCAATTCCTGTGAAGAAGAAGGGCGGACAAAAAGGTGGGTTGCTTGATCCCGTCAATGATTATTTGCTTTGGTATGCCAAAAATAAGCCCTATGCGAAGTATCGTCAACTCTTCGAACAGCTGACACTCGATCAGGAACTTGCGCAGACGTTTCGATTGGTAGAGTTTCCTGACGGAGCTTCCACAACGATGAAGGACTTAAGAAATCCTGAAAACCAATATATCGATTATACGACCCTGCCAAATGAAGTATACAAAGACTTTCCAGGTGTGAAAGTATTCAGATCAGACCCATTGACTGTCGGTGGCTTTCGAAAGAACCAAAGCGTAATATACTGTTATCGCGGACGAGACTTCGACCCAGGAATAAGAAAGAATCTATGCTGGAAGCACACTGCCCAGAACACCGCCGGCGGACGATGCGGCTTAGATCGACTGATGATGGCCGACAGACTGCTCGTAGGCACGAACCAGATTGGTGTTAAACGTTATGCGGAAGACTTTGGCTGTAAAGCATTATCTAATTGGTGGGACGGACTTGGAGGTGCGTCGAACCCGATCTATGTCGTTCAAACTAACCCCGAAATAATACAGCGCTGCATTCTCATGACAACAGACCCAGGTGACCTAGTTCTCGATCCGACTTGTGGTTCTGGGAGTACAGCTTACGTAGCCGAACAATGGGGGCGCCGCTGGATCACTGTTGACACATCACGCGTAGCACTGGCGCTGGCTCGTGCTCGAATCATGGGCGCGCGCTACCAGTTTTACCTTTTGGCTGATTCCGGCAGATGGCTCCCATATCGCCAAAACCCATGTTAAGAAAACCCATTTGAAGTATGCTGTAAGTGGCTTGGCAGCCTTTTTGGTAGTGGTATCTGTTACCATTGGCGTATTGGCTCATTTTGCCATTCAAAACGAAACCCAAAAGCAGGAGCTTGCTGAATATAAGGCTACTAAAGCGGCTCAGGAGCGC
>CAZFLA010000007.1:0-23147 GCA_964519405.1 uncultured bacterium
TCATTTTGTCTGGAGTCGTTAGGTAGATCATCGGCCCCATAAAGTCGTTCCATGTGCCCAGGAAGGTGAATGCCGCGATAACTGCCAAGCAGGGTTTCATCAACGGCAGCACGATATGCCAGTATATCTGGTAGGGGTTACAGCCGTCTAGCTTCGCAGCCTCGTCAAGTGCGGGCGGCAGCGTCAAGATGAACTGACGCATGAGGAAGATGTTCATCGCTCCGCCGCCCATCCAAGCACCGATGGTTAACGGTGTAAAAGTGTTTAGCAAGCCCATATGCCGGAACATAAGGAATATGGGGATGATGGTGACTTGAGAAGGCAGCATCATCGTAGCCAGAGTGACCATGAACAACCCCTCTCGCCCTTTGAACTTTAACCGAGCAAAAGCAAATGCAGCCATACTGCTGGTCAACACCGTTCCAAAGATCACCAGCGTGGTGATGATCACCGTGTTTTGAAGATAGTGGGTGAAGGGGAGTGTTGTCCAACCCTCTACGAAGTTGTGCCACACAACCGGCTTAGGTATCCACTGCGGCGGATAGATCATGACCTTATCCGGCGATTTCAGCGAACTGCTGACCATCCATAGGAAGGGCAACAGCATCGCTATTGATCCGATGATGAGCACTGTGGTGATGATTGCCTTTTTGATCTTTTCAGATGTCCGTTGACTACTTGTTTTCATTGCTGCCCCCCTCATAATAAACCCACAGGCTTGATGATTTAAACACAAGCAAGGTGAGGGCTAAGATAATGATAAACAACACCCAAGCCATAGCCGAGGCATAGCCCATGTTGAAGTAGTTAAAGGCGTGTTTAAAGAGATACAGAACATAGAATAGGGTGGAGTTACTTGGTCCGCCTGAGGTCATGACAAATGCTTGAGTAAATACCTGGAAGGAACCAATAATACCCATCACGAGGTTGTAGAAAATAACCGGTGTCAACCCTGGGATTGTGATGTGAAGGAGCTGCTTCCAGGGGCTGGCGCCATCTAGGCTGGCCGATTCGTACAACTCGGGCGAAATACCTTGCAGTCCCGCGAGGTTGATGACCATGGCACCGCCAACACCCCATAGGCTCATGATAATTAACGAGGTCAGCGCTGTATCAGGGCTTGTCAGCCATGGCAGAGGTGCCAAATGCAGCTTCGCGAGAACGTAGTTAGCCATGCCAAAGTCTGGGTTAAAAACCCATGCCCAAAGCAAGGAGACCGCCACGCCAGACAGAACCGCCGGAAGGTAGTAGATGGTGCGGAAGAGACCCATTCCCTTGATCTTTGTATTCAACAGCAGCGCGAGAGCCATACCTGCGATAAGGCCCATAGGCACGCTGACACAGGCGTATATTGTGGTGACCTTAAGCGCCTGCCAGAAAAGAGGGTCATGGAACAGCTTTACATAGTTCTTGCCGCCGATGTATTTGGCTGGAGAAAACACATCGTATTTGCACAGACTGAGATAGATGGAATCTATCATTGGCCATACCGTAAACATCAGCAGCCCAATGACCAACGGAGCAACGAAAACTGCTGCTGCAACACTGTCGTTGTTGATTCGCTTACGCGGTTTTTGCTTATCAGTAATCAACTTTCGTCCTCTTTTTTCCTATCAAAGATGTCGTTGATGCGCTTATCGCAATCCGCGAAAGCTTTCTGCACACTCACGCCTGAGGTGATGCTTTGTTCAAACGCCAAAGTGACGGCATCGTTGATTTCAGGCTCTGTCAACACTAGCAAATCACGCCATCCCATGCCATACTGCACCGAGTTTATAAAGGCATCGAGGTTGCGGGGTTGTGTTCCGGGTGCTCGCCAGCTTGAGTCGTGAGCAAGTGATTTTAGCGTGGGGATACCGCTTCCGCTTCGAGCCAACGCTCGCTGACCGTCGCGGCTCACAATGTGTTTAAGCAACAGCCAGGCTTCAGGCTTGTTCTTCGATGATGCCGACATGCCGTATCCTGCGGCTCCCATATTGATCTTTCGATCAACTGGACCAGCAGGCAGCACCTGAACGTCCCAATCGAACTGCTTCATGGATTGCCTAAACAGCGGAACCTGAGGGAAGACCTGCATGGACATCGCTACCTTACCGGCCGCGAACGGGTCGATACCCGGTGACGTAATCGAGGCGTTCGGGGGCATGGCACCACGATCTTTCAGCACCATATCAACCAGCCACTGCAGCGCCTTAAGCGAGGCGGGACTGCTGAATGTGGCGCGTTGGTGTTCGTAATCCAGCGCGTGTGCGCCAAAACTCTCCAAGAAGGGGGCATAGAACCCTGCCCATGAGTAGGATGCAGAGAAACCATACTGCGTGGCTCTTTTTTGCGAGTCCAACACCGTAAGCCGCTTGGCCATGTTCCGCAAGTCGTTATAGGTCCAGTTGATCTGCGGATCAGGCAAACCGGCTTTACGCAGCAGTGTTCGGTTGTAGAACATGGCCACAACACCAAGCTCACGGGGCAGCATGTAGATGTTGCCATCATGCCCTTTGCCTGTTTCCATCATCTGAGGGTAGATGTCATTGATGGGAAACGTGCGGTCATTTTCTATCCATGGAGTAAGGTTCTCTACGACATGGTATTTTTGCAGTGTCGGTATGAGTGAGTCCGCAAGCATGATGACATCGGGTAAGGTGCCGGCTGCGGCCTGCATAGCCAGCTTGCTGTCGTATGACATGCCGGCGACCGGCTCTACATCGACCTTGATATGCGGATTTCGCTTTTCGAACTCGTTAGTAAATCCCGCGGCAAGGTCCATCTCCTGTTTGGCTCCCATCACGCAGAACCTGATGTGTTTCTTGCCATCTGAGTTCTTGCGTTGGCAGCCAGAGAGTGCTGCTGCGATCAAGGCAGTTGTTAAGATAATGCCTTTTGAAGAATCACTCATATAATGTCCTCTTTAGTGTTGCATCACTTCGCCGTTAATCATGCTTGTCGGCTAAATCAATCGGTTGCTATTTCAGTATCAGCGCGATATCCAGAGCTTGCTGCATCGTGGGAAACAATGGATCTTGGACGGTTCTAGCGGTCCACAATGCATCAATTGGGTGTTGGATATATGGCTGGTAGAGCCATCCCTCATCGCTGCAGATATGGATCATAGGCCCATACAGCTCAGCCTGCAGTATGCCTGTGGTTCCCACTACCCGAAGATGCAAACTAGGTGGTCTGCTGCCGGTATGGGTGACCTGCACACTGCTGGCAAACACGCCTGAAGCGTATTTCATCTCCAGTATGCTGTGTTCCGATAACGGCGTAGGGCGAGAAACGCGGTGTGTTGTCAGCGTGGAACCGGCGATAATACCGCAGATATCAGCACCAGATGGGCATATGGTTTCGCCAAGCGACGAAGGGATACTGCTCTTAACCTTGATCGCTAAGATGTCGCCGATGGTTCCTTTGCGCACTTCGGCCAGCAGCCGCTGAAACGGCTGTGAATATCTCCACCAAAATGCTGGTACATAACTGCTGTCAATATGCTCACCGATCCAGTAGGCATCTGCATAATGCGGAGCCGTCACCAATGTCAACCCCTCATCGGCAAACTTCTGCCGAATTGCTGACGATGATGCTTCATTTAGCCCCAGAATGTTTATATTATCACTCATTACTCCACCTCACTTGGATTTACAGGATGACCTGTCTGCACGCTGATCTGAGCGGCTTGAGCGATTTGCACAGCCTTAAGCCCGTCGTATGCAGTGATCTGCGGTACTTCGCCATTTAGGATAGACACAAAATGGCGAAGTTCCTGCTCATAAGAGTTTATGGTGGTGGTTGGCAATGACAGGCTGACGCCTTTCTTAACTCCCATCGCTTCGGTTCGGCTTGATATCTCCATCACGGCTTTATCTTTGTTGCCGAAGCTGAACTGCCCCTTGGAACCGGTCGCCTCAAACTCGATGTTGAAACCTGCTGGATCAGCCCAACTGCCTTCAACATGTGCGATGACGCCGCTCTCAAACTCTAGGGTGACGAAGGCGTAGTCGAGGTGGTCAAGCCCTCGGTATGTCAGCGAGTCGGCGCTGACTGTGCGAACCTCGCCAAAAGTCCATCGCAGCCAGTCGAAATCATGAATAATGAGGTCCAGCATCACACCGCCGCTCAGGTTGGGGTCTGCATACCAACCGATGGGGGAACGCGGGTGATCGCCGCCGCGTCGGGTGCAAACAATCTGAGGATCACCAATTTGCCCTGAATGTATCGCCTTATGAGCTGCTGCGAAGTCGGGGAAAAAGCGCAGAACGTGGGCGGGATATAACACCACACCATTCTTTTCAGCGATCTCGATCATCTGGCGGCACTCGCCGACATTCAACGCCATTGGCTTTTCGCAGATGACGTGCTTACCGGCTTCTAACGCCTGACAGGCGTATTTCAGATGGTAAGGGGTAGGAAGGCAAATGTCGACAACATCAACACGCTCAAGAAGGAGGTCGTAACTGTCGCAATACTCTGCATCACATAACGTGGCGATGAAATTGCCATATTCGGCACTGAAATCATGCACGGCCTGAACCTTACAGACTTCTTTCATCTGGTTATAGGCGGCACCGTGGCGCTTCGCCATTCCGCCAGCTCCAAGTATCCCCACTTTGGGGCAGATGCTGGCGTGTGGTTCCGTGGTATTAGGGCTTGGCATTAGGGTTGTTGCGTACCTCCTCAGGCAGCTTGGGATGAGGGTGTTTCGATGTCTTCACCGCATCCGTCGAGATCACTTGATAAGAGTCAATGGCTGCAGTTAGACCTAAAATGACCAGCAGGCAGGCCATCACAACGGGTCCAGTAGCTGGTGCATTGTTGACCTCCAACTGGGGCAGCCCCCATGGAGTGAAAACAAGCAGTGCGGCGATCACGAAGAAACAGCCCATCATGATGCCGGCCTTAATATACTGCTTGATCCATATATGAGCCACGCCAGGCAGCAGCAATGAGAGAACTGCTGCTACTGTTGGGGTAATACCTACACTTTTTTGCTCTAGCTCAGGCAATGTCTGCTTATATAAAAGCGTGGCCCATTTGCGTTCAGCCGAGACAAAACTTGGAGAACCCTGTGCAGAGTTATCTTTAGCCTGCCGATAGGCGATGACCGCATGCTCAAGGTCGCCTCGAGCATACATAAGGTCACCCATCAGCTCTAGGGCCTCCACATTGTTTGGCTCCATCTTCAATACCTCGATGCAAGCCTTTTGGGAACCTACGAGATCACCTCGCATCTGAAGCAAAATAGCCTCGCGCATTTTAAGCTCGAGCTGCTGCTTATCGGGCTGATTATTTTGATCTGTCATCACAGGCCTCGATTCTGCCAGTCTACTCTCTAACGAAGGTCTTCCACAGCTCTTCGATACTGTAGTATTCGCGTTGTTCGGGTTGCATCACATGGACGATGACGTCGCTGTAGTCCAACACAATCCATTGAGCTTCACGATATCCTTCATCATGCAGTTTCGTGATCTTTGCTTCTCTGCATCTCTCTAGAATCTTGTCGGCAATCGCTCTAGCTTGGACGTTGGTGCGCCCTGTCACGACTACGAAATAGTCGGCGATCAGCGATTTACCGCTTAGCGATATAACTTGAATATCCTCGGCTTTAACCTCTTCGGCTGCCGCAGAGATGATTTCGGCTCGTTCTTTTGATGTCAAATTTACATGCCTCCTTTAGGGGCGGTACTCTTCGATGCGGTGATATCACTCGGTTTGAGTTCTTCAGCTTCTTTAGCCTCTTTGGCCTTTACAATGGCGTCTACAATCGGCTCTATACCAACTGCGTTTTCTGGCAGTTCGGCGATATAGAAGCTGCCTCCATTGATCATTTGGGGCGCGCCTGTCAGCATGGCTGTTTTCAGGCCGTCATCGCCTACTTTTTTAGCAATTCGGGCGAGGCTTATCATCTGTTCTATAGATAGGTCGGTGTCACAGTTGTTTTTGGCTACCTGCATGAGCTGCGGTAATTGCGGCAGCATCTGCGGGCTCAGCATCTTTTCCAGCACAGCGCGCAGCAATTTTTGCTGACGCTCGACTCGTCCGAGGTCTCCTCGGGCATCATGCCGGAATCGCGCGTAGTGTATAGCCGTTTGACCTGTTAAGTGGCGATTGCCCTTTCTCAGGTGGATATACAGCTTCTGCTTGCGGTCCACATAGTCCATGTCTTTTTCTACATCAACATCGACGCCGTCCATTGCGTCGATTACCTGGGCAAAACCCTCTAGTCTGACGATGACATGGTGATCAAACTGGTCTTGAATCAGCTTTTGGATGGTTGATTGGGCTAATTCCAGTCCACCCCAGGCATAGGCAGCATTGATGCGGAATGTTCGATGCCCTTCGACGTCTGTTCTCGTATCACGCGGCACTGACAGCACCGATATGGTGTTTTGGTCGGGGTCGACATCAACAGCTGCGATCGTGTCTGTGTTTTTACCAACCTCATCAAGTCCCATCACCAATAGCTTCATCCGCCCGACTTGCTGCTCCGAAGCCTTCGCATGCCTGGCTGATGTTGGCATAACTTTGTGCACGCCCACCATAATACCGGACATAGAAGCGATTGCGATGACGATGATACCCAGCGCGACCCACATGATGCGTGATCTGTTCATTTGGTGTTCTTAGTTCCTTATTACATCTTAAGGTATAACTGATGCTGTCCGATTATTTGGACTGTTGTATCGGTAGTGAGGTAACGAATGGAGCGTCCTTCCGCCACTCTCTGACGGATATCGGATGACGATATCTGAAGATGCGGAGCCTCGATCATGGTGACGCAGTCATCACCGAAGCCCTCTGGCAGATATCTGCTAGGATTCCCTGCAGGAAATCCTGGGCGGTATAAAACGAGAAGTCGGCACAGCTGCAGTATCCGTTCGGGTCTATACCATGTTGACAGTTGAACAAGAGTATCAGTTCCGATGAGCATGGAGAACTGGCATTCGGGATACCGCTCATGAAGCTGCTCCATGGTGTCAACTGTATACGACGGTCCCTTACGGTTGATTTCTATGTCGCAGCCCTCAAGCAAAGGATGCCCCTTCACAGATTCCTGAACCATATGCCAACGTAGATGAGCTGGTGCCAGCTCAGAAGGGGATTTATGTACGGGGGTATGACACGGTATCATCAGCATTTTTTGCAGTCCGCATAGTTCGGCAACATGCTGCGCTAATATCAAGTGTCCATGATGTATAGGGTTAAAACTACCCCCGTAAATCCCGATATGCATTTATCCCCGTATCTGCCCATCACCGTGTATGATGTAGCGAGTAGTCGTGAGCTCTTTCAACCCCATCGGGCCTCGCGCATGAAGCTTTTGGGTGCTAATACCGATCTCGGCGCCGAAGCCAAATTCAAAACCATCGGTGAAGCGGGTGCTGGCATTCACATATACGGCTGCGGCATCGATGCCCTGCGTGAAGATCTCAGACGCCTTCAGGCTCTTGGTGACGATGGTTTCCGAGTGGCGTGTGCCATACTTGTTGATGTGCGCCACAGCTTCTTCTACGTTATCAACTACCTTAACGGCAAGGATAAGCGCGTTATACTCTGTGCCCCAGTCTTCTTCTGTCGCTGCTTTTGCTGATGGGATGAACTCGCGGGTGTGGTCACAGCCCCGAACCTCAACTCCGTGCTCGCTCATGGCGTCGTCAAGCAGCGGTAAGAAGAACTCAGCAATGCGGTGATGAACGAGCAGTGTCTCCATGGCGTTGCACACGCTGGGTCGTTGACACTTCGCATTGACAACAATGTTAATGGCCATCTTTAGGTCAGCATCGTCGTGAATGTATGTGTGGCAGTTACCCGCACCGGTTTCGATGACCGGCACAATACTGTTCTGCACCACATGGTTGATGAGCCCCGCACCGCCGCGAGGGATGATACAGTCAACCCATTTTGTCATACGCATCAGTTCAGTGGTTGCTGCGCGGTCGGTTGTTTGAACCATCTGAACGGAGCAGGAGGGCAGACCTGCTTGAGTGATGGCTTCAGTGAGACAGTTAGTGATGGCTTTGTTGCTGTTAAACGCCTCTTTACCGCCGCGAAGGATCACCGCATTGCCGCTCTTTAGGCATAAAGCTGCCGCATCAGCCGTGACGTTAGGGCGGCTCTCATAAATGATGCCAATGACACCTAACGGAGACCTGACTTGCTGTATCCGCAGACCGTTTGGACGGACATTTCCCCCGACTACTTCACCAACAGGATCTGGAAGCGAGGCGACCTGCTGCATGCCTTCAGCCATCGACAAAATCCGAGCATGGTTTAGTGTTAAGCGCTCAATCATTGGCTCCGATAGCCCATTTGTTCGTGCTGTTTCGATGTCTGTGTTGTTAGCAGCTAGTATGGTAGATTCGTTATCGACGAGTGCCTGTGCCATGGCCTTAAGTGCGCTGTTCTTGTCGGCTGAGCTGGTGGTTGACAGCTTATAGGCAGCAGCTCGGGCATTTTGCGCCTGAAGCTCGAGCTCAGAAATTGTCTCACTCATTGTCTGCTCCTGTAGGTATTGCGATACACTACTAGTATTTTAGGTAACTAATAGATAATTCCCATCCGTTATATAATTATACTGGACTGTCAGTAAACACTGGTTGCCCTAAGGAGGACATCCCTGCTCGTGACACAATATCATGCAATTCTGACATCGCTGTTGGCTGCATCGAGTTCCCCATCAACACTTCACACTATTCTAGTTTCCATCGGTAAATGGGTTGAAGGTGTGATAACTGGTGGAGGCTATCCTGGTATCGGTCTCCTCATGGCTATCGAAAGTGCCTGTATCCCACTGCCTAGTGAACTTATTATGCCGTTCGCGGGATACGCAGTCAGTCAAGGCAAGTTTGATATCCATATGGCTTCGATAGCAGGATCTGTGGGCTGCATGATCGGAAGTTATGTGGCATATATGGCGGGAAAGTATGGCGGACGACCGTTTGTTCATAAATATGGCAAATATCTGTTAATTCGCAGCAAAGATATGGATGCCGCAGATCGGTTCTTTGACAAACACGGATTATCGGCTGTTTTCATCAGCCGCATGCTGCCTATTATCCGCACATTTATCTCCTTCCCCGCAGGCGTCAGCAGGGTGCCTCTTGTGCCGTTCTTGTTCTTAAGCTTAGCGGGCTCGTTGCCTTGGTGCTATCTGTTGACATGGGCAGGCGTGAAGTTGGGACAGAACTGGCATACTGTTGGGAAATATCTGCACGGTGTTGACTACATAGTTGCGGCAGTCATCATTTTAAGCGCCGCATACTGGATTTGGCACCACTTTGCTCCTGAAAAACCAAGCGCGAAAGCGCCTAATGAATAGACTGGAGAACATCATGAGTAAGCAATCACCAATCACGATAGATGCGAAATACCTTGCTCCAAATCTTACCGCTGCGATGGTGGCTGAGCGTTCGGAACAAGTGGCAGCATGCGCAGACAGCCTAAAGAACGCACGTTGTGCAGGCTCCGACTTCACCGGATGGGTTAACCCTGCAGAAATCCTAAGTGCTGATGAAACAGCACGGCTGAAAGCGAAGATCGAACAGCTTCGCACGGAAACCGACGTGCTGGTTGTCATCGGCATCGGCGGAAGCTACTTAGGTGCTCGCGCCGTCATCGAAGCACTGTCTGATGACCCCGATTGTGTTGTCTACGCCGGCCACAACATCAGCGCGGACTATGTCACCCGCCTCAAAAAGCGCCTGAACGGCAAGAAAGTCGCTATCAATGTCATCAGCAAGTCCGGAACCACTACCGAACCTGCCGTGGCATTTCGACTGCTTAAGGAACTAGTGCCTGCAGACAAGCAGAGTGACTGGATTGTAGCCACCACTGATGCCAACAAGGGCTCGTTGTTAACGCTAGCCCGCGATATGGGATGCGCGACTTTTGTGGTGCCTGACAACATCGGCGGACGCTACTCGGTATTGAGTGCTGTAGGACTTCTGCCGATTGGATATGCAGGTGTTGATATCGACGCATTGGTGAACGGTGCTGTCGACTGCGCGAAGCTTTGCACATCTGTAGACGATCCAATGCAGAATCCTGCGCTCTTCTATGCGGCAGCGCGAAATATACTTTATCATCAGGGCTACAGCACAGAGATTTTGGCCAATTTCGAGCCTCGGCTGCACACCCTCGCAGAGTGGTGGAAGCAGCTTTATGGTGAAAGTGAAGGCAAGCAGGGGATCGGCTTGTTCCCGGCTGCTGTTGACTTCACCACTGACCTGCACAGCATGGGGCAGTATGTTCAGGAAGGCCGACGCAACCTGATTGAGAGCTTCCTTATCATTGATGGCGGCGAACCCAGCTTAACCGTTCCTGCTGATGCCGCTAATGCCGATGGCATGAACTATCTGGCGGGCAAGGAAATCAGTTGGGTGAACCAGATGGCTTACGAAGCCACAGCTTCTGCCCATCGCGATGGCGGAGTGCCAAACCTGACAATCCACCTTGCAGAGATGAATGCCGCATCACTGGGTGCATTGATCTATATGTTCGAGTATGCCTGTGGCGTGACCTGCTTGATGCAGGGAGTGAACCCCTTCAACCAGCCTGGAGTAGAAGCCTATAAGGTGAATATGTTCAAGCTTCTCGGCAAACCTGGATACGAAGGCGGACTGAAGGCCGTGGAGCCAGTGAGCATTAGCTTCTAGCGCAAATACGCAAACGCGCTGTCATGCCGGAGTTTTGACAGACAGCATACAGCGTGTTAGTATTCTGCTGTAATGAAGGCGTTTTCCAGAATAAGGAATGCGCCTTCCTTGCGTTTTATGCGGCAGATTGCCTGTTGGATATGTAAATCCGCCGATACGACACCTAAGATGTGGCATGATGTTGTTATACATATCGCATTCAGAGAGGATATCATACTGTGCCAAACCGAGTCTTGCAGAACCAACAGGCACTAGATGCCATCAAACAACGCATCGCTGGTGTCGACGAATTAATGCGTCATGGGATTCAACACGATCCCGATACCGGCCGCGATTACTTCACAGGTTATGACTATAAGACACTCTACGACTGGGATCAGTATTTTGAAGCCATTGCACAGATATACCTTGGCTGGGAGCCAAAGTATATCATTAACGGCATCACCATATTTCTGGATCATATCCGTCCAGATGGCTTAATAAGCCGCAGCGTGCCGAGTAATGAGTTCCACGACCCAGAGCATGTGAAGCCCTTCCTGGCTCAAAGCTGCCTGCTGGTTCGTGATTATTACGGTGATATGTCATGGCTGACAGCCGACTATTACTCAAAACTCAAGCGATATATCGACTACTGGATGGTCGATATGGACAGCACCGGCAACGGCCTCGCCGAATGGATGAGCGCGCCGCATACGGGTATGGATAACCAGCATGAACGAGCAGGGTGGTGGCGAGATCGAATCTGCAAGGGTGTTGACCTTAACTGCTTCCTCGTTCGCGAGCTCAGAGCATTTTCTAGCTTGGCTCGGAGCTTGGGATACGCCGCAGACAGCGAAACATATGCATCTGCTGCTGATGAGTTGGCTGAACGTATCAACAAGCTGATGTGGTGTGAAGAAGACGGCTTGTATTACGACATGCACACCAAATCCGGCGAACTCACGAAAGTGAAATACGTCAACATATTTGCTGTTCTGTGGGCGAATGTGGCCACTCCAGAACGTGCAAGGCGTATGGTGTATGAACACCTCATGAATGGTGAAGAGTTTTGGACGGCGTGGGCTCCTGCCGTTCTGGCTAAGAGCGAACCGGGTTACAGTCAGGTGAAACTGCCAGATGATCTGGGATGCAGTTGGCGTGCCAACACATGGATACCCTCAAACTACATCGTCTACCACGGCTTAAGGCAGTATGGTTATGACCAAATCGCTACAGCGTTAGCTTATCGAACCGAAGCGCTCATGGATAAGTCCGGCTGCCGTGAATACTACAACAGTGAGACTGGCGAAGGCTGCGGTCTTGACCCATTCTGGGGCTGGAGCGTTCTGGGTTATTACTTTCTGTATGAAGACAGCCACCAACAGAATGTCACGGAGATCATATAGCTCGATTTAGTCTCAGGTTGTCATGAAGCCATTGAGGCGCTAGTCCCAGAAACCTAGCTTTCTGAGCTTCGCTTCAACGGCTTCTCCTACTGGCTTAGGTTGCAGATGCATATCGAGATACTGTCGGTAGGTATTACCGGCAGCATCGGTGTGTTTCGCGTCCGCCCCATGCTCAATAAGCAGCTTGCACAGTTTCTCACGCTGCATCATCGCCGCCATAATCAATGGGGTGCGGCCCTTTGCATCGGCGATACTGATATCTGCACCAGCTTCCAGCAGCAGTTGCGCGCTTTTCACTAACTGTTCTTCCCATTTTGCTTGCGGTGACGGCATGTGCATGCGCGTAGTGAGGAAGGGGAACCACAAACGAGAGCCATACACAAGCATGGCGGTTTTGCTTAGCGTGAGGCCGCCGTCCGCAAGTAGGAAGTGGATCGGTGCACGGCTAGGCAATGCGAACTCCAGCTTCGTCTCATCATACACTAGCGATCTCATCATCTGAATGCTGTGGTAGTTGGCTGCGCAGATGGTCATCAGCGGCGTCAGCTCCGCTCTATCCCTCGGGTCTGCTTCCGCGCCAAGTTTCAGCATCTGCTTGACTAAAGCGGGGTAACCGATGATCGCAGCGATTGTCAGCGGGGTGCATCCTCTTTCATCGGGAGTAACCAGAGCTTGAAGCGTGTCCGATGCCTTCATCAACTCCAACGCCGTCTCCTGGTGTCCGCAGAATGTGGCCAGATGCAGCGCGGTTCCGTAGTCGCCAACACCTCCCAATTCGGTTCGGCATATGCGCATGGTGTCACCCAGGCGCGCTTCGTATTTAAGCAAAGTGCGGCAGGCCTCGGTTCTGCCCATGGCAGCGGCCAGCATTAAGGGCGTTCTGCCGTCGCGAGTGCGGCAGTTAGGCGACGATCCTTTGCGTAAAGCTGTCTCCAGCATGTGAGTGTCGTTGGTTAGGGCGGAGTAATAGATTGCCCACCTGCGGCGTGACGCGGCGATACGGAGTAATCCATACAAAAGCCACCCGCCTACAAGATAGGGTAATGCACGCAAAAATAGATCCACGATAACCTCCTGCATATTCGCCGACAGCAGAATTATACCGAGTTTACCGATTTCTGTGCACCACACTCGAATGCCGTGTACAATTAAAGTGAATGCCACGAATTTACTGATGCTGGAGAAATGCAAATGCGCGTCGTAGATCTCATGCACTCTCAACTGGTGACGGTGTCACCTGATGATACACTGCGAGATGCCGTTGATAGGATGGACCTTTACCAAGTCAGCGGTCTTCCTGTGGTTGACAGAACCAATCAATTGATTGGCGTTATCAGCGAGCATGATATCATTCGCGAACTTTTGCCTGCTCCCAGCGAAAACCCCGATAGTGATGAATACCGTGAAAGCCTGCAGGACATTGAGGCTCGCGTGAACCAGGTGCGAGAGATGAAAGTTTCTGATGCGATGAGCAAAACTCTTGTCATGGTTGAAGAGACAGACGATGTTCTGGAAGCTGCTGCACTGATGCTGGCCCGCAAGGTGAAGCGTCTGCCTGTAACCTCTGAAGGGCGCCTTACGGGTATCATCAGCAGAATTGATATCTGCCAAGCCTTCCTAGAAGAAAATATGTAGCGCTGACAGGTGCTGTAATATATGCAGCATCTCATCTAATAAGCTCCCCCAAAGGCAGTGCACAGGCCCCACTGTGCATACTCGCTGCCGGCTTTGGCCGTGCATGCGATTACACCGCTGCTAAGTTGCAGATTTACATCAAAGAAACACATACTGGGTGTGCTGCCGTGGTATATTATGTGTGGCAACGTATGCAACATATACATGAGATGACAGCAATGGGGATGTCTATCATGGAAACAAAGTAACAATGTGTGTTTTAACTAGTCGGAGGATTGGGGAGTATGCCGGATTTTCTGTCTCAACTGATGGCCCCTTTGTTAGTGATCTTAGGGGTATTGTTCGTCGTATGGCTGGTAATCAACCTGATAGGTATTCGCATCATTCGGCCATCGGAAGTCGGTATTGTGGAAAAGTGGTGGTCACCTAAGGGGTCACTTGACCAAACCATCATAGCATTGAATGGTGAAGCGGGATTTCAACCTGATGTTCTTCGCAGCGGAATCCACTTTAAGTCGCCGTTTATGTATCGCGTGCACAAGGTGCCGCTCATCACCATTGCTCAGGGTAAGATTGGTTATATCTTCGCTCGCGACGGTAAGCCTCTTGAACCAACGCAGCTTTTAGGCTCCGTTGTGAGCAACTTCCTTGATGCCCGTGAGTTCCTCACCAAGAACGGGCAGCGAGGACCGCAACGCGGTATTATGCGTGAAGGCACATATGCTATCAACACTGCTCTGTTTGCTGTGATCACCGCTAACAAGGTGTATTACCTGCCCATGGGTGAGCGCGATGATGAGCGCCGCGAAATGGACGAAATGAGCCACAAAATCGCCAAGGACGGTGGATTTGAACCCATCGTGATTGATGGCGCGAATGATGTCGTGGGTATTGTGACGGTCAACGACGGTCCTAACCCACCTGAAGATCAGATTATCTGTCCAACGGTTGGGAATGATCCTAATGACCCGGAAACATACCACCACAGCTTTCAGAACCCAGAGAAGTTTTTGAGGGCCGGCGGACTTCGCGGTAAACAGCATCAGGTGCTTATCGACGGTCAGTATTACATAAACCGGCTGTTTGCCACTGTGGAGTTCCAACCCAAAACAGTGATAAACGTCGGCTGCGTGGGTGTGGTTGTTTCCTATTACGGTGAAGAGGGTGTTGATATATCGGGCGACGATTATACCCATGGTAAGCTGGTTGAAAATGGCAAACGGGGTATATGGAATAAGCCGTTGATGCCTGGTAAATATCCCATCAATACAGATGCTGCAAAGGTCATCTCGGTACCCACCACAAACTTTGTGTTGAAGTGGGATTCATCATCATCTGAAGCTCATGGTTATGACAGCGGATTGGCTGCTGTTCAGCTCATCACCTCGGATGCCTTTGAACCGGAGCTGCCCTTAAGCGTTGTGTTAAGCATCAATTGCGATGAGGCGCCGAAACTGATCCAGAAGTTCGGTGACATCAAAGTCTTGGTTGAGCAGAGCTTAGACCCAATGGTTTCGTCGTTCTTTAAGAATGCCGGTCAAAAACGCACGCTGCTGCAATTAGTCCAGCAGAGATCGGAACTGGGTGAGGAAGCTCTGAAGGTGATTAGCTCAAGGCTGTCAGATTACAACCTAGAGCTTCATGATGTGCTCATTGGCACTCCTCGCTCAGCTAAGGGCGATACGGGCATCGAGACCATGTATGCTCAGCTGCGCGACCGGCAGATAGCGGTGGAGAAAATCCAGACATACAAACGTCAGGGTGAAGCTGCAGAGCAAGAGAAGCAGCTGCGGCAGTCGCAAGCTACTGCGAATCAGCAAACCGCATTGACCGAATCGGAAATCCGCATTGTCACCGAGGAAAACGCTGGTAAAGCAGAGAAGGCGAAAGCCGTTCAGGACGCAGCTAGACTGGTGATCACTGCGGAAGCTGAAGCGAAGGCGACAGTGCTAAATGCGAACGCAGATTCCACCCGAATCGCCAAGATTGGTATCGCTGAAGGTATCGCCACGAAGCAGAAAGTCAACGCCTACGGCGGAGCGGAGTATCAAGTGTATGCACAGGTTGCTCAAGCCTTTGCAGAGGCCATCAAAGTGGGTCGACAGGCGTTGGTTCCGGTAACCCAAGTTAATATGGGCGGTGATGGCTCCAATGGCGGCTCGAATGCCTTGAGCATGTTGTTAAATCTGTTCTCAGTGGAGAAGCTGCGGGAATTCGCAAAGAACCTCGACAGTGCTCAGACAACAGATGAGGAACAGTCTGCGATTGATGAGTTGACGAAACAGATCATGGATCAGGCCAACGCACAGTCCGAACAAACCGCTGAAGCACCGAGCGTTGAGCAGAGTGCTGCACCGGAGGCCGAACCCAAGAAGCCCCAGGAGAACCAGCGTAAATTTGGATCGGCATTTGGTAATGAGCTAGGGCCAAATAAGCCCAACGATAATAACCCCGTATAGCGACAGCAACAACGAGGGGCCACGAACAAACATGGCCCCTTACTGCTTATACTTCCACACCCTGCATCAAGCTGATCGTCTGGTGAACGTCCTTGTGCATCTGCGCCTGTAACTGCTTGACATCATCAAAACGCAGTTCGTCGCGCAAAAAGTGATGTAGGCTCAGCAGGGCTTTACGCCCATATAGATCGCCATGGAATCCAGGCAGATAGGCCTCTACAGAGGGTACCTGGTTGCCTGACACGGTGGGGCGGATGCCGATGTTGACGGCCGCGATGTGAGCGGTGTCGTCTTCGGTGGAAAACAGGCCGGCATATACGCCGAACTTTGGCAAGCATTGCTCTGCAGGAGTGCTGAGGTTGGCAGTCGGAAATCCGATGGTTCTACCCAATTGCTGCCCCTTAACGACAGTGCCTCGTAAGAAGAAGGGGCGCCCTAACATGATGTTGGCATCGCGCAGCCGTCCTTCCGCCAAAGCGCGGCGAACGCGGCTGCTGCTCATACGGCGGCCTAGATAGACAACATCCTCCAGCGGATGCACACAGAAGCCATGCAGCTTTCCGTGTTCTTCCAGGGTTTGGCAGTCGCCTTCACGACCTTTGCCAAACCGAAAGTCCTTACCGACTACTACGCAGCGCACCCCTAGCTGATCAACTAGAAATCGCTTGATAAAGTGCGCGGCGGGTTCGTTGGACAACTGATGATCGAACTTCAAGACCGTCACCACATCGGCTCCAGAATTGCACATGAGGCGGTAGCGATCATCTAGGCTCATTATCATCGGTACAGGGTGGCTTGACAACACCGCGCTGGGATGGCGATCAAAGCTGATGACCATAGAGGGCATATTCATCTCTTGCCCGATTTCTATCGCCTTAGCGATTAACGCTTGATGCCCTCGGTGCAGACCATCAAATGAGCCGATGGTTACCACACATCCGCGTTCGCGTGTGGCTATTTCCATTCTTCACCGTCCAGTCCAAATACTTTTACGGGGCGGAACTGCCCCTCTTCTAGGCTGACGATAGCGAAACCCAATTCCTGCTGGTTGACGGCTGCATATATCCCAGATGTGACTGATGCAGGCACTTTATCGGCAACGCGCACCAACAGGCCGTTATATAGTCTTTTCTTCTCGAACTCGTTGAAACTTACCGTTGGGTATAGCTCTGGCAGCAGTCGTTCGGTGTGTATCAGTGCATTCTGCCAGTTGTCATCCAGCTGTTCTTCGGTCAGCGCCTGATCGATGTGGAAAGGGCCTATACTAGTGCGCACGAGCGAACTCATGAGCCCGCCGCAGCCAAGAGCATCGCCGATATCGTGGCAGAGTGTGCGGATGTATGTTCCACTGCTGCATTCGATCTCGATGGAGGCTTCGGCGGGATTACCAGCCGAGAACTTCAGCAGCCTCAGGCTATGGATAGTGACTTCACGTGCCTCACGCTGGACCTCAATGCCCTGTCGAGCGAGATCATATAAACGCTGGCCGTTGTGGTGGCATGCCGAAAACATCGGAGGGAGCTGCTTTATAACACCTGTAAAACTGTCGAGAATGTTCTGCAGGTCATCTTGGGTTATGTGAGCGCAGTTGGTTTCGTTAGTGATGGTGCCCGTGGCATCTTGTGTGTCTGAGCTCACCCCAAGTTTTAAGCCAGCAACGTATGTTTTGGGCAGCTCATGAATAGTATCTACTAGCCGTGTGGCACGACCGAGGCAGATCAGCAGCAATCCTTCAGCTTCAGGGTCGAGTGTGCCCGCATGACCGGCGCGTTTCTGTCCCAGATGCCTGCGCACGATATCCAGTGCGCGCCGTGAAGTGATGCCTAGTGGTTTTCGGAAAGGCAGGAGGCCGTCCACTTTTGCATCTCCGATATAACTAGAGTTTCGATTTCTTCAGGCTGGCAGCTTACATAGAAACCTGCAGCCATGGTATGACCACCACCACCAAAGGTATTCGCAAATGCAGCGACGTCCACCAATGACGACTTGCTTCGCGCGGAAACACGGAAGTTGTGTGGGCTGGTTTCTCGGAGCAGCAATAGAACAACCGGACCGCCAACACAACGCATCTGCTGTGTGATACCTTCGGTATCATCATCGGTGGCGCCGATGCGTTCAAAGTCTTTTTGAGTAATCACCGTCCACAGCACATGGCCGTCATCTGTCTGTTTCATGGTCTCTAGGGCATAACCTAGCAACTGCTGGCTAACCAAACTGCGCCGCTCATAAACATGGTCGTAAACTTCACCAGGGTGGCTGCCTGCCTCAACAAGCCGTGCACAGATATGGAACGTGTTGCTGTCTACAGCAGGGTAGCGAAGCATACCGGTATCGGTGATGATCGCGGAAAACAGGCACATGGCCATCTCTTCGCTGATGGGTATTTCCATCGCCTCGATGACTTCCATCACCAGCTCACCGGTAGCCGATGCTGACGCATCTCGGTATATAGCGCCGACAATGCCGCCTTCGGTATCGTGATGGTCTATGACCCCTGCATTTGTATCTTCAGTAAATAACACACCGAATTTGCCGATTCTTTTGGCATCACCGGTGTCGATGACCATATAGAGATCATATTTCTCTTCTGGGAGTTCAGAGCCGACAGACTGCGAACCCGGCAGGAACTCACAGATATCGGGAACTCCGTTGTTGCTGAACACCCTTGATGTTTTGCCGATGCTATTCAGCGCGTGGCTTAGTGCCAGCGCACTGCCCAGCGTATCACCGTCGGGGTTAACATGCGTGAAGAGTGCGATGCTGTTAGCAGATTTCAGTGCCGAAACGACTGCGGTCAAGCCCTGATCCATAAGGTTAGTTACCTTCCTGCTCAATCTGCTTCAGGATGCTGTAAATCTGCTCACCGTGCTCCAGCCCTTCGTCTGCCTTAAAATGCAGTTCAGGGGCTACACGCAAGCGAGCGCGTCTGCCGAACTCACCGCGCAGCTTGCCGGCGAGTTTATCCAACACCGCTACGGCTTCGTCTCTGTGTTTATCACCCATGTATGATGAGATGGCTACCCATGCATGACCGAGGTCACCAGCAACGCGCACGCCTGTTATTGTGATTCCTTCAAGACGGGGGTCTTTCATCTCGTTGTTTATGATGTTGCTAAGCTCCTGCATCAGAAGACTTTGCACGCGGTTGACACGCATTGAACTGCTCATGGTATTTTCCTATTCTAGCCGAGTATCGGGTTTGATACTCTCACAGCTCGGTAAAAGGCAGTGAACAGCACTATCTAGATATCGCCGAAGCAATTACTTGCCGGCAGCATCCAGATGTGCTGTTCGATGTTGTGAAGCTGGGCTACGCGCCTTCTACGGAATCAGCTAACTGCTGAGCCATTTTATTCTGTCGTAGCTTAATGACGTCGGCACGGGCAACTTCCTTGCGCTCGAAGCACTCAACGACGTCGCCTTCTTTGATGTCGGTAAAGCCTTGGAAGACAATTCCGCACTCAAAGCCGGCCGCCATTTCACGAACGTCATCTTTCAAGTGCCTAAGGCTATCGATTGGACCTTCCCAAACTTGATCGGTTCCTCGGAACACTCGCGCAAGCTGAGACCGAACCACTTTGCCGTCGGTGACATATGAACCCGCTACGATACCTCGCGGCAGGTTGAATACTGCACGGATTTCCGCCTTGCCGAGAGTGTTCTCCTCGATTCTAGGCTCCAGAAGACCGCGCATAGCGGCTTCAATCTCTTCCTGCAGTTCGTAGATGATGTTGTAGACGCGCACTTCAACAGATGCGATGTCCGCAAGCTGTTGAGCTGTAGGCTCCACTTTGACGTTAAATCCTAACACCAAGGCGTTGCTGGCACTTGCGAGGTTCACATCACCTTCGTTGACGTTGCCCACGGCTGATGAGAGTACCCTTACTCTTACTTCATCATGCTCTAGGCGTGACAACTGCTGCGCGATAGCCTCTGCAGAACCGGCGACGTCGGCCTTAACGATGACGTTAAGCTCATGCACCTTGCCTTCAGCAATCTGTTGATGCAAGTCTTTGATGGTGATCTGAGTTTTTGCGGTTGAGCCGATTGATGTGACGCGCTCCTGCTGTTCGTTGCGCTGAGCAAGCTGTCGGGCTGTGCGCTCGTTCTTGACGACCTCAAGGTGATCGCCAGCTTCCGGTGCTTTGCTAAGTCCGGTAATCTCCACTGGCTGTGCAGGTAATGCCTTGGTTAGGCTCTTGCCCTTTTCGTCAGTGATTGCTCTCACTCGGCCATAGGCGCTGCCTGATACCACGCTGTCGCCAACCTTCAGCGTTCCTGATGTGATGATGACCGTTGAAACGGAGCCGCGTCCTCGTTCGATCTTGCTTTCGACAACGATGGCTTCTGTCTCTGCATGGACATCAGCCTTAAGCTCCAGCATTTCAGCCTGAAGCAGAATGCCTTCCAGGATATCAGGAATGCCTTCGCGTTTTTTAGCGGAGACAGGGATAAACATCACGTCGCCGCCCCATTCCTCAGGAACAAGGTTTAGCTCGGCGAGCTGCTGCTTCACTCGATCTGGATTGGCGTTCTCCTTGTCGATCTTGTTCACAGCAACAATGATGGGCACTTCGGCTGCTTTTGCATGGTTGACAGCCTCAATGGTTTGAGGCATCACGCCGTCGTCTGCTGCGACTATCAATATCGCGATATCGGTGATCTGCGCACCTCGGGCTCGCATGGCTGTGAAAGCTTCATGTCCAGGAGTGTCGAGGAAGGTGATTTTATGCGGCTCACCTTTATGCTGAATTTCAACTTGGTATGCACCGATATGCTGGGTGATACCACCCGCTTCGCTCTCTACCACGTGTGTATGCCGAATGGCATCAAGCAGTGTTGTTTTACCGTGGTCGACGTGACCCAGAATAGTGACTACTGGTGGGCGGGATGTCAGTGCATGGCCAGACTTCTTTTTTGTCGGTCGGGCCGTTTTCGGCACTTCCGCTTTAGCAGGCTCCTGCCATTTGATGGATTTCTTGAAATGAAAGGCTAATTCTTCGATCTGATCTTTGCTTAAAGACTGGGTTAGTCCAACTAACAACCCTGCCTTCATGAGCTGCTGCTGAAGCATTGGTGGCTGAACTCCCAGTGCTTGAGCCAAGTCACGCAAAGCCATTACGGGAGTTGCTTCGACAACGGGCATGTTGCCTACTACCATTTCCCGCATGGTAATAGCTGTCGAAAAATCCACGGTATCTGAGCCGCTAGATACTTCAATACCTACATCTGCAAGGTTTGCCAGCATCTCTTTTTCACTGAGTTTACACTCGGCGGCTAGTTCTTTTACAGTTATTCCTGCCATTGATTGTCTGCCTCCTTCGCGCGCGTCGCAATAGCATCTCGTATGAGCTGCACGGTCTCATCCGAAAGCGCTGTATGGAGAGCCCTATCTAGTTTACGGGCTTTAGCAGCCTGCTCTAGGCATTTGATGCTCCAACAGAGGTACGCGCCTCTTCCGTTTTGTTTGCCACTAAAATCTATATCTATGGCTCCTTGTGGGGTGCGTATCACACGCAAAAGCTCCCGCTTGTCTGCCTGACGGCGGCAAGCGACACAGCTTCGCAGTGGATTATGCGGCACCCCTTTCATGTCTACTTGTCTGTACTCATTTCTGCGATTTGGGTATGGCTGCGGATGTCAATTTTCCATCCTGTAAGCCTTGCAGCCAAACGCACATTCTGGCCTTGTTTACCAATGGCCAAAGATAGTTGGTTGTCTGGAACGACAACCAAAGCCATTTTTGTTTCTACGCTAACGACTCTCACCAGGCTAACCTTGGCAGGGTTAAGCGATTCTGCAATATATTGAACCGGGTCATCACTCCAGCGGATGATGTCGATTTTTTCATCATGAATCTCGTCAACGACAGCCTGAACCCGCATGCCTCGCTGTCCCACACAGGCACCAACAGGGTCGATGGCATTACTGTGCGAGATGACAGATATCTTCGTGCGTGCACCAGGTTCTCGCGCGACGGACTTAATTTCCACATCACCATCGCGGATTTCCGGCACATTCAACTCGAAGAGTTTACGGATTAAAGCAGGATGCGATCGTGACAGGTAAACAACTGCACCCTTAGATTCCTTCTTTGCCTCTAAAAGAAACACCCTCATGTTGGCATGCATGGTGTAAGTTTCCGTAGGAACCTGTTCTTCTTTTGTAAGAATACCGTCGACATCGCCAAGGTCGAATACGAAGGCATCTCTATCGCGACGGATTAACCGGGCGTTTACGATCTCACCAATGCGGTTTCTAAAGGCCTCAACCTTCATTTCTTCTTCGGCCTGTCGAATGATCTGCTGCAAGGCCTGCCGCATACTCGTCGCTGCTATGCGTCCAAACTCCTCAATATTCACAGGAATGAACGCAATGGTGTCTAGCTCACAATCGGGCTGGAACTTGCGAGCTCGATTAAACTCAACTTGGCAGCTGCGATTAGTGACTTTCTCAACAACGGTTAAGCCCGCAGTAATGGTGAAGTCGTTGCCTTCGGACAGGGTGCAATGAACCGCAACGAATGTTGGTGGATCATAATGCCGTCGATAAGCAACGGTGAGAGAATCTTCGAGAGTCCTCAGGAGCTTCTCCATGGGAATCTTCTTCTCTTGCCCGATTATCATCAGCTGATTGAAGAGCTCAGAATGCATGACCGCCTCCCACCGCGTATAGTATTTTTTCTATAAGTATGAAAAAGAGTGGGCACACTCCGCCCACTCCTTTCACGGATAACCAAACTGTAGCCGGTATGGATATACATACTGGCATATTGATTATACCATCTAGCGGGAACAATTCATACATATATGGTTATGATGGGTTTGGGCATACCTCGTTGAGAAAGTATAGACGGCTTGATAAAATGTGGATGCACTACTTAAATGGCTGGAGCGGTTACCTGCCAGTAAGGTCGTATAGATAGATGACTGTTGTAAGCGCCCAAGATACATTGCTGCGAAAGATCAAAGAGAAGTCCGCTCATGTGTCAAGAAGATTGTTACGTGATATGACCTGAAACG
>CAZFLA010000007.1:23157-63174 GCA_964519405.1 uncultured bacterium
TTGGTTTAGGCTACATAGGTTTACCCACAAGTGCTGTCATCGCGGAGACAGGATTTCGTGTGACAGGAGTTGACCTTAGCCCTAAGGTCGTAGAGATGATATCCAAAGGGCAGGTACATATCGGCGAAAATGGACTGCAGGAATTGGTTGCTGATGTGGTGTCACACGGTAAGCTCTCTGCATCTACCGAAATACCTCAAGCTGATGTTTATATCATAGCTGTTCCTACCCCAAGTTTTGAAGATAAGTCACCTGATCTGCGGTTCGTAGAACGTGCGTCGGAACAGGTTGGCGGGGTTGTTAGAAAAGGCTCGCTGGTCATTCTGGAAAGCACTGTGCCGCCCATGTGCTGCGAGACAGTTGTGGCTCCGGCAATCGAGCGAACTTGCGGTTTGAAAGCCGGACAGGACTACTGTTTGGCACACTGCCCTGAGCGAGTTATCCCAGGCAAGATTATTCATGAACTCTACCATAATGACCGGATAGTGGGCGGCGTAACACCGGAGTGTGCGCAAGCAGCCGCGGCGCTTTACCGTAGTTTTGTGAAAGGTGAGGTCATCACCACAAGCGCGACCGCTGCAGAAATGTGCAAGTTAGCCGAGAACACCTTCCGAGACATCAACATCGCATATGCCAATGAGCTGGCGAATATCTGCCGCAAGTTTGGCGTTGATGCTTATGAAGTCATTGCTATGGCGAATCGACACCCGCGGGTAAACATATTACAGCCTGGTATCGGAGTAGGGGGGCACTGCATCGCCGTTGACCCCTGGTTCTTGGTTCACAGCGCTCCAGAGATAGCAACGCTGATCCGCACCGCTCGCGAGGTGAATGACGCACGTCCCGCACAGGTTGCAGATGAGATACTGCAGCACGCCTCGCTGTATGACAGCGAACAGATAGTGCTGATGGGGTTAGCTTACAAAGCGGATGTAGATGATTTACGTGAGAGCCCAGCAGTTGAAGTGGCTCAGCGCGTAGCCGAGAAGTGGGCGGGTGAGGTGTTGGTTGTGGAACCGCATGTATCAAACTTGCCATCATCGCTCAGCAAACACAGCAATATCCGTTTGGTTGATATGGACACCGCACGGGCTTCCAGCGGATACAAGCGCATTCTGGTAAAGCACACAGCGTTCAGCGCTGTATAAACAGACAACATTAAAAAATAGGGGGTGAGTAACATGCGTTATTCACCCCCCTTGCCGTTTTAGACTGCGTCTATCGGTTGACTATCCGGAAGCCCTCCACGCGCTTATCACCAGAGAGCAGTATGAAGTCCGCATAGATGGTTTGATACTTTCGGCCGTTAAGCTCCAGCAGGTGGGTGCCTTTGGTTAACTTCACAGTGCCCAGATACCAAACATCACCTGTGCGCATCTGGCCAGCCGCTTTTAACGCTGTTCCATCAACTTTGGCATCTATGGACGCCGGTTCGCCGTTGCGCAGCGCGCGAACGTAGATGCGGTAATCGGCTGTTTCGCTGATGGGGAAACGCGTTGTGATTTTTGCGGTTTCCTTCAGCATCACACAGTTGGCTGCGCCATCTGGTAAGCAGCCCTGCAGCATTTCGGGTTTATTGCCCTGCATGTTTATGAACTGCTCACAACCAAGCATTAGCTCAATGGGGCGTGCGTTCACAGATACCGCATTCATGCCGTCAGAAGGTATTTGCACGTCTCCGCCGATTTCGTCGTCAATAACTCCGAGCTTCTTCAGCCCGCTTAGTGCCAAGGTGCGTGAGATATCTTTGGATCCACGGTTATACATCACCACCCGATCGGTTAACAATGATGATTCCACACGGTCTTCCACTCCATCAATGTTTGGAGCATCAACACCCTGTGACACTACCGTGGAGCGGCCATAAACATACTCTTGGCAGAGTGATCGGACGTATTCCTGACCATGTGCACTGCTGATGACAGGCAGTATCGCAATCCCGCCTTTTGCGATTGGGTGGAATATCGACTTGGCGATGGTCTTGGTAGGCTTCTCAAAGCGCCATACACCCGCTGCGCCGGTGTAGTCGCTGGCACCAACCAGATGTATACCGATGGTCTTGATTTCGTGACCAGAGCGACCGCTGTTGACGAACTGAAGCTGGCAAATACCTTTGACCGGTTTGGGGTTGATTGCGAATTTGTAGACCACCACGCCTTCGGAGTCGAGAATGCCCACGGGTTTGTTATCAAGCACAACCGTGGTGCGGCTGCCTTTTTCGCCTCGCGCGGTGATGCTGAGGCCGTAACTGTTGCTGCTTTTGATAGGCAGCTTAAGGCCGCCTTTTTTGGTGAAGCCACTCCAACCAGCCGAATCTGCTTGCTGCGATGGTGCCCAGTCGCCCCAGCTCAATGCACGGCCTTCATCGCTTTGCAGTTCCAGCTGATAGCCGTTGCCAACCATCTGCGGTGTGAAACTAGCTTCTATGGCAGTTGGTTGATAGCTGCCCATTGCGGAAGTCCACTCGTCAGTTGACCCGCCAGGGATGCGTATGGCCTTTTCGCAGTTGGTGACGAGTATGCCGCCCGCTTTAACCCACTGACCGATTTGTTGAATTGTGGAGGGCTCAAGCATGTATGTGTCCAGCACAAACAGAGTTTTGTATGCTGGTAAAGCGCCGTCAGCCACGAGCCGCTCGTCTATGACATCCATGGGGAAGCGGTCGCGCAGCAGCTCATACTGCTGAGATATTGTTGTGTAAGCTTTGTTATCCAGCAGCCGCAGTTGAGCTGTAGGTAGTAATATCGCCGAATCTACAATGGAGGTGCCGGCATCCAGGAAGCGCAGGTTACGCTCCACAGACGGCGATGTGCCGCCGACGAGTGACTGCGATTCGATGATCCCAGAACCGCCATTCGCGATGACATCAAACAGCCGCTGTGATGGTTTGATGTCGTCGCTGGTGCGTCGGCCCATGACCCAGTCGGCTTTGTAGAACTTCGCGGCGGCGGCGCCCAGCAGATTATGCAGCCGACCATCGGCACTATACCGATCGGCTTCGAGCACCATCACACACTTGTTGCGTCCTGCCACTTTTGCCATGGCGCTGATATCTGAACCGTATCGGGGGTTCACAATGTTCATACCAGCCGGCAGGAATAGCGGTGAGTTGGGCATCAACCGCTTGGCTATTCGAGCTTGGACATCAGCTATGTATGCAAATCCGTTGATATACCATGATTGGGAATCCAGCCAGTATCGCTCGCCCGAATCAGGACCAGTAGGGAAGGTGACCTGGTCTTCGGATGTATACTCAGTGCCCCAAGCGGTGTTCAGTTTATCCAGACTGCCATACTTACTGAGCATAGACTTGCGGAAGTTAACGGCAGCATCTGGATCGCCCCACCAAAATCCTGCAGGCACTTTTTTCATGCTGACGGTGCCGTTATCGAGAACCGGCAGCTCTTTGGTGCCTGTAAAGCAGCCACCTTGACCATTTTCACCATACACACCGATGAGAATGCTGGGTTGTTCGGGTGCTACGATTTTAGATAGGTTCGTCCATCTCTCGGTCATTAACTTGGTCAATGCTGGACACCATGGTGAAATTGCATTCACTGTGATGGTGGCATCCGATAAGGAAATGGGGGTGTAGGTTGTGTTGGTGTTGTTCTCGGGAAGGAAACTGTAGTTCGTGCTGATGACGGGAATGCATCCCACCATCTTGGCTCTTCGAATGGTATCTTTAATGACCTGAGGGTCCTCGCCGACATTGGATGTATATGCGGGTTTTTGTTGTGTAGATTCGCTCTTGAAGTCTGAGAGATAATCTGCATCGAATACCCATAGTGACGTACCAAGAGCACGCAGTTCGTCACTTGGAGTAATGGCACCGCCTGCCACACCCATCCAAAGTCGACTACCCACAGCCGGGCGCTGCATTAACTGCCTCTCATTGGTAACATGCGTATATATTCGAATCGGCTTAGGTGCAGGCTTAGCCGTTAACACACTACCGTTAAGAAACGTGAGGCCAGCCAGTGATACTGCCCAAAGCGTTCTCATGTGTTCCCCCATGTCTTCGATTTATCTGGTAAATCTTTGTTGTCTCTGTTACATTTTAGCGCCAAACTGTGGCAAACGGGGTTTATACCGGCATTTTCGGTGTTATTCATGTAGTTATATGGGTTATCTTGACATCATTAAGCTTTGTGATGTAAGATATTTCTTGCCGAGCCGAGATGGTGAAATTGGTAGACACGCTAGATTCAGGTTCTAGTGCCTGCAAGGGCTTGGGGGTTCGAGTCCCCCTCTCGGCACCACTTTTAAAAAAAGTCGATTCTTTTTAGAACCGGCTTTTTGTGTTTTTAGAGCTCTTGTTATTCTAGCGAGGGTGTTCGGTATCGGGGTATGGGGCAGTTTGCCTACCCCACTTGCAGAGTTGTTTTTCCGATGGTCAGAATATCACCAGGCTTAATGTCACTTTCTTGAATGCGTTGTCCGTTAACAAATGTGCCGTTGCTGCTCCCTTCATCAATGACCACCCATGTATTGTTGCGTGGCTCCACGCGAGCATGACGGCGGCTAACCAGTGTATCTTCAGAAAGCTGTATCTGACAGTTAGCATCTCTGCCTATTGATAACACCTGGCTGAGTTTTACAATGGCGCCGGAATGCACGCCATTGATAACTCGCAGCTCGGTAACCGTCGCAGATGCCGATTGGCTTGGTGATGGTGGTCTTTGGGCATTTGGCGCAGAACACGCGCAGTTTCCTGTTTTAGGGTCGGGCTTCTGCCCGCAATAGGGGCATACGCCAGATGGATCGGCTAACGGTCGATGCTGTTTCTCTGCGATGTCACGCTGTTTTGAGGCTGCTCGACCCTTCTTCTCACAGAATCTCAGGGTGAAACTGCCTACGCGGATGACATCACCATGCTTTAACTTGCCAGGTGCTCCGTTGTTTTGACTGACCACCAGATTTGTGTTGAGGTTCTGCAGTATGAACCCAGCGTCGGTCCATATGATGGCGGCCTGCTGAGGTGCAACCGCTGGGTCACCATATAACGGCACATCAGTGGTTTCTGCACGTCCGATGATATTGCGTGTTTTGTCGATGGGGTATTCCTGTGATTCGTTGCGAGCTAAAATGACCTCTATCCAGGCACTTTTCATCATCTCTTTGATGATGCTCATGAAAAAGCCAACGGCACCGCCGACCACCGTGAATCCTGCAGCACGTCCAAACACACCAATTTCAGTCGCTTTGCCCGTCAAACCGGCCATGATACTGCCTAGCGTCATGGAAAGAAGCACGAACAAGATACCTGCGATAATGCCGCCCAGACCGCCTCCAATAGTGGCATGCCAGGTTCGGCGCGATGAGCCGCTAGGTAAGCTGGCTGTCAGCCCCAATCCCGCACCGAGAAGCATCCAACCCAATGAGCGGGGGATGAGGTCAAGGGCGTATCCACCGAAGTCAGTGTGACCATACACAACAGGGTCACCCAATGCCTTACTAAGCACGGTATAGAACGCGTTCGATAGGTTCAGCGAGATGAAACCTCCCACCAAGCCGTACAAGCCCGCCATGCCAGCCTGACGCATCGCACCACGGCTATCTCCGCGCCCCATTCGGTCAGAACTGCCAAGGAATAAGCACATCACAAAGCCCACGATTAAGCCTTGCTTCGTGCTCTCCACAAGAGCGGTTTTAAGTTCACCCATGATGGCGCTGTTGTCGACTAACAACTCCTGCAGCACGAATGCTGCCACACCGCCAATCAAACCCAGCAGAACACTAAGCGAAACGCGTTTAAACATATACTATCCTTCCACGCGCAGGGTTGTTTGCCCCAACTGCAGCATGTCGCCGGCATGCAGCTCTGCTTGTGTTAGTGGCTGACCGTTTAAGCGGCTGCCGTTTGCACTGCCTAGGTCTTTGGCAGTGAGTGTGGGCGGCTGCCAGATAAGCTGTAAGTGCATTCGGCTCACTGTAGAGTCACCGCCTATTGCTAGTTCACAGCTAGGGTCGCGACCGATGATGGTTTCGCCTTCCGATATCTGCAGCTTAATGGATGCCGCATTTGCAGAGACACCAATGACCGTGGGGGCTGACGTAAATGGAGTGCTGTTCACCGCAGCGACTGGTGCAGGCGCATCGACAATTTGCTTGTCGCAGTCGCAGCCGTTTGGCCCTTTGGACTTACCGCAGAACGGGCAGCAGCCATCAGGCACCTCTACCTTGCGGCTGGTTGGCTTATCAGGTGCGATGGGCTTCAGTTCTGGGATGTTTTCCTCGGCATTTGGGTCGACACCTAGCTTTTGCAGCAGGGTATTCAGGTTGGCATCGCGGCTCTTCATCAACCGCCAGACGCCATAAGCAAGCCCTGCCAGCACTACCAAACCGAGCAGCGTGTTGAGCGGGCTGACCGGTGCTATAGGTTGTTGTGTATCTGTTTTTGTGCTGTCGCTTTTCTGCTGCTGATCCGGTGAATCGCCTGGTTTGTTTGAGAGCACCGCCGCTCCGCTGCTGAGCAGCACTTTAACCACAGGCACTGGGTCGGATCTGTCTGAACCCACATTGTCTTCTGCAACAGCCGACAGATTGTCGCCATATATACCCGAAATGCTGATTTTGCCTGCCATCATACGCGAGACATCGATCTGACCTTGGTGACTAGGGGTTAACACGACTGCGGTGGACTTGCCGGAGCTATCCATGACGGTTAAAACGGCACTTGCTACCGCATATCCCTTATCGTTGACAACGCGAACGATCATGCGGTTGACATACTTAAAGTCAGACTGCTTGGCAACCACCTTATCACCATCAAGTGAGATGGGTCTGATGGCCAAGTTGCCCGTGTCGGGGTTGAGCAAACAGACATGCGATGCTGCCGTCTTGACGGCGGCATCGGTGCCGAATCGCTTGTTAACATAGTCGAGTTTTAGCGTTGTGAGGCCGGTATCAGCTTTCACCGGAGGCGTAAATGGTTCGTTATGTGAACCTTCTACCCACATCCATACGGTTTGGTCTTGAGGATACTGCACATCAAGAGTTTTGGGAAGAGCCATGAGGTGTTGGGCTGCTAACATACCGACAACAACTAAAGCAAGACGAAGTTTCACGAAGATGCCTCCACAGACAGACAGCGCATTCGGGCTTGAGGAATGGCTTGAACTATATTAGTTGGACTACTTCCGGTCTGCCCAAAGTTCTCTGCCGTGATGTCGCCTGCCAAACCATGCCAAGTTGCACCGCATATGGCGGCATGATATGGGGACAATCCTTGTGCCATGAGCGATGCGATGATGCCGGATAAAATATCTCCGCTGCCGCCCACAGCCAACACTGGGTTGCCAGTCGAGATGATGGTTGTCCGCTGCTCTGGGGATGCCACAATGCTTCGTGCTCCCTTCAGCAGCACGGTACATCCGAACTTCGCTGCTGCTGTTTGCGCGGCTGATAAACGGTTGTTTTGGACGTCTGATATGCTTGTGCGCAGTAGTCTGCTGAGTTCGCCAGGATGAGGGGTCATGACGGCTTGTGATGGGAGCTTATCAATATCAGGGTTGGATGCGATGATATTCAGCGCATCGGCATCGAGCACCACTGGCGGCAGGGTTTGCGACAGCAAGCACTTCAGCAGTGCGATGGTGTCGGCGTGCTGGCCAAGTCCAGGCCCGATAGCCACCGCCTTGGCTTGAGCCACCAAGTGGGTGATTTGGGCAGCGGCTTCTGCGTCCAGATGCTCGGGATCTCCGTTCATGCCATACCACATAGCGCCTGGCTCAACCGATAGACCTGCAGACACATAACTGCTTGGTATGGCAGCCGAACAGAGACCTGTGCCGGCTTTCATCGCAGCGGTGACGGCCAGCATCGGCGCGCCTGCGAAGCCGGCGCTTCCGCCAACGATCAGCGTATGACCAAATGTGCCCTTATGACCATCGATGGGGCGAACGGGCAGCAGCTGCTTCATGGTTGCAATATCCGACCAGCATAGTTGAGGATTTACCTGCTTGACAGCTTGCCATGGCAAGCCGATATCGGCCACGACGAGTTCGCCGCAGTAGGTATATCCTGGGGTGATGCTTACACCAGGCTTTCTGAGGCCGAAGGTGACCGTCAGGTCGGCATGGACAGCATCAGCTAAAATCTGCGCGGTATCTGAATGGATGCCAGTCGGTATATCAACCGAGACAACTTTTGTATGGTGTGCATGTTTGTTTATCTGCTGCACGATGCTGAGCATGTCTGCTTGGAGCTCACCTTTAGTGCCGGTTCCCAGAAGAGCGTCTACAATAATATCTGCCTGCGCTGCATCAGTTGGAAAAGTATTGGTGGAGTAGGGGGTGACTTTTATGCCCAGTTTTTGGCAAGCCTGGTAGTTCACCGCGGTGTCTGCGCTCATGCGGTCAGGATGGCCTAACAGCACCACGGCGACGCGAGCATTCTTGTGCGCACATAATCGAGCAATTGCAAATCCATCGCCGCCGTTGTTGCCATGTCCGCAGCAGATGAGTATCTGCTTACCTGAGACATTGCCCCACTGGTGTTCGATGCTCGCCGTCACGCATTCTGCGGCGTGTTCCATCAGCACGATGCCTGGAATACCATAATCGTTGATTGATATGCGGTCGATTTCGCGCATTTCACTAGCGGTTGCAATGGGCTGCATAGTTACCTCGATATTATGACTTATGCCACAATTATACAACCAATAGCTATCGGCATAGGTGTTTACAGATGATGTGGATTTTGGCGCGGAGGGTAAACCGTTATGGAGTATCGAGCTGTTGGTTTTAGTGTGCAGAGGCAACAGGGGAGCAGCTAGGTGCGATAATCCGCACCTAGCTTAACACACAGTTCACTAGTATTGCGACCAGGATGTGCTTTCCATTTTACCGGTTGTGGCATTCACACAGACAGTCAGCTTCGGCAGAAACTTCAACATGGATTTGTCCGATGCTGCTTTCTGCTCATTACCCAGTCGGTATGTGAACAGATATGCGACGTATGGCGGAGTTTTGTTGTTCGAGAGTATCCGAGCATAGCAATACTGCGGTGACTGTTCAAATGCGTATTTCCATGCTAATGGCATGCCCTCCGCATCATAGTGGATATAACCTTCAGCTTCTTTTAAGCTGATGCTGCGAGCCTGGGCGAGATTGATATTCACTTTGGGCAAAGCTTCGGTTACCGGGCTGTTATTTGCACCGAATCCTGTTAATTTTCCCATGATGTTAAACATATACATGCATACATTAGAATCTATCACGTTATCTGGACGTAGATACTCATAAGAATCAGAATCGCTAACTTTGACCATACATGCACGTGGAAGGTCAGGACGTTGTTTCCATATGAAATCGGGTGTAATCTGTTTGACAACCGGCACATCAAGCTCGCGCTCTGCGCCAACGTTCCAATCTACGACTTCTATATCAGCTTGTTTGTCAACGATGATGTATATTTTAGATTTCGGGTAGCTGATTTTATACGTGAGTTTGTTGTTGAATTTGTCGAAACTCGTTTCTATCGCAGGTTCGTCATTTGTCGGCAGCCAAGAATATCGATGCTGAACAGCATCAAGGATAACACTTTCATTAGGTGCACCGACACTGACTGTTGATAGGCAAGCTATGGCCAGCAGACAGACGAGTGAAACATAGCTTTTAGCACGATGGATATTCACGTTATGCCTCCTAACATGAGCAGCGAATGCTGTTGATGTGTCGTTATTATACATCAAAACAATAACGTTGATGATGAATGGCTAGTGAATATTAAACGAAATGTGCTAAAAACTAAAAACGGGTCGGGTTCAACTCGTCGTCGAGGCCCCAACCCGTTGTGATTTCTTGCCTATTTGCCTGTGAAGTAGCTCAATAGTGATTCTGCAAAAACGTGATGTCCCCAGTTGTTGGGGTGGTTAATGCAGTTCACCATGAAGCTTGCGAAGGGGATACCTTCAGAGTCGAAATGCTCGTATCGGGCGGCAGCATCGGCAACGCCAATACCCGGTTGAGCGAACTGACGCAGGAAATGCACAGGCTGGCGAGGGTCTTTCGCGAAGCGCCAACTATTACCACCCAACACATCAAAGGTGGTGAGGTGCGGCGTCATGATCAACCACTCAATGTTGTTTTCAGCAAAGATCTTTTTGATGAACTCATGATCTTGGGTGAGCATATCCATGGGCAGCCCCATGTCATTGACGAATTCGCTGACGACCAGGTCAGGCTTAGGAGCTACAATCTTCTCCATGAAGTTGTATTCGCTTCCGCTGGGTTCAGATAGGAAGGCGTGTGTGGTTCGTCCGCCCCACGCGCATGTGGTGTATTGAATGTTTGCTTTTGGATAGGCCTCCTTCAGCATCTTTATGAACTGATGCTGGAATCCCATCCCCTCGGTCGCGTTGCCTCCAGCGGTGACGCTGTCGCCCCAGAAGAGGATGGATACGGATTGGCCATCCTGCAGTTTCTTAAGCACCTTCGGGGTGTATTGGGCTGCTAAAGGCGCACCAGCATGAGCAGGCATATGTGTGGCTGTGACGTTGTAAACCTGTTCATTCTCTAACTTCTTCATGTTGCCATGCATCCATATGCGCCCAATGAGGGTGCATCCTGCTGGGGTAGCTGGAGGTGCAACCTCCCACACACCAGGCTTGCCTAATACCAAGCGAGCGGTTCCGCTGCGGTCTACTACAACGGAATCTAGACGGCATAGGCCATAGGTGTATGTAACGTAGCATGTATTGTTTGTTGGAATGCGGCTGTCGGCTGTTCGCCATAGTGCACCCCATACAGGGTCAATTTCGAAGTCTTTGCCGCGTGTGTACATGATTGTGGCGTCTTTTGCGCCTTTCACATACACGCGGGACTGCCGCAGCGCATATGGTGCACCGATTCCGCCTGGGATCAGTTTCGCGGGATTATATCCTCGTGCCCAAGGGGCGGCGTTGGCTCCGCCGTCAGCTGGGATATTAGCTTTCTCATTGACCGTTGTTGCTAATGGCTGCGGAGTGACATCAATGATCTGGGTCTGTACGACCTTATGTCGTTGACCGTCGACAGTATAGGTGCCTTGTGGTACGGTAATTGCCCAGTCACCGCTGACTGTTATCTGAGCGTGACATGCAGTTTGCATTAGTGCTAAGATTGCTCCTGACAAGAAAATGAATTGATGGTTGATCTTCATAGTAATCCTTAGTTGATGTAAAAGTCAGGCCATTAAAACATATTCGATTCTGATGGCCTGAAATAGCTATATACTACTTACCGGTGAAATAGCGGCAGATTTCTTCTGCGAAGACGGTGTTGCCCCAGTTATTGGGGTGGTTGATGCTGTTTGCCATCAACGTCATAAATGGGATGCCTTCGCTGGGGAAGTGCTCGTAGCGAGCCGCTGCATCGGCTAAGCCAATACCTGGCTGAACAAACTGGCGCCAGTATAATACAGCAGGCCGCGCTTCTTTAGACGGTTGAGAGGATATGTTGCTCATCACTTCGAAGATGCTGAAGTGAGGGGTTAGGATGACCCAATCGGTGCCATTATCAGCGAATTTTTGCTTGATCATCTCATATTCGGACTTCACGACATCCATCGGCAGTCCTGTGTCATTGATGAACTCGCTGATTACGAGGTCGGCTTTCTTATCAACGATCTGTTCCTGGAAGTTATACTGGCTGCCCGATGGTTCAATGATAAAGTTGTGGCTGGTGCGCCCGCCCCATCCATTAATGGAGTAGGATATCTGGGCTTTCGGAAACGCCTTCCTTAACATGCGCACGGCTTGGTGGGGGAAGCGCATATCTTCGGTAGGTCCACCGCCTGCTGTGACGCTGTCTCCCCAGAACAGAATGGTGACTGGTTGGCCTGATTTAAGTTTAGCAAGTGTATTGGGTGTGTACTTTGCTGCTAAAGGTGTTGATGACTTTACGGAATACTTGGTGGCAGTGACATTGTAGATATCGGTGGCAATGAGCTTTGTCATGTTGCCGCGAATCCACACTCTGCCAATCAGCGTGCAGCCACTGGGGGTTTTGGGCGGGGTCACTTCCCAAACACTGCTTTGGCCTTTGACTACTTTGACCAAGCCCTGTTTATCTACAACGATGGAGTCGAGGCGGCATAGCCCGTAAGTATAGGTGATATAACTGACGGCGTCTGCAGGGATACTTCCGTCTTTTATACGCCAGATGGTGTTCCATGTTGGCTCAATGTCGAAATCTTTCCCGCGGACATAACCCTCAGAGCTATTCGGTGATGCTGTTACTTTCACCGAATCTTGTTTCAACACGTATGGAGCTGTGCATTCCTGCGTGATGAGCTTTGTTGGGCGGTAGCCTCGGGTCCATCCACCGGCGTTGGGGCCAGCGTCGTCAGGAAGTTTCGTTTCCTCATTGGTAATGGTCACAAGCTGCGGTGGTGCGATGGTGAGTGACTTCGATTTGCCGACAGATATGGCTTTTCCATCAACTGTGTATTTACCGGCATCAACTGTTACGGACCAAGGTCCATCAAGTATAATCTTGGCGTTCGAGGTGACATTAAGGGATGTCATGGCAATTCCTATCGCGATAAGTGGTATGACTTTCATGAAACGCGAAATCCTCCGCTTGGTGCAATGCATCTGACGATATGGTATCAGAACACGCGGGAAGTTTGAAACATGGGTTTGCGGGGTATTGAGTACATCGGAAATGTGGCTGCGGAGTATACAGAACAGTGGGCATACAGTGTGTTAGGGTGAGTGGGGAGCAGCTACCTAATTTGTCCGGTAACTGCCCAAAGATACGCGCGAGCCAGTCGCCTTGTGCTCCGAAGTTTTCATCGATAATTACATAGTCAAACAGGTTCACTTGACCGCTGCCATCAAGATCAGCCATTGCATTTGATGTGTCGAAATGTTGATCAAGCACAACGAAGTCGAAGAGGTTGATCTGGTTATCGCCATCGGCATCGCCGTTGGCCAGAGATACCGATAAGCTGGTATCTTTGCTCATGTCGATGTCATTTATGACACGCCTCAACCAGTGGCTGCCGAAGACGCTCAGTCCATATTTACCAGGTTGTATGTTTGCGATGTTCGCTTTACCTGCGTTGTCAATATTCAATGACCCTGTGTATGTTTGTGGCCCTGCAATGTTGTAGTTCAAGCGGATCTTGTTAAGGCTGCCGAGGTAGTCTTCACCCGGGGCTACCGTGATTGCGAGGGATGTGTAGTTGGCAACGCCTGCAGCTGCTAATGCGCCCATATCCGACCTGCTTCCATCTGCATCAAGCAATTGCGGATCGCCTGTGTCTATACACGGCGATCCATCACCCAGCCGGAGATCGCCAGACTGTAAGGAGACGAACTTGGGGTCTGTATGGATATTGCCCATTGATGTCACTTCACCAGCCAGGGTATCGGCACTGCCATTCTGCCATGTATCTGAGTAAGTCAAAGATACCACTCCGCTCAGTGATAGCCCACTGCCCGTGCAATAGCCGATAATGCTGTTTTTGATGTTGGTGGTGGATGAACTGGCATATATCCCATAACTGCTGCTGTCCGTGATTGTGCAGTTAGCCACATTCATAGTTGCGCCATCGGTGCAGCTCAGGCTCCCTGAGCCGTTCCCCCCTCCGTATCGCACCACGCAGTGCTCGAATGATCCTGTTGCGCCTGTGCCTGTGACCCTGATGCCACCCCATTCACCGCGACTTGGAGTTGAACCGCTGCCATCATAGTTGCTGTCACCTCCAAGGCTATCATCCTTAATGCTGGTGAAGCAGATAGGGGAGTCCGGTGTTCCTTGAGCGACTATGCGCCCGTTAACCGTTAGCCCACAGGTGCTGTCTGCGAATTTCACGACTGTTCCTGGCATAATCGTAAGGGTTTTTCCAGTAGCCACCGTGACAGGCCCCTTCACTAGATACGGATTATCATCAGGTGTCCAGGTGGTGTCTTCACTGATGGCCCCAGTTACAGGTGTCCAGTATTTAATCCATATAGGAGCAGAGTAGATGTAGTCCTTCTCTATGCCAAGAATGCCTTTTTGCTTGAGCCGAAGGTAGAAGCAAGTCTGATCCAGGGATGTCTTCGCAGCGCCAAATAAATCCTGTATACTCATTTGTTTGTAGAACTCTGCCGATGTGTTGCTGGTACCACCCCAACTATGGAAAGGCATACTGCTTGCAGATGTCATGAGATCCACTGATTGATATTGGTCTTTTGCCAAACCGCTGGCGTCGGTCACTTCCACACTGTATACAACACTGTTAGGGTCTGCCTTTACTGTTTCGCCCATCCAGTGAACGGCGCCATTACTATTGGTCTTTACGGTGAACTTCAATGAGACGTTCTTATCTTCAGATGCAAATATCCTTCGAGCACGAAGGGCATCCATGACGCTCGATCGGTCAAAGCTGGTGGCCCAGATTCCAATATGCCTCGTTGAGGCTTCGTCCAGGGTTGGCTCATAGTTGAAACCAAACTGGTTGTCTTCACCTATCGTCGGTGCAACATGCCATCCAGCTTGAAGTGCAGATCGAAATTGCGGTTCCTGGTCCGATGCCTGACTATAAAATGGCGTTTCTGCAGAACCAAGTTCCGCAAGACAGACGATCCGGTCGATCTGTGGATCCCAGTTGCTATATCCGTTAAACTGATTTCCATAGTTAAGGTGGTTGAACTGAACAACAGGCTCCGAACCGTAACCAGCTTTCATACCAGCCGACTTCAGCCAGGAATAGAGAGTAGGTATACTGGCGGTGATTGATGGAGGAGCCCCATCCCCGAAATAGCCCGTGTCTGTATAAGACGATGTACCAAATACATTAAGATGACTGGCACCAGTCCACTCGAATCCACGAAGTGCTATTATGGAGGTATTCCCATCAGTCGCATCCGCGAGTTGCTGCCATTCGTTGGCTGTGATCGCCCCACCATGATCAGATAATCCAATAACATCCAAGTGGTTGACGGCTCGTGATAGGGTATCGCTAGGTGTTTGCGTGAGTACATGGTCAAACCCGTCTACCAATCCTCGTAAACTATCGAAGCCATCGTATGTCCGGAGTTGATTACTGACTTGAGTGTGAATATGCAGGTTCGCAGTGTAGAGATTGTATTGTGCATGAACAGTGCCGGAAAATGCCAAACAAACAAAGCTGCATATAAGCCCAACTCTATAACAAATTCGGCTAAAGTGCAAACCATGTATTATCATCAGGATAACCCTCTCTATCCAGTGACTAGAATAACCGCAACAGACATGATAAGCAAATTATGTGGTTAGAAGTTTTTGGTTTGTAAGCGACTACTTGGTTTTTTGGTGTTTCAGTAATCTTTTGGCTGTTTACAGCAGTGTGATAATCGTAACGGTTTATGTTGTAGACAAATTGTACCATACTTCACCAAACCCAAAAAAGCCTCGTGCGGGGATCCGCACGAGGCTGAGGGAATGGTCTGCGCTAACTAGGCGGCGTCGATGATACCAGTGAAGCTATCCACTTTCATCGATGCGCCACCGACGAGTGCACCGTCGATGTCGCTGGTAGCGAGCAGCTCTTTGGCGTTGCTCGGTTTCACGGAACCGCCGTAGAGAACTCGTACGCCTTCGGCGGCTGCGGAACCGCAGCACTTAGCGACTGTGGAGCGCACGATGCCGCAAATGCGGTTGGCTTCTGCTGTATCGCAGGTTTTGCCTGTGCCGATGGCCCATACTGGCTCGTAAGCAAATACCAATGTCGCTGCTTGCTCACCAGTGAAGTCTTTAAGTGCCTTGGTGACCTGATCGGCGATGATGGTGTCGGCTTTGCCGGCTTCACGCTCTTCAAGGGTCTCACCGCAGCAGATGATCGGCTTCAGACCATTAGCTAATGCGTAGTGTGCCTTCATGTTGACTGTGGTGTCGGTTTCACCGAAGTGCTTCAGCACTTCTGGGGTGAAATCGGGTTCCGGCACGCCGTATCGGCCGCGAGTTTCGCTGTGGCCGATGATAACATAGCTCACACCGCACTCTTGAAGCATTGGAGCAGATACCTGGCTGGTATAAGCGCCGGAATCCTTCCAGAAAATGTCTTGTGCGCCTAAGGCAATTCCGCTGCCGGCCAATTCCTGACCAAGCGCGTAAAGGCTGGTGAAGGTGGGGCAGAGGCAAACTTCAGCGGCTTTGTTGCCGTTGTTTTGTGCTTTCATACCGGCGGCAAACTCTTTGGCCCAAGCGATGGTGCCGTTCAGTTTCCAGTTGCCGGCGATTAATACTCGTCGCATGTTTGATATAACTCCTATTTGTCCATCAAAGCGACTACACCGGGGAGTTCCTTGCCTTCAAGGAATTCCAAGGAGGCGCCGCCGCCTGTAGAGATGTGTGTCATCTTGTCAGCATATCCCATTTTCTTAACAGCTGAAGCGCTGTCGCCGCCGCCAATGATGGTGGTTGCGTTGCTCTCTGCTAAGGCCTGGCACATGGCTCGGGTGCCTTCAGCAAACTGGGGTTTTTCGAAAACGCCCATAGGGCCGTTCCAAACCACTGTGCCTGCTGTTTTGATGATCTCAGCGAAAATCGCATCGGATTTTGCACCGACGTCAAAACCAGCCATGTCAGCAGGGATCTTGTCGGCGTCTACAGTTGATGTCTCTGTTGCATCAAAGCCTTCTGCGATGACGAGGTCAACAGGAAGAGCGATCTTGTCACTGTTTTCGGTGATCACTTTCTTGGCGAATTCGATGCGCTCTTCGTCAAGAATGCTCTTGCCGATCTCAAAACCTTGGGCTTTGAGGAAGGTGAAGGCCATTCCACCACCGATGATGAGTTTGTCGACTTTTGTCAGCAAGTTCTCGATGACAGGAATCTTGTCAGCTACTTTTGCGCCGCCAAGAATCGCCACGAATGGTCGTTTTGGCTCTGCAAGTGCACCACCGAGGTAGTCCAGTTCCTTCTGCATGAGGAAACCAGCCACTGCGGGAAGGTGATGAGCAACGCCCTCTGTTGAGGCGTGTGCGCGGTGGGCGGAACCGAAAGCGTCGTTGACGTAAAGCTCTGCCAGCTCAGCTAATTTAGCTACGAAGCCAGGCTCGTTCTTCGTCTCTTCTTTGTAGAAGCGCACGTTCTCAAGCATCACCACATCGCCGTCTTGCATCTTCATGACTTCGGCTTTCACTTCGTCACCAATGCAGTCGGAAAGTGCTTTCACCGGTTTGCCAATGTGTTTCGACAGGCATTCAGCCACAGGTGCCAAACGCATGGAATCATCGGGACCGTCTTTTGGGCGACCGAGGTGAGATGCGAGGATGACACGAGCTTTGTTATCGATGAGGTATTGAATGGTTGGGAGGGCGGCGACAACGCGCTTGTCGTTGGTGATTACGCCGTTTTCCATTGGAACATTGAAGTCAACGCGGACAAGAACGCGCTTGCCGGCAACATCGATATCCTTAACGGTCTTTTTATTCACAGTATTGATCCTCCGATACAAAAAAGGGGCTGGCGGGTTACCCCGCCCGCCCCAAGGGAAGTAGGTGTCAAAGGAGATTTACAGACCCTTGCTGTTCATGTAAGTGATGAGGTCGCCAACGCGCATGGAGTATGCCCATTCGTTGTCATACCAGGAGATCACTTTAGCCATGTTGCCGCCGATGACCATTGTCAAAGCGCTGTCAACGATGGAGGATCGGCTGTCGCCCTGGAAGTCCTTGGAAACCAATGGACCATCTTCCACGCCGAGAACACCCTTCATCTTGCCGTCTGCAGCAGCCTTAAGAGCACCGATGATGTCAGCGGTTGTTGCTTCTTTAGCGAGCTCAACGGTAAGGTCAACCACGGATACGGTTGGGGTTGGAACGCGCAGAGCGTAACCATGAAGCTTGCCAGCCATTTCAGGAACTACGAGGCTAACAGCCTTAGCAGCACCAGTGGTGGTTGGGATGATGCTTAGTGCACCAGCGCGAGCGCGGCGCAGGTCTTTGTGAGCCTGGTCAGCGATCTTCTGGTCGTTGGTGTAAGCATGAACTGTGGTCATCAAGCCCTTGACGATGCCGAAGCTGTCATGAAGCACGCGGGCCACTGGAGCCAAGCAGTTTGTGGTGCAGCTAGCGTTGGACACGATGTTGTGGTTAGCAGCATCGTAGATTCCTTCGTTAACGCCCATAACGATGGTAGCGTCTTCGCCCTTAGCAGGAGCTGTGATGATAACTTTCTTCACGGTTCCGCCGAGGTGAGCGCCTGCTTTTTCAGCAGAGGTGAAAAGGCCAGTGCCTTCTACAACGACCTGAACGCCGAGGGACGACCAGTCGATGTCGGCAGGGTTGCGCTGTGCAAATACTTTGATAGCCTTGCCATCAACGTAGATGTTTTCATCATCAGCGCTTACTTCATTATCAAGAATGCCGTAGTTGGAGTCGTATTTCAGAAGGTGAGCATTGGTCTTAGGATCTACCAAGTCATTGATAGCGACAACTTCGATGGAATCAGCATAGTTCTTGAGGATACCGCGAAGAACGATGCGTCCGATACGACCGAAGCCGTTGATACCGACCTTAACAGCCATTTATGTTCCTCCAGGTGGGGTTATTGGATATGGATCGATTTTCAGTTGAGCTGGCGTAATTCTGCCAGAACTCTCGGTGTCTATTTTAGCACCAAACGGGCAACCCCGTCAATATTGAACTAACTCAGGGTGAGCATCAATGTTAATTGCTGCTCTTAATAGCCCTGTTAAGTCAGTTCGAAATACTGTGAAGTTGCCGCTGATATTGTTATGTGCCAACTTGTCGGAGCTTAATCCTGTGCCCATATTGGTGACGACGGCCACACCAGCGTAAGGTATGCCTAACTCTTTTGCGAATACCACTTCCGGGATAAGTGTCATGCCTACCACATCAGCACCAAGTTGGCTATATAAACGCACTTCGGCAGGCGTTTCGTACCTTGGCCCGTCTACACATAAATATGTACCTGCGCTGTGCACAGGCATCCTCAACGAGCGACTGCCTTGGACTAGGCACTGCTTCAGGTGAGGACAAAACGGCTCACTAAAGTCGGTATGTGCCTTATTCGGCTCCGATTCAAAGAGCGTAGGGCGTCGGTTGTGAGTAAAGTCTATGAAATCACTGAGCACCACAATTTCACCTACATTGCGGCTTGGTGTAAGTGACCCCACCGCAAATGTAGCAATGATGCCATTTGCGCCCATCTGACAGATGGCTCTGATGATCGCGGCACTATTGATGGCATGTGGCAAAACATCATGTTTATCGCCATGTCTGGGAACAAATAAACATGGGTTTTCTCCAGATTGAATTTCGTATACGACTTGGTCGCCGTCAATGGTTGTCACAAAGTGCTCTTTGTGGTCACGGCTGTTAATCCAGTCAGTAAAGCCGGTTCCACCGATAACAGCAAGCATGAAACACACCTCCTTTGCTTGATGTCGCCGATATACTCATATTATTTGTACCCCGTATAACTTCATATATGTACATGTCACTTTCACTGTTTCGTTATTAGCTTAGTTACGGTAGACTGAATATTGGGCGCAAAGCCCTGTTATAAATGCAAGAGGGTATCCATGCTAGTAGGATGTATCATTCTTGCCGGTGGAGAAACAAGCCAGGAGTTCGTTTCTAAAACCGGTGTTAACAATAAAGCCTGTTTAACTATCAACGGTAAACCAATCATACAATCTGTGATGGACGCGGTGATCGAAAGCGGACGTGTAGAAAATGTCATCATCGTTGGAAACGTACCTGATGTTAGTGGAATAAGCCAGATTCCCGATCAGGGAAGCTTTATAAATAATCTTTATGGCGGACTGCAGCACTTGGGTCCAGCCGAATATGTGCTCATAGCAACCGCTGATGTACCCTTTATTACACCGGCTGCCGTGGGTGAATTTGTTGACCAAGCTATGCTGAGCGGAGGCGATGTATGCTGGCCAA
Source organism: uncultured bacterium (assembly GCA_964519405.1). GTDB lineage: Bacteria > Armatimonadota > HRBIN16 > HRBIN16 > HRBIN16. The sequence goes on from CAZFLA010000007.1 coordinate 43,034, forward strand.
TAATCCCTATTGATGAGTGCGCCAGCGCATTCCCAAACATGACGAGAACGACACTGCGGGTTGCTGAAGGCGGATTTACAGGCGGCAATCTGTTCCTTGCAAAGAGCAAGGCGTTGATTCGCGTGCGGCCATTAGTGAACAGCTTCTTTGAAGCTCGCAAAAGTGTGAAGCAAATTGCTTCGCTGCTTGGTTTTGGGATGTTGGTCCGATTGATCATTGGACGGCTTTTTCCAAGTGTGCTGAGCATACAACATATAAAAACACGCATCAACGAAGTGATGGGAGCGCAGTTCCAAGAAATTATCATGCACGACCCTGGTGTGGGTGTTGATGTAGACAAGGTTGAACACGTGGATGCTTTACGGGCATTGGGCTATGCGGTAGGCAAGGGGGCTTGATGTGTTTTCGGAGGATCTGGCCGCCAAAGTCTTAGATGCTGATGTACGACGGCTTGTAAAAGGCAAACGACTTCTGGTTGGCTTTTCCGGAGGAGCAGACAGCTGCACATTGCTTCACATGCTGGCTTCGCACAGTTCCGATTTGGGCGTGTGGGTAGTTGCAGCTCACATTAACCATGGCTTGCGCGATACTGCGGATGAAGATCAACAGCATTGCCAGCGAATCTGTGCGTTGTTAGGTGTGCCGTTTGTATCACATCGTGTTGATGTGGAGTCTAATCCTGCAGTGAGCGCTGAGGGGTTGGAATCGGCAGCTCGCCGGCTGCGGTACGAAGCACTGCGCAATATCCAGCGTGATCATTCGGCTCATGTGCTCTGCGTGGGGCATAATGCCGACGATCAGGTGGAAAGCCTGCTGCTGCATCTTGTACGCGGAACAGGCTGGCATGGTGTGATGGGTATGGACCGGTTGGGTGATCCGCTGCGTCCGCTTCTGGATATTCGCCGTGCTGATACGGAGAGATACTGCCAATCACTTGGCCTTCCGTATATTACCGATGAAAGCAACAGTGACACGCGTTTTAGCCGCAATATGCTGCGCTTGAAGGTGCTGCCTCTGCTTCGCCAGGTAAATCCTGGTGTTGAGAGGGCGTTGCTGCGGTTCAGTGATATTGCCCGGCAGGAGGAGATTGACTGGGATCTTCGTATCGGCCCTGTGTTTGAACAAGCTGCCCAGCGTTCAAATGGCATGGTTATCCTCGACTGGGAACAGGTGAGGGAACAGACCGTTGCTGTACAGCGCAGGTTGATATCACAGTTGTTCGACCAGTTTGGCGGAACCGAGGGAGTGGAACTTCGGCATATCGAAAGGCTTCGGCAGTTTGCCAAGCAGGGGCGCAGAGGTGCCGTTAACCTAACGAGCCGCAGGATTGTGGTGCGATGTGATGGCAAACGGCTGATCGCTCGTGAAAGCACTTCCTGTGATATACAGCCGGTTGTTTGGGAAGAGCCGGTTGATGTAAGCGCTGCTCAATATACAGATCCGAATACGGGCACCATATTTCATATGGTGCGTGAACGGCGACAGAGCCCTATTCGCCAGGTGGGCAACTGGAGGGTGAGCTTGAACATCGATGCCATAGTGGAGCCCTTAGTGTTCCGCGTGGCACGAGCAGGTGAGCGCATCTTGCCGCTTGGGATGAAAGGACGCCGTAAGGTTTTTGATGTTTTATCGTCTGCAGGTGTTCCCAGCACATGGCGGCGTGCATGGCCCGTACTTGCTGATGCTGAGGGTGTTATCTGGGTACCAGGCGGATGCATTGCGGATCGATGCAAAACACCCAGCGGTGGGTGTGATTGCTTAGTTTTGGAAGCTGAGATACAACCCGAGATGCAACGGATTCTTCCGCCATCTCGTATGTTATAATGACGCTGATTACACGGGGGTGGCGTCCCATGCGGAGGGCTGTTTGAACAGAAAAGTCGGCACAATTCTGGTGATTGCCGTATTGGCGGCTTCTATTTATTTCTTAATGCGCGGCGGTTATATGGGACAAGCTCCCAAAAAAATCGGTTATTCGCGTGTGCTGGAATATGTAGACAGCAGAACTATATTAAGTGCGGTATTCGATCGTGATACCGTTACTTTGAATGGTCTGGATAACACGCAATACACGGCAATTCTGCCCGATACACCTCAGGCTAGGGCCAAACTGCTAGACAGAATGGAAGCCAAGTCTGTTAAGTTCACGTTCATAAAGTCTCCTGCGAATGAAATTATCCAGGGGCTGTTGCCGTTGTTGTCTGTGATACTGATCATGGGCGTTTTTTGGTTCTTCATGATGCGCCAAGCGCAGTCGGGTAACAACCAAGCGATGTCCTTCGGGCGCAGCCGCGCACGGCGGGCCGGTGAAAATACACCTAAAGTGACGTTTGCTAATGTTGCGGGTGTAGATGAAGCCAAGGAAGAGCTTTCTGAGATTGTCGACTTCCTGAAGAACCCCAAAAAATACTCGGCACTCGGTGCTAAAATCCCTCGAGGAGTGTTGCTTTTGGGCCCTCCTGGATGCGGTAAAACACTGCTTGCTCGTGCTGTTGCTGGCGAGGCTGAAGTACCATTCTTCCATAGCAGCGGTTCTGAGTTCGTTGAGATGTTCGTGGGTGTTGGTGCTAGCCGTGTTCGTGATTTGTTTGAAACTGCAAAGGCTAACCGCCCTTGTCTGATCTTCATCGATGAAATTGATGCTGTAGGCAGACAACGAGGTGCTGGTTTAGGCGGCGGTCATGACGAACGGGAACAGACGCTTAACCAAATGCTGGTTGAAATGGATGGCTTCGACCCTAACAGCGGTATTATCTTGCTTGCCGCCACAAACCGGCCTGACGTTCTTGACCCTGCGTTGCTGCGTCCCGGACGCTTCGACCGGCAGGTGATGGTTGATCCGCCAGATCAAAAAGGGCGTGAGGAAATTCTGCGTGTGCATATGAAAGATATGCCTTTTGATGACAACGTAGATAGAATTGCTGTCAGTAAGATGACGCCTGGATTTAGCGGAGCTGATTTAGCGAATTTAGTCAACGAAGCGGCTTTGATGGCTGCACGTGAAGACTGCAAGGTAATTGAAAATCGGCATATTGAAGAGGCTGTTGATAGAGTGATAGCTGGCCCTGAGAAAAAGAGCCGCTTGATTGACCCCTCTGATAAAGAGATGGTGGCTTATCACGAAGTGGGGCATGCGATTGTTGGCGAACTGCTGCCAAATTCGGACCCTGTGCATAAAGTAACCATCCTGCCGCGTGGTATGGCATTAGGCGTAACAATGTATCTGCCTGAAAAAGACAGTTTCTTGGTGACACGAGCACACTTGCTTGATGCAATTACCTCGTTCCTCGGTGGACGCGCAGCTGAAACCATGCGGTTCGGCACGGCGACGACTGGCGCCAACAACGACCTTAGCCGAGCAACCGAGATCGCACGAGCGATGGTATGCGAATATGGTATGAGCGACAAACTGGGACATCTTACGTTTGGACGACGCCATGGCAACCCATTCCTTGGCCGTGATATCATGGAAGACCGCAACTATAGTGAAGAGATAGCCACAATCATCGACAACGAAATTCGAACCATCGTTGATGAGTGTTTCCGACGCGGACTGGGCATTCTTCAAGCCAACCATGACATGGTTGTTCGAGTTGCAGAAGCCTTGATGGATCAAGAGACCCTAGACAGGAAGGCGTTCCTGGAATTGCTGGGTGATACCGCCAAAGTGGAACCAAAAACTAGCTGGGGCGAGGCGTAAGGAACAGAATCTCGTGAGAAATAACAGATCATCTATGCGAAAACAGAGTTCAGGTTGGTGGATAATACTGCTGCTGGTGGCTTTGGTGGCTGCATATGCTATTGGCGGGTTGATTAGGCCCGCACTGAAACAACCTGCACAGCAGAAAGTGAATATTCCGAAACCTTCTGTTGCTCCCGTTGTGGCACCATTGGAGCCCAGTAAAAGTAAGAAGCCGGAAGTTAAAAATAAGGCCGCTGACGATGTTCAAGTTGAGGTCATCGAAACAAAACCATCTCAGCCTGCAGAGCCGAAGCCGGTTACTAAAACTGAAGAGAGTTCAAAGCCTGAACGGACTGAGCCTAAGCCATCCGAAGCAAAGCCCGAGCCCAAAAAACAGGCAGAGCCCGTCCATACCGAAAGTAAAGCTGTGAAGCACATGTCCGCACCTGTGGAGCATTCTGAGGTTAAACACCCAGAGCCCAAACATGTCACGGCGAAACGTGCAGAACCAGCGGTTCAGAAACCGAAACCGGTTGTGAAACAAACTACTCAACCAAAGGTGCAGCCGCCAAAAGTTGTTCCACCAAAAGCTGTGACGCCAAAGGCGAAACAGCCTGCTGAAAAGAAGGTGCCAAACCTGCCTGTTCAACAGCCAACAAAATTGGATGACCAATCAAAACTACCGCCGGTTAAACCGGCGGCGGGTGTATATCGGGTGATGGCTGCCACACATTACAAATCGCATTCTGAGGCCCAATCTGCATTAACCAGCATTAGGTCGCATGTTCCAGGAGCCAGCATCGTAAAATCTAGTAATGGATATGCCGTTCAGTTAGCTCAATACAGAGTCAAACAAAATGTAAACAAGTTTGCCGCTGAGTTAAAATCGAAAGGTGTAGCTTACGTCGTTAGATAGCGGTATCATTTACCACTACTCAACAAAGAAGTTTTTAAATTTAGATCGTAGGAGTCAGGCGAACCATGGCGAACGGAAATAACCAAAAGCCCAGTAAATCATCATCTCAGCCGAACCGGTCGACGTCACATAATGATGACGACGCACTCTTTTCATTACGGCGATCTCGCGATCGATTTAGCCATGTTGGAGCAGCCGTAGCGGTTTTACTAGCCGTAGTCTTTGGCCTCAGTATGGTTGCCTACTTTGGTGGCGGTTCACTGGGAGGCGGGGGACGTACACAGGAAGCAGACATCGTAGCCAAGGTAAATGGTGTCAATATTACGCGACAGCAGCTTGCTGATGCCGAAAGCAAAATGAGCAAGCAGATGGCGCAGTATTCCGGTTCTGATGACGCAATGTATCAGGTGATGCAGGGATATCAGGCTTTCCAGCAGCTGAAACAGGCTGCGATCATTGAAGATGCCGCAAAACGCGAAGGCGTTGATGTTAAAGACGATGAACTGCTAGCCGAAGCAAAAAAACAACTCGGCATGCAGATTGAGATGCAGAGAATGCAGCTCGCACAGAAGAAGCCGATGTCCGACAAGGAATGGGCAGATTTTGTTAAGAAGCAGACTGGAAAGTCGGTTGATGAACTAGTCAACAGTGCCGCTGAAGAAGCCGTTAAGAACGACAGCGCACAGCTGAAGCTCGGCATACTGCAACAGCGGCTTCAGGCGAAAGTCAGCGTCGCACCAGATGCTACAGACGCGCAGATCCAAGCCGGTATGGACACACTGAATATTCGGCACATCTTGATAGCCACAAGCAAACGCAGCGATGCTGACGCGCTTAAGATCGCTAACGACCTTGAAGGCAAGATCAAGAAGGGTGAAGACTTCGCTAAATTGGCAACTCAGTATTCGGATGATCCTGGCAGCAAAAGCAAGGGCGGCGACTTGGGAACCAGTATCCGAAGCAACCTAGGCTCCATGTACGTTACAGAATTTGCAGATGCTGTCAACAAAATGAAGGTTGGCCAGGTTTCTGAACCAGTAAAGAGTAAGCTTGGATACCATATCATTAAGATTGACCGAATTACTTCCGGTATTCCTAAAGACTACCAACAGAAGAGAGCCAAGTATAAGAAATCATACGAGGAAATGCAGAAGCAGGCAGCTTGGAGCAAATACCAGAACAACCTAATGGAAAACGTAAAAGTTGAGATTATGGATCCTGAGATTAAGCTGTTCGACCAGGTGTTTGGTGATCCTAAGGTAAGCGTTTATACCCCAGAGGGACTATCAAGAGCTGTTAAACTTTTCGAAGAAGCCAGCAAAACATCTAGTTCAACAAATACTCAGCTGGAGTTAGCTCAGTTATACACCATGCAGGCCAGCAGCCCATCTTTAAGCCCAACACTGGCGAAGCAGTTAAAACAAAAAGCAGCCGATACATTCCGTTTAACGCTTCGACGTATCGAAAGTGTTGAAGTGCGAATGCAAACTGCGCAGCTGCTTAGGGAGCTTGGCGACACCAAGGGTGCTATAGAGCAGCTTCAAATGGCCAGCAAGGTTGCCAATACACGAAACATGCAGGCGCAAGACCGCATATTGGATGAATACAAGAAATTGGGTCAGCCAAAGCTAGTCGAAGAGCAGAAGAAGATCATTGCTGATTACAAACAGCAAATGGCTCCAAGACCTATGCCATCTGCGGTTAAGGGTGCTAAGCCAGAACAAGCACCAGCTCAGCCAGCACCTAAGGCCAAAAATTAGGTTGACGTTTCTTTCAGAAGGCGGTGTCTCCAGAGATGCCGCCTTCTGTTGTTTATGGATGGTGTTATCATCATGATGTATGGTGCGCTGAGGCATCAACAGACAAAATTCCAGAAATGATACCATATATGTATGCTCACAGCTAAGCCTGATACCACCGATGTTGTTCATAAACCTCCTGTATCTGTTTGGGCGGTACGAAGCTACAGGCTGTATTGGATTGGTATATTTGTTACGTTCCTGGGCAACTGGATACAAAATGTTGCTTTAGGCTGGTATGTTTATCAACTCACAAATAGTCAATTTCTTCTGGGATTGGTACCATTTCTCGCACAAATGCCTATTACTTTGTTTGGATTATTTGGCGGTGTTATAGCCGACAGGTTTGATAGGCGTCGGCTTGTTGTTGTTACCGCTTCCATGAACTTAGTATTGAATGGTACTATGTCATGGCTAGCACTAACAGGGCATCTGCAGTTTTGGCATGTGGTTGTGGTGGCCGTTTTGGGCGGATTTGTGCTGATGGCTGATGGCCCTGCGCGGCAGGCTATGGTGATGGATATACTGGGCGCCGACCAGATGCCCATAGGCATCGCCATGAACAGCGTCGCTTTCAACATATCGCGCATCGCCGGCCCAGTGGTTGGAGCTATCATCATGACAAAATATAGCGCGGGTATGTGTTTTGCAGTGAATGCCGCAAGCTACTTTGTGTTGATCTACATGATGACGATTATTACGGTAAGAAGCCAACAGGAAGCATCTCTTCATGGCTCTGCGCTTTCTGAAGTCATGGCTGCGCTGCGTATGATCGCCAACAATGGGTTGATGAAAGCATTGCTGTCGCTGGATGCAGTGATATGCCTATTTGGCTTATCATATGTGGCCTTGCTGCCGGTATATGCCAAAGATATCTACAAACTGGGTCCAAATGGTTTGGGCACTATGTATAGTGCCACTGGCATAGGCGCGCTGATTGGTGCACTGCTGTTAAGCCGGCTTGTTGGCAGGGTGCCTCGGGGTATTTCGCTGATTATTACGTCGACGATACTTTGTGTTGGTTTGGTCATCTTTAACGGTGCTTCTGTATGGCACAACATGACCGCATACTCAATTGCATTGGTCGGTTTGGCTTTAGTCGGTTGCGGGATGGTTAGCACATTAGCATCCAATAACTCGTTGCTGCAGCTTCTGGCTCCACCAGATATGACGGGGCGTGCTGCGTCGCTGCATATATATGCGATGTCGGGCATCGGCCCATTCGGTTCATTAATAGCGGGTTGGTTGGCTTGCCACTACGGAGCTCCATTTGCGGTGTGGATATGCATTGCATTTTGCATTGTTGCTATGGTGATGATTAGCCTGCGCAGAGATATACGTCAACTCGGCGTATACTAACTCAATACATGGGGTAATGATATTGCAAATCAGTTTTCATGATGCCGTCGAATATATGCAAAGCCTAAAGAGGTTTGGCATTAAGCTGGGCAATCAGCGTATGGAAGCATTGCTTGGTATGCTGGGCAACCCTCATCGCATGTATAAGTGCGTTCATGTTGCAGGTACAAACGGTAAAGGCAGCACATGTGCGATGACAGCATCGATATTACAGGCATCAGGGTATAAAACTGGTGTTTACCTCTCCCCATATGTATTCGATCTGCGTGAACGGGTTCAGATTAACGGTGAGATGATCTCCGAGGATGCATTTGCCGATATCGTGGGACGCATCAAACCGATGATCGAGCAGATAGCTGCGACCTCTTTAGGGCAGGTTACGGAATTTGAGCTAAAAACAGCATTAGCATTTACCTGGTTTGCTGAACAAAAAGTAGATGCTGCGGTGATCGAAGTGGGGATGGGCGGTTTACTGGACTGCACAAATGTAATAACCCCCGAAGTATGTGCCATCACCAGCATAGGACTTGACCATATGGAGCGACTGGGTTCCACATTGGGTGAGATTGCTTATCAAAAAGCTGGGATCATCAAAAAAGGAGTTCCTGTTGTTAGTGCGGTCACTGAATCTGAACCGCGTATGGTCATCGAAAAACGTACGGTTGAATGCGAAAGTGATTACCATATTATTGCATCAGCTGGCAGCAATTGCGGTTCTTCAGTGACATATCACTATGAAATGCTTGATGGTATACCCTATGTAAGCATATCTGGTATTGGAGATCTCTCTGCAACGTATAAAATTGGATTATTTGGTAAATATCAAGCAATAAATGCCTGTACCGCTGCAACAATTTGCAGTGTATTAGCGTCTAATTCTTTTAGTAACATCTCGCAGCTCAGTATTGCCGAAGGATTGTTGAAGGCATGGCTGCCCGGACGGATGCAGGTTGTAGGCAAGAATCCTTGGATTGTGCTTGATGGCGCGCATAACCCACAAGCGTTAGGTAATTTGCTCGATTCGGTCGCGGAAGTTGTTCCGCATCGAAAACGTATTGTGGTTTTTGGTATGACGCAGCCCCATAAGCCTACGCCGATGGCTGAGTTAATCCGACGTTTTGCTGACGTCGTGATACTGACTACGCCGAAAGATCGGCGCGGCATGAATCTGACACGATTAGCCGAACCATTTCGGCAGTTTAATGGCAAGATAATGACCAGTCGTGATGCGAACACATCACTTGAGCTTGCTAAGAAACTAGCCGGAAGTGAAGACCTAGTGCTTCTGACAGGTTCGTTCTACCTTGTTGGTGACGTGTCAATTTGTTCGTAACTAACTAGAAGATCGATTATTAGAAGCAGGTAGACTGCCGTCAACCGTATAGTATATGGTTACGGGGGATATCTGTGTCTATTAACATCGTCCATGAGGACGTTCACTAAGCCCATGATGCTGCGTATAGAGATATGCGCTGTTTTATAGTAATACAGGTAGTATGATTTACATTAAGTTTCATTTATTTATATCTCAAGGAGGACGCGGTCTGTGAATACAGCCAAGACTTTCCGTTACATTCTATTTGCCGCAGTAATGGCGTTAGGCGCTGTGGCTGGGTACCAGAGTTCTATCTGGTTTATTGATTATCTGCAGCATAACCCAATGCTGTCCCTGAGCAAAAATTATTATCTCGTAGTGAAGGTAGCCCTTTTACTTATCGGTGTATTAATCGCTCTCGTTCTATGGCCGAAATTCTATAACTGGATACTAGGTATTCAAGACCGATTAGAACGAACTGATCCGCGTGAAAAAGTGGCCGTGACGTTTGGTGTGATCATCGGATTGGTTATCACCATCCCGTTTGCGTTGGTACTGCCGAAAAGCGGGCTTATGGGCCCCACGTTAACCTTTGGCATATCTGTGGTGCTGATATATCTAGCCGTTTCCGCTCTCTTGAGCCTGAAGGATGTTAGTTTTCCAATGGCTGCACAGCCAGGGGTAGTCGCTCAAGAAAAGACGGCTATGGATACAGCAAAGGTGAAGATATTCGACACCAATGTCATTATCGACGGTCGGCTGCTGGATGTCTGCCGAACAGGTTTTGTTGAAGGCATCTTGTATATTCCTGGCTTTGTGATTGACGAGCTGCAGTACATTGCTGACAGCTCCGATTCGCTTCGCCGTGCAAGAGGCCGCCGCGGACTGGACATCTTGAACCAAATGCAGAAAGAACGGCATCTGGAGCTGCGAACATATGATGACTTGGCAGACCCAAATGAACCGGTAGACAAACGGCTTGTTATGATCGCCCAGCGCATAAACGGCGTCATAGTGACCAACGACTATAATCTTAACAAGGTTGCGGAGCTAGAAGGCGTTCGCGTGCTAAACGTAAACGAGCTTTCTAACGCCTTAAAACCGGTTGCCTTGCCTGGTGAGGAGTTAAAAGTTAAGATTATCAAGGAGGGCAACCAGCCCAACCAAGGTGTCGGGTATCTTGACGACGGCACCATGATTGTGGTTGAGGGTGCTCGCGACTGTATCGATCAGGAGATCATCGTGGTGGTATCCAGCTTATTGCAGACACCCGCCGGTAAAATGATCTTCGCAAATGCCCAAGACACGGATGAGGATGATGGGGACTACGGTGAACGTAACTCACGCAATTTTGCTGGCGGCCGGACGAGGAGAAAGATTCGGTAGCCGTAACAATAAGATATGGGCACGCATTGGAGGGCAGCCAGTAGTATGGTGGGCCCTCCATGCGTTTGATGCCCATCCAGATGTGCAGCATATTGTTCTCGTCACATCAGACGAAGACAAGGACAGTATGAAAACACTCGCAAAACAGTTTGATAAAGTGACTGATGTTGTCGAAGGCGGGCATGCCCGCTGGGAATCGGTGATGGCTGGTTTGGATGCCATCAATGATGACGACGGATTGGTGCTGGTTCATGACTGTGCACGGGCCGCAGTGAGCGCAGACCTCATCACACGAGTGACGCGCTGCGCACAGCAGCACGGAGCAGCCGTTCCTGTAGTAAGGATCAGCGACACTCTGTGGTGGGTGGATGCAGATGGACATACCCATGGAACAACGGCCCGATCTGCAAGGCAGAACGACGGCGTTAAAGTCGACTTGATGCGGGTGCAGACTCCTCAGGGGTTTAGCCTTGGCGTGCTCCGCAGTGCATACGATCGGTTCGACTTCCGAGAGGGGAATCCAACCGATGATGCTTCTGTTGTCGAAGCATTCCACCCCGTGACGGTAGTTCCCGGAGAAACAACCAATATTAAGCTGACTTATCCTGAGGATCAGCTTGAGATGGAGGAGATACTGTTGGGTAGTTTTGAAACGCGTACTGGTTTCGGGTATGACAGCCACCAGTTGGTTGATGACAGGGAGCTTATCTTGGGCGGTATCCAAATAGAAAGCGAAATGGGGCTAGCTGGGCACAGCGACGCTGATGCACTGCTCCATGCTATCATCGATGCGCTGCTGGGTGCAGCCGGGCACGATGACATCGGCACCCTGTTCCCCGATACCGACCCTGCATACAAGAATGCCGACAGCGCCGATCTTTTGCGCTCCTCATGGAGCAAGGTCGCAGCAGACGGCTGGAGTATTGAAAACATCGATGCAACAATCATCGCCGAAGCGCCTCGAATGCACCCATATGTATCACAGATGAGGCAGCGTATTGCCGAAATACTCCAAATTACGGCTGAGAGAGTGAATGTGAAAGCCACCACCAACGAAAAGATGGGCTTTATCGGCAGAAAAGAGGGCATCGCATGCACTTCCGTAGCGACACTGCGCCGCCGTCCGGAGACTGCTAGGTTATGATAGCCTGACGTTTACTTATTATCGATGCACACCCGTAAAGATCATACTTTACGGGTGTTTTTTTAGTAGAATGTCACTGTCAAAAGGTTATGCGTGCGGAGGTCAATGATGCGCTTTCAGCAGCGGTTTGTGCTCGCATTTTGTCCCATCAAGGGATATGCTCGGTTGATGTCGGCTTCGGGTATGGGGGCATTAGGAGCAATGCTTACAGCTACAGTGGTTGGTATCCTCTTTCTTAGGCTGTGTGTTGCCCTCTATATGCTCCGGTGGACGGGGTATATTCAGCAAACTCTTAAAGCCCTTCCTCAGTTTTCCGTTGACAGCAATGGTACATTAATTATACCGACTGTTCCCCAGCCGTATGTATATAGGACTAAGGATTTTGTGGTTGTTATTGATACAACCAATAGGACCACCCTGGAGCAGATGCATGCGAACTTTGTCGGATCAGACTGGTATCTGGTGACATCGAAATATATCTACGATAATGAATCTGCCGGCCCAGACAATTACCTAGCGGCTATCGGACGTGTTGTGCCCCAAATGGATAACAGCACAGCCCATGTGTTGTTGTCCGTTATGGTATCGGCTTTGATCTACCATGTAGTTGATGGGTTGAACACATTATCTGTGGTGGGGCGTATCGTGTTCATGTTTGTGCTTGGATTTATACTCAGCATCATCGGTATAAACGGCGAACGATTCCCCATACAGGTCACCGCAAAGGTGGTCGCCCATGCGATGATTCCCGCCACGGCGATGCAGTTAGTACTGTGCGTGATAGGCGCTTTAGCAGCGCCAGTGCCGAATCCTGCGAATATGCCATACTGGATTCTGGCTGCCTTTTTTGGTGTATTTACCATGGTATTGTCGTTGGTGGCCTTGTACCGGGCAGAGCCCGAATATGAGATAGTTGAACTTACTCGCCCCGAACAAATAAGGGCTGATGAATAGCTGCTGGCAGTGCGCATGTTGCATGCCTTTTTGATACATTAGAATCGGCTGTAATTCGCAGCATAGGAGTGTAGGGCTTGTTCTTTATCAAAAGGTTTGTGTTATCTTTCCAACCAGTGAAGGGCTATGGAAAACTGATGGCTGCAAATGGCTTAGGTGCTTTTGGTGCCTTCGTGGTTATCACGGCGCTAAGCTGCTTTTTGTCGCTGGTCAGCAACCAAGCTGTGTTCAACAAGGTGCTGCCTGTTGCTTCCGATATGGCCAAGCAGCTGCCTGCGTTTACTGTATCCGGAGGCAAGCTGAACATGCCTAACGTCGGGATGCCCTTCGTGAAACTATATGATAATGCTGTGGTTATAATTGATCCGAACGGCAAGTCCATCACCAATGATATGGTCAAGCGTTACAACAAGCCGTGGGTTATCATGGTGAGTGACAAAATCAACATAAGAGCCGCACAGTCGGGTCGGTATGCCTTTATCGCATTAGCCGCGGTGAATGGTATGAACAACCAAAATGTGCGCGAGCATCTCCACAAAGCGGTGGTCACTACCGAAAAACTGTTGTATGTAGTGATATTGTTGATGTCGATTGTTGGTCGTGGGGCACTGGCTCTATTCCTAGCAGGTATACTTAGCCTAATCAAGATAGAAGGCACCGCACCGATATACTCAGTAGTGCTAAAGACTGTGACGCATGCTATGATACCAGGCACACTGCTTCAGATGGTATGCAGCATGCTATACACTCTGCAGTTTTCGGTGACCAGATCCACTGATGTGAGTGGGTTATCAACCGCACTCTTTCTCGTATGCACAATAGCCATATCGATAATGGCGTTATACAAAGCACAACCGGAGGTGCAACCAGCATGAGCTTTCTAGAACTCTGCCAAAAACGGCAAAGCATTCGGCGTTATAAATCACAACCCATAGAACCAGAGGTGCTGCAGCGGATTTTGGAGGCTGCACGTCTGGCTCCCAGCGCAACCAATCGACAACCTTGGACGCTTTTTGTGGTCACGAATCAAGACGTTAAGAAGGCAATGTTCCAGCGGGAGACACAGCAGTGGATCACCGAAGCGCCGGTGATCATCGTGGCGTGCGCAAAACCTGCGGAGGCCTGGGTGCGGGCGTATGACCAGAAAAACCACTATGATGTAGATCTGGCGATCTGTGTGGAGCATATTCATCTTGCTGCTGCAGATGAGGGCTTAGGCAGTTGTTGGATATGTGCGTTTGACCCAACTGCGGTAAGGACGGCCTTGCAGCTTTCCGATGAGCTAGTGCCCATCGCTGCTATGCCCATAGGATACATTGAGCAAACCCATGAACGCCGAACGCGTAAGTCGGCGGACGAAATCATCCGCTGGGTGAAGTAGTGACCATGAGAAGTCAAGCCGTGGATGCCACATCTGCAGCCTGAGTGAGGCGCTAGGAGATTCCGAAATGCCGCATGAGTTTCTTGATTTGTGCCGGAAAAGAAAGAGTATCCGGTTCTTTGCGCAAAAGGCTGTTGAACCAGAGAAACTGGAGCGCATATTGGAAGCCGGCCGGCTAGCACCAAGTGCCAGGAACCAACAGCCATGGGTTCTATATGTGGTTACGAATAATGATGTGAAGAAGGCGATGTTTCCGCGCATATACCAGCGGTATATAGCGACCGCACCAGTCGTGATTGTGGCGTGTTCGGACACGACACTGGAGTGGCCGCACTGCTCAGACAAGCAACCACACCATGGTATAGACATTGCGATCTGTGTGGAGCACATGCATTTGGCTGCTGCCGATGAAGGGCTAGGAAGCTGTTGGGTATGCTCGTTTCGTGCAGATGAAATCAAGGCTAGCTTGAACATGCCAGATCATTTGGTGCCGATCGCTGCTCTGCCCATTGGTTACCCCAAACTGTCGCTTGGTATACGCAAGCGTAAAGAGCAAGACCAGATAGTGAGATGGATTCCGTAAGCAGATTATTTAGTTGATAGTGCAATGACGACAGGAGGCATATATTGTTCTTTTTGAAGAGATTTCTGTTAGCTTTTTGCCCGCGTAAGGGCTACGGTCAGTTGATGAATGCGGGTATCGGCGGAGCACTGGGCGCCATGGTCATCATGACGCTCATTGGTGGATATGTGTTTGGTTTGGTTGCTTCAAAGAGAGTTGACGTCGCTATGCAGATGACGAGTGGCTATGCTAAGAACTTGCCGCCTTTTAAGGTGGAACAAGGGCGGCTCGTAGTGCCAAACATTCCACAGCCTTATGTATACAATGACAAAGAAGGTCAAACTGTTATCGTTATTGATACAACTAACCGCACGACAATTGAGATGGTAACCGCAAGTTATCCAAAGATATACAAGGTGTTGTTGACTAGTGATCATATCTACGCCTTGCCTCCTGGCGGTAAACCAACAGTCATACCTATGGCTCAACTGAATGGTGTAAACAATAGCAACATCGTTGAAGTGTTTAAAAAAGATGTCGTTAAGGTATTACCGGTAATAGTATGGATGAGTATTGTTTTGTCGATTTTTGGGCGTATCATTATTGCTTCAATACTGGCAGGTATTATGACGGCGATAGCGGTTGGTGGAAGTCAACGAACATTCAAGCAAACTGGCGGTATTGTCTTGCATGCTATGATTCCTGCAACGCTGCTTCAAATACTCACTAATGCAGTGACGCATGCCAGGTTATCACAAGGAAACATGGATTTATCCGGACTTTTCTTCCAAGCAGTGGGATTTGCTGTGGTTGTCTTGGTGATGTCGTTAACTGCTCTGTATAAAGCTGAACCGGAATATCTGATTTCGTAACGGGATATCACTTAGCAGTCGGCGGTGACATGCACCGCCGACTGCATCATGCCGCAGTAGTCTTTAGCCTAATGCGGTGTGGGTATCTTTCAGTTGCTGCATGATTTCAATGTGCTGCGGACACTTGCTTTCGCATTCACCGCATTCCACACAAGCCTCTGCGTTTTGTTTGCCGTCTTTGTTGTTTGGCCCGAAGTGAGCATACATGTTCTTAGCTAGCTCGGTGAGCCCCCATACTTTATGGTGGTTCATAGCCGCAAAGATCTCTGGAATAGCAACACCTTGTGAACAGGGCATGCAGTAGTTGCATCCGGTGCAGTAAAGCTCACTGAGCTTTCGGTTTTCCTCCAGCGCCTGCTCAATACACTGCCGTTCTGAATCGCTAAGGGGCTCCTCGCGGCTGGCAGTAGCGCAGTTCTCATCCACTTGCTGCATAGTGTTCATGCCGCTAAATGCAGTGACGACTGCTGGATTACTCAACACAAACCGGATGGCTAGCTCAGGGGTACCGGAAATTCCGGGAATAATGTCGCGTAAGCGGCTGCTGGCCATGCCCAGACGTCCTCCGCCAACCGGTCCCATGATCTCCACACCCATACCAGCTTCAAGTGCCCGGGCTAACGCTGGCTCGTTGCGCCTATCCAGCAGGTTATACTGCACCAGCATGCCCTCGAAGGCTCCTGTATCGATGAGCTTGATGATATTCTCAGGGTTGTCGTGACTGCTGAATGTGATATGGCGGATTTTACCGGCCTCTTTAGCCTTCATAATCTCTGGAAGCAGTGTGTCTAGATATACGCCTTCATAGTTGCTGTAGTTGATGCCATGCACGACCTTGTAGAAGTCAAGATAGTCGGTGTCTAGGCGAGTTAGGGTTGTTTCCAGCCGATTTCTCCAGCCCTCCGCAGTTTCATCGAAGAGTGGGTTTTTGGATGCTACAATGATCTTGTCACGCCGGCCTTTGAGCGCTTTGCCAACGACTTTCTCACTGGCGCCGTCCTCACCATAGACATACGCGGTGTCGACGAAGTTCACTCCTAAATCCATGGCGTGGTGAAGGATGTTGACCGATAGATCGACATCCTGGAATGGTAAACGCATGGCACCAAAACCAAGTGCTGAAACTTTGATCCCGGTGCGTCCGTATTCACGATATTGCATCTTGTGACCTCAAAAGAAATTACTTACTATTTTTATTGTGGCACAGGAAGCAATTTTTTCCGACTCTGTACCGTAAAGATGGAGATATATAACTATGGTGAAGATGAGCCGCAGGGAACGTGTTGCGCGGGCAATTCGGGGCGACGAAGTCGATCGAGTGCCTCTGTATGACATTCTGATGAATGACGCCGTGATTGAGTATTACGGTGGGCAGAAGCTCACTGTGGAGAACGGTGCTAAACTCAAAGCCGCAGCGATATCACGCTGTCTTGATATGACGCGTATGATAGGCGGTCCCAATGCCCCGGCACATATTGTGGGTGGTGACGGCCACGAATGGCAAATAGAGCGATGGACGAGTTGGGTGAGTAAACGCCCCTACAGCGATGTGGATGGTCTTGCTGAATGGGTAAAGAATCAGCTTGTTTCATATGGTGCATCGACTACCGTTGATGCTGTTTCTGTAAAGAGCACTGTGGATATGGTGAATAACTTCTATTCGGAATGTATGAACAGTGTGACAGATGCCAGTGAACTGCCGATGTTTGTGCTGGAAAGCGGGGTTGGGCTTACAGAAACATATGCGCTTTGTGGCCTGCAGCTGTTTTCCGAACTCTGTGCAGATGAACCCGAATTGGTGGATGACTGGCTAGAGGCACGTAACCAGGCTCAAATTAGGTGGGTGCATGCGTTGGCTCCGACAGGCACCATTGAGGTCGCATTGACCTATGATGATATTGCAGCAAAAGGCGGACCAATCTTCAACCCAAAATGGCTGAGAGATCACTTCTTTTTCCGGCTCAAAAGGTTAGTTGAGGCCTGGCATCAGTATGGTGTGAGCTGCTTATTCCACAGCGACGGTGACCTCACGCCTATCTTGGCTGACCTAGCGGATACAGGTATCGACGGTATCAACCCCATAGAGACCTGTGCGGGTATGAGCATCGAAGAGGTGCGCAGACTTCAACCGCAGCTGTTCATGGCGGGAGGCATCGATGTGAGCCAGCTGCTGCCGTTAGCGTCTGCTGATGAGGTTAGGAGCTGCTGCAAAAAAGCCATCGAAGCCACTAATGGACGGCGTTATTTTATGGGAAGCACAACCGAACTACATGATGCTGTGCCGTTAGCAAATGCACGGGCTATGTATGAGCTGCAGTGGGACAGTAGTGACGGCAGGTAACGATCCATTCATGAAGGAAACTGCAGACGACTTGTTGAAGTGATGAGTAAGTCTCACAAAGCTGCGAACCTAACTAACCTCAGGAGCTTAAGATATGATGAATGCGTTGATATCGCTGCTATTAGTAGCTGTTCTACTGCCAATGAGCTGTTACGCGAAACCCGTGAAACAGTTGACTTTAGAAGCTGAAAAAGGCTGGACGATTTTCGACCCAACGAAAGATGGCATCGCTTACCGATATGGACCTACCTTGCTAATAAATCCAGACGGAAGCATAGATTCCTACTATGCATCTCCAGGCGGGTCGGTTGAGAATGTGCCCGATAACCCCAAGTCTGTTCCCTTCGGTGAAGGCATAGTGCCAGGCGATCAGTATCATCAGTGGGACTGGATCCGGCATCGCAAGCTCACCGCAGAGGGTCAGCATGCGAGTGATGAAACCATCGTGCTGATGGCATCTCCTCAGTCGCGTGATAAGTTCAGTGTTTGCGATCCCGGTGTCATCAAGTTGGGAAAATATTTCTATCTAGGCGTAACAGCTGTTGATAATATCGCTGGCAACCGCAACGAGATATTTGTGGCTCGCAGCCTTAACGCAACTGGTCCATTTGAAAAGTGGAATGGAACTGGCTGGGGAGGATCCAAACCTATACCGATTGTGCCTTTTCGAACACCATTACGAGTGTGGGGTGCCGGTGAGCCCAGTTTTGTGAAGCTTGGCAACACGTTGTATATCTACTACACCATCATTAGCGCAGAAGGTCCGTTATCGAACAGAACACCCATCAACCGAACGATGGTTGCAACAGCACCGGCTGATGACGAAAACTGGCCTGCAAAAATGAAGTATGTTGGCGTCTGTTGGAATAGGATGGCTGATGAGGACAGCGCCGATGTGAAATATGTTGATGCGTATAAATGCTTCATTTCAGTCAGCACTGCTAGCCGTATGGGACCAGAGAGCTTTGTTGCAGTGAGAACGTCTCAAGACGGTTTTGCTTGGAGTGAGCCGGTTCGCGTGACTCAAAACCTGCATCCATGGCTGCACAACTGCGGCATTAGTTCCGATACCCAAGGCCACATTGATGTCAAACGAAAAGTGTTTTTCGGATACGCATATAGTGCTCAGCCTGGTGTGAACTGGGGTAATTGGAACACCGATCTTAATCCGGTTAAGATTGTGCCGGTTAAATAGCTGAGAAAATGACACCCGGTCTGATAAGCCAGACCGGGCGAATTCGCATATACTGTATGGTAGCAGCCACTCATTTCCGCCATAGGCTGCTGCCTTAAGGAGATAATCATTTAATGCATCTGTCTCTTGTACCAATGCTGCGTTGTACGGCAGGATGTGATTCTACTTTGGAGCTAAAAGACAAAGTGGTCAACGATGACATCGTGAGCTCTGGGTTGTTAGCTTGCCCTGTTTGCAATCGTGCTTATATCATTAGCAACGGCATACCCCGCATGCTGCCTGATCACCTTCGTAAACCAGCTCGAATGGAGAAAACTCTCTCTGCCGATACCATTCACCAACAAAAAGAGATGCAAGCCCGAGACGCTCAGGTGGGTGATTATGATCGTATGTGGCACCTTACCTTATACGGGTTGCTAGAGATACCCATGACCATTCGTAGCCTAGATATCTGTTCCAGACATATCCTGCTAGAGGCAGGCTGCGGAACCGGGCGTATGACTGAACAGTTTGCTCGAAAGAGTAAACGAGTGATAGCTGTTGATTTTAGCTGGGAGTCTCTTCTCTCATGTGCGCAGAAACTTCGAGATGCCGGTGTTGATAATGTCGATCTCATTCAAGCCGATCTGTGTAATATGCCGTTAAATACAGATATGTGTGACAGGGTGGTAAGCTGCGGCGTACTCGAACATATCCCGACAAGTGAGCTGCGGCATCAGGCCATCCGCGAACTAAGCCGGGTATTAAAACCCGATCAAACCATGGTTGTATCGGCGTATAAACACTCAATCTTTACTCGTTTGTTTGGAAGTAAAGAGGGAGAGCATGATGGTGGTATCTACTACTATCGTTTTACGAAACCGGAGCTGTATGATTTGCTGAAGAAGGAAGTGAATGTGTCCAGTATTAATGGCACCTTGATGTATTATTACACCGCGCGATGCATTAATTCCGGCTCCTAGGAAACGCCATGATAGAAGATGACAGCAGCGCACGTATCCGTGCTTTTGAACAATCGACGGTGCTGAATGATGGGCATCCGAAATATGAGCAGTGGGAAGAAGCCTCGATCACTCTGCACGACGGCACCGTGCAGATCCGTTCGTTTGCTGTCAGCAACTTTCCTCGTTTTGCGGCGATCTGCCTGTTTGCGTTTGGGTTCCTTTGGTCGGCAGTTCTGGACATGCAGTTGCCTTCCGCAGGGCACTTCAACTGGCGGGCGTTTTGTCAGTTCC
>CAZFLA010000008.1:0-11142 GCA_964519405.1 uncultured bacterium
TATGAGTTCTGCGGTATGATCGCCGTTGACAACATGAGTTACGGTCATGGCATGTGCCCTCCTTGATGAGTTCATATAAGAGTGTTTTCCTAATGATACCCGAATATGCCATGTTCTTGTTGGTGCGGCATGCATGCTCATCGGTAGGGAACGAGGCTAGTTCATCATATAGGCTCTTCAGATTGGCTATCGTTTGATGGCTGCTGTGACTGAAGTGCCGCCAATGTGCTGAGAGCTTGCGGCAGATATCCCACACCGAGCGTGCGGATGTCCATCAGCCGCTGTTTCAACAATGAAGCATCGCGTCGGGCACAGATAATATTGGTGAAACCCATGCGTGATACCTCCTTGGCACGCGCTTCGCTTGCTGTAACTCCGCGGACTTCGCCGGCTAATCCAATTTCACCCATCACTGCGAGGTCAGGCGGAAGCGCCCGATCGCTTAAGCTGCTGCATACGGCTAAAGCTATTGCCAGATCGGCCGCTGGTTCGCGCACATTAACGCCTCCCGCGGCGTTAACGAACACATCTTTATCGGATAGGCGTATACCTGCTCGCTTCTCCAGCACAGCCAGTATCATGTTGACGCGGTTGTAGTCTAGCCCGGTCACCTGGCGCCTCGGTTGGTTGAGGTAGCTATGGCAGACCAGCGCCTGCACCTCAACCAGTAGGGGACGTGACCCCTCCATGATGGCAGTGACCACGCTGCCGGGTGATTGCTCCGCACGCTCTGCAAGTAACCAAGCGGAGGGGTTCTCAACGCATACCAAGCCCTGACCGCGCATCTCAAACAGTGCGATTTCATCGGTGCTGCCGAATCGGTTCTTAGTAGCTCGCAATATGCGGTAGTTGAGGTGAGCATCACCCTCGAAGCTGAGCACGGTATCTACCATGTGTTCTAGTGCTTTAGGGCCAGCTAATCCACCTTCTTTTGTGACATGGCCAACAAGGAACACGGCAATACCGTGTTCTTTTGCTAAACGCTGCAGAGCATTGCCGCATCCCCGAACTTGAGCCACGCTGCCCGGCATACTATCGATGCTGGCAGCTCTTGTTGTTTGAATGGAGTCTATAACCACGACGGGTGGTTTCATGGTCTCGATGCGAGCCAGCATATGCTCCAGCACCGTTTCTGCCAGCACGAACAGATCACCTTTACCGGCGCCCAGTCGCTTTGCTCGCAGCTTAACCTGATGAACACTCTCTTCGCCCGATATGTATAAAACCGGCAGAGTTTGGCTTAGTGTGTCAGATATCTGAGTGAGTAAGGTTGATTTTCCAACGCCAGGGTCACCGCCAAGCAGAACCACACTGCCCGGAACAATGCCACCGCCTAAAAGCCGGTCGAACTCGGATAGCCCTGTGTGAATTCGCGGTTGTTCTTCTGCTTCTATTCCGCCAAGCTTTATCGGTTGTGATGCACCGGCAACGGCCGTTGGGGTGCTGGCAAGGGGCATCTTGCTGGGAGTGGTCTGTATGACGATGCTCTCTTCGGTAATGCTGTTCCATTCACCGCACTCAGGGCACTTGCCGTACCAACGGGGGTGTTCGGTACCGCATGAAGAACAGACGAACCTGGTGGTGGATTTAGCCATAGATAGAACCGGGCCTTTCGTTGGGGTGCAGCAGAAAATAACAATGGGGCATGCCTAAGCATGCCCCAAATAAGCGGGATTAGAGTCTGTAACCGACCTTAAGTCCCCAGTCGTCGTTCAGGTTATGTCCAGGAATTGCATTCCAGTAGATTTCTGCGCGAATGTCGTTCTTCACTAGTCCGAGTGCGACAGATGCGGAGATGTCTGTGAGCTTCTTGTCATAGCCAGCGGCGCCGACATTACTGTAGGAAATACCTGCAGATGGAGCCACATAGATCGACCGGTCGGTATCGATATAGTAGCGATAACCAACGTGCGGGGTGACGGTATAGCCTTTCTTGCTATCTACAGGGGTCTTTACTGTATAGAAGTCCGTCTGTAGATTCAAGAACCCTTCACTGTTGGGATAGCTGGCAAATGTATAGTTGGCAGACAGTGACCACCCGTCGTCGACTTTTACGCCCGGTGCGATATCGTCATTGTGGAAAAACAGGCCAGCGGAGATCGTCCACGGTTTTTCTGGGACGGTTTGATCCAACTGTGCGTACGATGCAGTGGCAGCACTAAACAGCGCTGCTGCGGCAACGATGCCGAGTAGAAGCTTCTTCATTTCTGAAAGACCTCCATATATTGTACTTTCAAAGTGACGTCTTACCCTTCTGCACGGCCTTCCAAGGTTACCCGTACAAGGGTATTTGTCTTATGATACCTCATTTTACCCGTATATGACGCTAGGTTTACCATTTAAGTGAGCTGTCGAATTTGTCGTTCATAAAGCAATTACTGCAATATAATACAAAACCGCAGAGCATGTTGCTCTGCGGTTAGTGTGCAAAGGTGAATCTATACGGTACTGTCTATTCTTGCGATAGTACATAAGTGTCAGACGATGGTCTGTCAACTTGCAGTTGAAGCAAGTTGGCCAGAGAGGTCATGACCTGGTCGACACTCGCGGCGCGTGTATGTAAGTTTAGTCGAACGTCAGGTTGAACATGACCCTTAAGGAAAATCTTAACTCCCCAGGATGCACTAATTGAGCTAAGTGCATGCTCCATACTGGCGTTTTGTAGGTTGACCTTGGCTAAATGGCCATCTGGCAGCAATTGCTGCGGAAGCCACAAGGAGGTCGTGGTGTTGTCATACCATTTAACCTGGGTATACAATGCCTGGTTCATAGCTGTCTGTTGGTTTGGTAACGCGATTGGTTGCCCGTTTGCCAAGCCTTTCCAATAGACCGTATCCGTGCTGGACTGGCCATTGGGGGTTCCGATACATACCTCGGCGTTACCCACTTTTTGAGGGGTCAGGCGCAATACCCATCCTGCATTTTCCCCGCTTGCGGTCGCGAGTTCGGCACGAACAGGCATCTCTTTGTTTTCGTTGGTTACGGTAGCTGCTGGTCTGCTTAGCAGGCTCATCTGAACCGCAGGCTGGTATTTCTGCGGAATAATCAAAGCGAGTGCGACTACAGCGGCGGCTGCCGTTACAGTGCCGACCCAGCTCCATGGATTACTCCAGAACGAACGCTTGTTTTGGGTAGCGCTCTCTGCTTCTACGCGAGCCATGATGCGCTCATGCATCCATGGAGGTGTATCCAGAGCTGGCATGTTTTCCATGGCGGTATATATAAGCTGCATGTCGGACACGAGCTTGGTGCAAGCAGGGCACCCACCACGGTGAGCATCCATGTTACGCTTTAGTGCTTGCGGCAGGCTGCCGTCCATATATTCGGAGAGGAGCTCTTCAAACTGATCGCAATGCATTATATTACCGCCTTCTGCATGGTCATTCCCGACCTAAACCACTCATTAGACGCAAGGCCGTTTACTGCAGTTCCCGCATTTTTAGTATGATCTCGCGTAAACTTAAGCGAGCACGGTTAAGCCTGCTTTTCACAGTGCCGACAGGTAGACCGAGGATGTCACTGATCTCATCGTAGCTGTGTTCTTCAAAATGGAACAAAACAAGCAGCATGCGGCGATCAAAGCTTGCTGCAGTTCGTCTTGAAGCTCTTTAATCTCGATGACATCAGCTGGCCCAGGACTGTCGTCTTGGATCTGCCTTTGGAGATGCTGATCGGTCATTTCTATGGACTGATCAAGCGAATAGCTGGGGCGTGCCATTGCTTTCTTGCGAAAGTCTAGGAAAGTGTTGACCATGATGCGATGCATCCATGTTCTGAAGTTTGCATCACCTCGGAAATTCGCTAGCCCATTCCAGGCGCGGGTGAAGCCATCGGTGAGCACGTCTGATGCATCCGAAGCGTTACCGGTTAATCGGTAGCACAGGTTGTATGCATAGTTCTCATAGCGTCGCACGAGGGCATCAAATGCTTCCCTGTCTCGTGCTTGTGCTCTGCGAACCAGTTCGTGATCGTCTATCTCAACGCTCATGTTGCAGAACCCTGATGACCGTAAGCTTCAATGATCGCTTGTTTTTCCTCAGGAGATAACGGAGTATCGCTGCGGCCATTTACGATCTTCTTGGAGTATGTTCGCTGACTTTGCCTGCCGAGTACGCTTGTGACGATGATGCCGTTATCGGTGTTGTCCATGATGGCCAGTGATAAACTCTGCTGGCCGCCAAGGTCATCATATGCGTCATATCTGACGATGCCGATACGCTGCAGACATTTGGAAATCTGTGCATCGGCCTGCAGTGCATGAGATTCCAGCGAACCCACGCGCTTATCCATGCCATCTACCAACACAAGCCGACTGCCGATTGCTTCCTCTATGGAGTTGCCCGCTGAGTTACGGAAGGCCATTCTCCAGCGCGCTTCAAGCGATTTTATCCGCATGACCGCGGCTATCGTCATAATGAGACATAAAACCGCCAGTATCACAGCGGTGACGGCAACCACTCCTGCAGGTGTTTGTATGGAGTGTATGAAGTTGTTTATACTCAAAATGACCTCTGCTTGTTGTTATTTCCAGATGGCTGAATAACGTCTCAAATGTGGTTATCTGCATAACGCCAAGTGGCGGCGGCAGCTACTATTCTTCGGATGACTGCAGCTTACGCGCGCGATCATCTGCGATAAGTCCGTCGATGAACTCCTGAATGTCTCCATCCATAATTCCTGCCAGGTTGTACAGCGAAAGGCCGATTCTGTGGTCTGTCACTCGTCCCTGCGGGAAGTTATAAGTGCGGATCTTGTCGCTGCGGTCACCGGAACCAATCTGGCTTTTGCGGTCTGCTGTTCGCTCAGCCATTGCTTCGGCCTCAGCACGTTCTTGCAGACGCGATGCGATGATGATCATCGCCTTCAGCTTGTTCTGACCTTGGCTGCGTTCATCTTGGCAGGTGACTACCATTCCTGTTGGTCGGTGTGTGATACGTATAGCGGTTTCGTTCTTCTGAACATTCTGTCCGCCAGCACCGCTGGAACGGTAAGTCTCGATATATAGATCGTCTTGCTTAATGTCCACATTAACAATGTCCGCTTCAGGCAAAACGGCTACTGTGGCTGCCGATGTGTGGATGCGTCCGCTGGTTTCAGTAGCTGGCACGCGCTGCACACGATGGACGCCCGATTCAAACTTGAGCTGGGAGTAAGCAGCCTGACCTTGGATATTGAGAACGGCTTCTTTATAACCACCGATACCCGTTTCGTCGGAGCTCAGCATCTCGTATTTCCAGTGACGGCGGTCGGCGTAACGCATGTACATGCGCAACAGATCGCCGGCAAACAACGCCGCTTCTTCACCGCCGGTGCCTGCTCGAATCTCCAAAATAACATTCTTGTCGTCGTTGGGGTCTTTTGGCAAAAGCAGGAATGTCAGCAAGTTCTGCTGATCATCAACGCACTTGCGCAGCTCGTTGAGCTCTTCCTGCGCGATTTCATGCATTTCGGGGTCGTCCAACATCGCTTCGGCGTCGGCAATACCCTGCATGGTGTCGCGTAAAGCTCGATATGCATCGATGATGGGACTAAGCTCGGAGTGAAGTTTGCCCAGACGCTGCAGCTCTGATGGATCGTTTGCTACGTTGGGATCACTCAGTGCCTTCTCAACATCAAGAAAGTGTTTTTCTACCTCTTGTAGACGCGATATCAATATTAAAGACCTCCATAGTTTCCATTTATCATTATACCCGTCTCTCGGTTTATCGCGGTTGGTGTTTATCTCCGGTTATTGATGCTGTAAATTATTGAAATCATATAATTCCGCCCAAAATAGTATGGAATAGCTCTTGACATGGCATCATATATCAGGTAATACATTACTATACCGGTCGGAATACATAGTATTTGACTGGGAGTATATGACTGTCTTCAGGAGGAATCCAGATGAGCAACCTTAATCGCACCAACGTGGAAACCGTCGCTCTTCACGGCGCATATCAGCATGATCCTGCTACAAACGCAGTAGCCGTACCCATTTACCAAACCAGTTCTTACGCATTTAATAGTGCAGAACATGCGGCTAACCTGTTCGGCCTTAAGCAGTTTGGAAATATATACTCCCGCATAATGAATCCGACCACTGATGTTTTGGAGCAGAGGCTGGCTCTGCTTCATGGAGGAAGCGGATCATTGGCCCTGGCATCAGGTGCAGCGGCAATAACTTTTGCTATATTGAACATCACGCAGGTGGGACAAAACATTGTGTCTAGCAGCAGTTTGTATGGAGGAACCTATAACCTGTTCCACTATACACTGCCCAGGTTCGGTATTAATGTGAAGTTTGTTGATACCGCCGATCTGCAGCAAATTGATGAGGCTATCGATGAGAACACCAGGCTGGTGTATACCGAGTCCATCGGCAATCCGCGCAACAATGTGGATGACTTTGAAGAGATCGCCAAAATCGCCCATAAGCATGGAATACCATTAGTAGTTGATAACACGGTGGCTCCGCCTCCACTGTTCAACCCATTCGAACATGGCGCTGACATTGCCGTATATTCGCTGACGAAGTTCATCGGAGGGCACGGAACCAGCATTGGAGGTGCTATTGTCGACAGAGGTAAGTTCAACTGGGCAAACGGCAAGTTCCCTGAAATTGATGGACCAGATCCCAGTTACCATGGGGTGAACTATTGGGAGGCCTTTGGACTTCATGACAAAGCGGTTGTTCCCGGTATCGCCTATATACTAAAGGCCCGGGTGCAGTTGCTGCGTGATATCGGTGCTACGGTTGCTCCTGCTAACTCTTTCTTGTTTATCCAAGGGTTGGAGACGCTTCCTCTGCGTGTTCGCGCACACAGCAAGAACGCTCTGGACGTGGCTAAGTGGCTGGAGGGCCATCCATCCGTGGCTTGGGTGAACTATCCTGGTTTGTCTAGCCATCCAAGCTATCTCAACGCCAAGAGATATCTTCCAGAGGGTCAAGGTGCCATCATCGGCTTTGGTATTCGCGGTGGTGCAAAGGCAGGCGTTAAACTCATCGAGTCTGTGAAGCTGTTTACACACCTAGCCAACATCGGTGATGCGAAGAGCTTGATCATCCATCCGGCCAGCACTACCCATGGTCAGTTAACGCCAGAAGAGCAGATATCGGCTGGTGTTACACCGGATTATGTGCGCCTGAGTATCGGCCTTGAGAATGTTGCGGACATTAAGGCCGACCTTGATCAGGCGATTGCTGCCAGCCAAACTGTGTAACATGTTAGTTAGCTGAGCCTTGTTTTGTGGTAAATTAGCTCCTAGATACATTAGTGATTTAGGAGCTTTTCTATGCGGTTGCTTATCCAACGTGTGACAGAAGCCAGAGTTAAGGTTGATGGCCAGTGTATATCGGAGATTGGCCGAGGCTATCTGGTTTTCTTGGGGGTAGGGCACAACGACACCGAAGCCGAGGTGCAGGCGATAACTCAGAAGATCATCAATCTGCGGCTGTTTGAAGATGCAGAGGGTAAGACGAATCTTTGCCTAAAAGATGTTGCAGGTGAAGTGCTGTTGGTCAGCCAGTTTACCCTGTATGGCGACATCAAACGCGGTCGCCGACCGGGATTTAGTGAAGCCGGAAACCCCGCCGAAGCAGAACGCCTTTACCTGCTTGCCGCCGATATGCTGAGGCGGCAAGGGGTTACGGTAGGAACGGGGCAGTTTGGAGCGCATATGGATGTGGAACTATGCAATGATGGCCCATTCACCATATGGTATGACACTGAGAAGTAAGTCGGCAGAAGTGAACGCAGAGGGTTAACTACACGCCGTCTCGGCGCAGCGTTTTAAAGCGCCATAAGCCGATGGAACCACCTAATATGCCGATGACAATAGCCGCAGCAGATATGGCTGCGAAGATCGTGACAGGGTCAAGGTGCTGCACATGTATAAGGAACCTCTGCATGACCTTCTCGTCTACGAACCGAATAGCGATGGTGGGCAGCAAGATGACTAAAATGTTGCCATATCCTGATACCTGAGTTGCCTGCTTTACTGTGACCGCCTTAACCACAAGTGCAGAGTTCAGCCCTGCAAACATGAAGGCACAACAGAGCGCAGAAACAGGTGCGGTGATCCATACAGATGGGTGCAGATGAACCGCGCCATGCGGGCTGATGATATTTGCCAGCAACAGGGCCACCGGAAGACTAAGCATACCAGTTGCCCAACTGCACAAGCTGCTGGATATCAGCTTTCCAAAAACTATCGAGTGATCGGATAATCTGCTGGAAAGAAGTGTATCGAGTGTGTGGCGTTCTCGTTCGCCCGCGAAGCTATCAGCGACGAGTGGGGCAATCATGATAATGACCATCCATGTCCATATCAATGCGCACCAAGGGCTTCCCAGCAGCGCGGCACCGCTCATTGCTGGCCACAACGAAAACAAGATGACAGCCATGATGTGGCCTCGCCACGGTGACTTCGCACCGCGCATATGCCAGTATTCATGCACCTCTTTGCTGATGACGGTAATGATGTCACGCCCCATCTTTATCAGCCTCAACGAGTGACAGCAGTGCTTGCTCTAAGCTTACTGTGTTTTTGCGGATCTCTTCTATCTGCGCGTCGGCAAGCACAAGCTCCTTCACAATAGGAGCCATTGGTGCATCTTTGTATAACTTTAAAACCAACTCCGTGTCATTTTGCAGGCTTGCGTTTTCCACACCGCTCATGCTGCATATGGTGTCTATACTCGGCCAGTTGGTGCCGCTTACGATGACATCATTATTGCTTGCACTGCTGCGGATATTTTGCGGGGTGTCATACGCCAGCAGATGCCCTTTTGATAATACCGCCACTTGCTGACAGAGCTGTTCGGCTTCGGATAAATTGTGCGTGTTCAGGAACACGGTGACGCCTTGCTGCTGCACGATTTGGGAGAGATGGTTACGCATCTCCGATGCCGAGACGGGGTCAAGTCCTGATGTTGGCTCATCAAGAAACAGCATGGATGGCTCGTTCATCATGGCTCGGGCTACGCCCAGCTTGCGCTTCATGCCGCGGCTCCACTCACCAACGGTTTCCTTGCGGCGTTCGTATAAACCAAACAGCTCTAGAACCTGTTGTATGCGCGACTGAATCTGCTGCGAGCTCATATGGCATGCTCGTCCCCAGAACAGTAGGTTGTGTTCTGCGCTGGTTCGCTCATATATGCCATCGTGCTCCAGTAAAGCTCCCGATAGCTGCCTGACATTGTATGACTGCGTCTTAATGTCGTAGCCCATGACTTCGGCATTACCCGCAGTTGGCGCCACTAATCCAAGCAGCATACGAATAATGGTGGTTTTGCCTGCGCCGTTGGTACCTAACATACCCATGACTGTTCCCTTGGGAACCTCAATATTGAGGGCATCTACAGCAACGATGTCACCATATACTCGTCTTAGGTTGTTGGTTTGTATTGCGTATGGCATGTGTATCTAGCTATAACGTGGGATCCGGGGGGTAATCTTTGAGTTCATCGCGGAAACCATCAAGCAATGATTCTAGTTTCTCTGCGGCTTCGATGATTCTTCGAGCATACTGCCGCAGCGCGTCTGTGGCGTTATCATCATCTTCCAACAGTTCTGCGAAACCGAATATCGATGTAAGTGGCCCGCGGGCATCGTGGTTCAACTTCGACAGACTGCCCTTGCGGAAATTGTTCCACGATACTAATTTGCGACGAAGCTCGTCTATCTGCTGTTCCATGTCGTGCTCAGTCATCGCGGTACACCTCTGAAGAGTTATAATGAGGAGGTCAGCTTTTCCTACTATCATTCATCATACAACGAAATCGTGCATTTCGTGAATCAATGTGAACGTCAAATTGAAACTTTTGAGACAACTCACTTTATGGCCGCTTTCTGTGCTGTATACAGCAGCACTGGAGCTTTATCTGCGTTGGCGATTACCTCGTCGTCAGCGCTTGTCGGTGCCTGTTGTTAGTATCGGTAATATTAGCTGCGGGGGAACCGGTAAAACACCTGCGGTGATCAGTATTGCCAGGCATCTGTTGGAGCATGGTTATAAGCCCGTTATTCTCAGCCGGGGCCATGGCGGACATTATGATGGCGACCATGTTGTGGTGAGTGATGGCAATAGCCTCCTGGTTCAAGCTTCACTTTGCGGTGATGAGCCCTACTTAATGGCCCAAAGTCTGCCTGGTGTACCGCTGATTGTTGGTCGTGATCGGCGGATTACCGGACAAATCGCCATTGATCGCTTTAAACCAGATCTTATTTTGCTGGATGATGGCTTTCAGTTCTATCAGCTTGAGCGTGATCTTGACATCGTGCTTGTTAAAGCGGCTGATCCCATTGAGGGAGGGATACTGCCAGCGGGAAACCTGCGTGAGCCTATTTCCCATTTACGGCGAGCACATGCCATGGTGATGACTGGAGAGGGGAAGTATAGTATCCCAAGGCAACCGCCGGTGAGTCTTATACCCGTGTTTACTGCCCACAGGAAGCCTACATCACTAGTGGATATTCACGGCAGACATTACAGCATTTATGTGCTGGAGCGGATGCCGGTTGGATGTTTTTGCGGCTTAGGAAATCCTGAACAGTTCGAGCAGAGCCTGCAGTCACTCGGTGCAGATATCGTGTGCAGTTGGCGCTTGCGCGATCATCAGCCTGTGTCCATCAGTCAGTTGAACGAATACATGTCGGTGGTTAGCGAGCGCGGCGGTAAGATGCTCATCTGCACACAGAAGGATTTCGTGAAACTACCCCCAAGCGTTAACGACGATTTTGTTCGCAGTCTGGAAATCACAATGCAGTTCGATGACACATTCTGGCCTTGGTTTGATGTCCGAATTCGCGGCTTGGTTCCGCGAGTCGCAAATAAAAGCGAGTAAATTTCCCCGCAGTTTTCCTCATTACTAGATATCCTTGCCATTTCTCAGGGTATAATCTAGCCACAACGCGATGCAAGCTATACGGAGGCAATGAATGGATCCTTCTATGCTTTACAACGACCGCTGTATTCGTGAGATGACTGCGGACGATATTACCAGAGTGGTTGAGGTTGTTCGTGCTTCATTTTTAGAGGCACATAAAGGTGTTATTAACGATGAGGATTTACCAACAGTAAGTTGGGCACGTCTGTCTGGCGCGCAGCTGGAGAAGTGGCTGAGTGAAAGCAGTTATTACCTCGGCGTTGTTGATGCCC
>CAZFLA010000008.1:11152-62164 GCA_964519405.1 uncultured bacterium
TATCTGTGGATTCACTCTGATGGTAGAGGAGGGTGGAGGAGGCCGTAAGCTAGCCGCACTCTACGTTCAACCCGATCAGCAAGGCAATGGTTGGGGCACACACTTATATGAAGCCGCAACCGAAGCATTTCCCATGAGCACCAATGTGACGGTTGACATATTCAAAAACAACCTTAAAACTATGGAGTTCTTTAAACATCATAAGTTTGAAATCATAGGTGAGGGTAAGGTTAAAGTCGGCAAAAATTCCTATGACATGGTTCGGCTTCAAAGGCATCTTGTGTAACTGTTATCGGCGCCGGGCGTACGATATATGACGCGTCCGGCGATGCTTTCATCTGTTATACGTTTACAAATCGGCACTCATGGTGTAACCTTTGTTACAATACTATATGGTAATTAACGCACATCTGTATGCTGCCAGTATTTCAGCCTAAGGAGACCCATGTCAGCCCCAACAACCCCAGAAAATTCTAGTGTCCGCGAAGATATCCGAAACTTAGCGATTATCGCTCACGTAGACCACGGCAAAACCACCCTTCTAGACGCCATCCTTCGACAGTCCGGAACCTTCAGAGCCAACCAGGTTATTGAAGAACGCGTGATGGACAGCAACGACCTCGAACGTGAAAAAGGGATTACTATCCTCAGCAAAGTGACCAGTGTGAAGGTCGGCAACGTCAAAGTCAACATCGTTGACACACCAGGACACAGCGACTTTGGCGGTGAGGTGGAGCGCATTCTCAGAAGTGTAGATGGGGTATTGCTGCTCGTTGATGCTTGTGAAGGCACGATGCCTCAGACACGGTTTGTGTTAAAGAAGGCGTTGGCTCAAAAACTGAAGCCTATCGTCGTGGTGAACAAGATCGACCGTCCTGGTTCGCGTCCATACGAGGTCATTGATGAGGTGCTCGACCTGTTCATTGAACTGGGATGCGATGCAGATGCCCTCGAGTTCCCATACATATTTGCATCGGCTGCATTGGGATATGCTGTTGTGAAGCCAGAGGATACACCTGTAGACATCAAGCCTCTGTTTGATATCATTTTGAAGTATGTCCCAGCACCTGTTGCGGACCTTAATGGTTCTTTCCAGATTCAAGTTACAAACCTGGATTATGATGACTATATAGGTCGGTTATTCGGTGGAAAAGTGCTGCGAGGACGCGCCAAGAAGGGCGAAACAGTGACCATCACCAAACGTGATGGCAGCACAGAAAACTTCCAGATCACACGAATATTCGGCTACCACGGGCTAAAACGTGTTGACATCGATGAGGCAGAAGCAGGCGACATCGTGTTGATGGCCGGCACTGAGGATGTTCAGATTGGTGCCACAATCACCTCCACCGACTGCTTAGACGTTCTTCCGCTTATCGAAATTGATGAACCCACCGTGTCGATGGACTTTATTGTCAACAACGGGCCATGGGCGGGTCGAAGCGGTAAATACTTGATGATGCGTAATCTGCAAGCACGGCTAATCCGCGAGTGCAGAACCAACATCAGCCTCAGGTTAGCCGATACCGATCAGCCGGATTCCATCAATGTGGCAGGCCGTGGTGAACTTCAGCTAGCCATCTTGCTGGAGCAGATGCGCCGAGAAGGTTTTGAGGTGATGGTTAGCCGTCCGAGGGCAATCACCAAGACGATTGATGGTGAGCTCTGCGAGCCGATCGAAGAACTAACTGTAGATGTGAATGATGAAGCCTTGGGCATGATCATAGAACAGATTTCCCGTCGAAAAGGTGAAATCACCTCGATGGGAAAAGATGAAGGCGGAAACAACCGCGTGGTATTCGATATACCCACACGCGGCCTCATCGGATTGCGGACAGATTTCCTTAGCTGGACACGCGGGCTTGGAATTATGTCGCACATATTTAAGAAATATGACACATACCGCGGTGACATTATTGCGCGACAAAATGGCAGCTTAATATCTAAAGAAACCGGCAATGCGACAGGATACATGATTGAGCCTCTTCAGGAACGTGCTACGTTGTTTGTGTCACCTGGCGATGATGTATATGAAGGCATGATCGTTGGAGAGAACAGCCGTGAAGACGATATGGTTGTAAATATCACCAAAGAGCGTCAAAAAACCAACATGCGCAGCAGTACTAAAGATGCGACCGTCATGATAATACCTGCCAAGAAGTTCCAACTGGAGCAGGCGCTAAGCTTCTTAAAAGAAGACGAGCTGCTTGAGGTAACGCCAGAAGCACTGCGTTTCAGGAAACGAGTTTTGGGTACAACCGACCGGTTGATCAGCAACCGCCATAAAGGCTAGTAATCTACTAGTTATATGCGTTTGATTGAACCAAGGGGTCTAGCGATGAGCTAGGCCCCTTGGTGTTTATGTAGTCGTTGTTTATATAGACTTGTTGGTATCATGGTGGTGTATATACAATTGCCAGCAGCACACCTATATCTATTTCTCGTCGACTTGTGGCGATTACCGCCATACTATGTAGGAGAATGAAGGCAGCAATGCGGATTACAGCTTTATTAACACTCAGTTTTGCCTTGGGATTGCTGATGACCTCAGGCTTGCATGCCCAAGAGCAAAGTGCCGTCAAGGTAGCGGATACCGAGAACGTCATCATCTATATGAAGCAGGGCATCTATGCGGTTTTTCCTTACATGCCTAAAGATCAGCCAAAAGATGGCGTCGTGATCGGGTTTGCTACACGCACAGTCCCGTCGCACACAGATATGACCGGCGGTTGTGTGGTCATGAAATCTGCCGATGGATGCAAAACATGGAACATTGTGCTGGAAGATAAAGACTGCACTATGACCGAGGAAGTTGGGGATCTTCATGCATTAACATTTCCCAACGGCACAAAAGTCAGCTTGCGTTCTGCCTGGCAAATATATCCGGCATCTAAACGAGCGGAGTTGGAAAAAGCGGGCTGGGAGATGGTAGACATCACTCAAAATCGGATTGTGGCCCTTTCTGCCCATTCCATGAAGACCTCCAAAAACGGCGGCAAGAGTTGGACGACCAAGACGCTGCCGATGTATGGCAACTCTGGCATCATGGGCTTTCATGGCGGAATAATCACCGATCAGGGCATCTGCCTATATCCGGTATATGGGTTGTTGATGGATGGTGATGCAGGTCATTCGCTGGTGTATCGCAGCGCCGATAATGGCAAAACCTGGACATTAAATCATATCATCGCCGATAGCCACGGCCTAATCCCTATGAATGAAACATCGTTAATCGACCTTGGCAAGGGGCATATACTGGCATTTGTGCGCACAGGCGACGATGTTGATCACCTGTTCAGTGCAGAGTCGATAGATGGAGGTGTTAACTGGGGACGACTAAAAGATACTGGTATCACGGGGCACCCATCGGATTTCTTGAGACTGAGTAACGGCGACATCGTACTAACATATGGGTACCGCCACAAACCATATGGCGTTCGGGCGAGGATCAGCAAAGACAACGGTAAGAGCTGGGGCAAGGAATACATCATCCGTGATGATGGCTTTAGCACCGATGTTGGGTATCCTATGTCCATTCAACTACCTAATGGAAAGATATTTACCTCGTATTATTTCCGCTATCAAGGCGGGCCGACACATATCGCCGGTACCTTATGGAGAGAACCATAAACTGTTTGCGATATTCGCAGCATATAAAAAAGCCCCTTGGAGAGTGCTCCAAGGGGCTTAAATCTGTGATACGGCAGCAGGTTGGTCCTGCGATAGTTAATCTAGTCGTTGTTGGTGTGATAGACCCTCGGTATCAACGGACTGGTGGGGATACGCAATGAGGGCACATCAATGACGCTGCCTAACTGGATCTCGGGAAAGTCGGTTACGTCCAGCACGGTAAACTGCATGGCGACCCGTCCTAATACAGGCACCGATTTTCCATTGTAGAACACGTGGTTGCGGTGATTCGCCCACTTGCCAACAAGCTTAACAATGTTTTGCCGGTAGAATGGTCCCGTGGGCATCACAGTGTATCCATCAGCATATCCTATGGGGATCACTGCTGTTCTTGTGGATCGCATTGTTTTGGTTTCGGCACCATATCCCACGCAGTATCCTGCTGGAAGCTGCTTAACTTCGCATACCCGCGATTTCAGCTGCCAGGTAGGTTGAAAATGGAGCTCGTGTTTGCAGTGCGGTACGGAGCATTGCCCAAACAATGCGGAACCAACTCGTACCATGTGCAGCCTGGCATCGGGATACCTTATACATCCTGAACTATTTGCGATGTGCGGTTGACAGCTTTGAGGTAACTCGAATGCTAGATCCTTGATCATTTTTGTGAACTTCAGCAGCTGCTTGTGGCATCCATGCGGTGATGCATCCATGGCGGTAGCAAAATGCGAGTAGATGCCGTCGATGCTCATGAGGGGGCATGTCAGCGCCAGGTTCAGCATGCCCTCTAACTCGCTTGGCAATAAACCAAGTCTGCCCATACCAGTATCCACCTTGAACTGAACATGAGCTGTTTTATTAAGGGACACAGCCACTTCAGTCGTCTTCGATACACTAGATGGACGTGTGAGGGTCATGCTGATATCACGTTCGACAGCTTCAGCAATTTCATCATCGAACAGGGGAGTAAATACCAGAATTGGCGCAGTGATACCGGCATCGCGTAAGGCAACCGCTTCACCCAGGCGTGATACCGCTAAGGAGTGAGCACCTGCCTGCAGCAGCCTCCGACTGGGTTCTATAACCCCATGCCCATATCCATAGGCCTTAACAACAGCTATGATGTCTACATCCGCACCAACAAGCTGTTTCATGGACTTGAAATTATACTCAATAGAATCGAGGTTAACATCAACCCAAGTGTCTAGCGGTTTACCTGCCATGTAGCCCTACTCCTGATGTTTTTGTGCCCGCCGTTTAAGGATATTCCTAACTTTAGGCATACCAACATTCCATACCCAATACCAAGACGGTGACAGAACCATATCATACTCGCCAATGTACTCCACGAAGCGCGGATTAAACCCTTCTTTAAACCTGTTTAATCCTTCCAGATGCGCATCACCTGCACCCTTCTTTGGGCTAACGCCGCGGAAATCATACCATTTACAACCCGACTGCTGGGCCCACTTTATCAGCTCCCACTGCATCAGGTGGTTTGGCATCATATTTCTGTGTTCATTGGAGCTTGCACCATAAGTATACATCGCCCGATCACCAAAAATATACGCCAATGCACCAGATAAAGGTTTGTCTTGATAAAAAGTTAGTGCCATTTTCATCATTCCTGCGGGAACGAGTAAGTCCCACATCTGCTCAAAGTATGATAACGATCGAACGAGGAAGCCATCGCGGGCACAAGTTTCCTTAAGCAGCTCATAAAACACCGGAAGCTGATCTCTTGTGCAGTTGGTGTCTACAACAACACCTTTTCGTGCAGCCAAGCGAATGTTATATCGCCATTTCTCTTTGAAACTGGCTAGCAGTTCATCTTCAGGCTTATCTAGATCGAGCTGCATCACGCATTTTGGCTGCGTTCCGCCAAAGCCAGACGCATTGTGGTGGATGAACCCGGCAGCTCGCATGTTCTGCTCATCTGTCTGCTGTTCTATCAACACAGGTGGATCAATTTTTAGCAGAATGGCGTGCTGTTTCACCGATAGTTCGCGAAGGTGAGCCATGAATTGCTGTGTGAGTTCACTGTCAGACGAATCCCATACAGGCCCACGCGGTGCATATATGATGCACCTGCCCGTGCGGGGGATATCGCGACGAAGTAATGAAGCCGCCGCAACGACCTGGTCGCCGCGGCGTGCCATCACGCGGATAGGCTTCCAGCCGGACTTTGCCTTTAACTCTCCCCATTCGTAGCTCTGCATAAGGTCGCCAGTCGGAAATGCCGCAATGAATGCATTGAACTTATCTTTATCTTGTTCAGAAATTATCTGAAAATCGAGGTTATTTGTCATATTTATCTTTGTATACATGAGCTGCACTTCCGTGCAGCACAGTGATTTACATACCGACCTGATCCATCAGGTCGAATACCTCCTCTTTACTTAGGGCACGCCACTGCCCTGGAGCAAGTCCCTTCACACTAATATGCCCAAAAGCAAGCCGATGAAGCTTCACAACATTACCGCCAACAGCCGAAATCATGCGTTTCACCTGGTGGTTTCGTCCTTCGTGTATGGTGATTTCCAAATGCGTGGGGTTTCTGTCGAACCATACTTTGGCCGGAGCGGTGAGCCCATCTTCCAGCTCAACACCTTCGCGCAGCGCTGCGATTTGCTCTCTGTCCAGCGGTCTGTCGATTAGTGCCAGGTATGTTTTGTTTACGCCATACCTTGGGTGTGTCAGCCTAAACGCCAGCTCGCCGTCATTAGTTAGCAGCAGAGCTCCGGTGGTGTCGATATCCAGCCTACCGACCGGGTAAACACGCAGCTTTATGCCCTTCATGATGTCGAGCACTGTGGTCTGCTGCTGCTGACCAACACAGCTCGTGACGATCCCCTCGGGCTTATTGAGGAGGTAGTAGACTAGCCGTCCGGTGAGTTTGGCTTGTTTACCATCGACGGTGATATTGTCGGTGGGAAGGGCTTTTGCTCCGAGTTCATCGACGACCTTACCGTTCACTGTGACACGGCCATCAGTAATAAGCCTTTCGCAGGCTCGACGTGATCCAAAACCGGCTTCGGCTAGGAGCTTCTGTAACCTTACTGGTTCTTGGGGGGCTGCATTTTCATTGGATGTCATTATTCGTTGTTTCCTCATTTAATGTTAAGTGAGCTGCTTTTTGCCTGCATTCCGAAATGACATCAGCGGGTATCAAACGGTAAGCCAGCCAGATAGCTCCTGGTACGATGAGCAGATCATCTAAATATCCGATGACCGGAATAAAATCCGGGATGATATCGATGGGTGATGCTGCATATGTTAAGGCTGAAACTAGTAAGATGCGGGAGAGCCATGGTGTCCTCGAGTGAGTCGCTATTAACTTGGCCACGATCAACTGCTGTTTTACTGATGCGAGCTTCTGCTTAATGTTGGCTTTCATGCGATGGTGAAAAAGGGGGGCGCAGCGCCCCCCGACGTTGTGATCTGCATCATCCCGATGCCATAGGCATCATGACGCACAAAAAGGCATCATCATCTACAGGGCGTATCACGAATGGCCGCAGAGGTTCGGTGAGTTCCACCTGAACTCCGTCTGCATCGATGACATTTAACAGATCGACCAGATATCTGCCGTTGCAGATCAGTGTGATGTCATCACCCTCGCGCACCATGTCTACTTCCTCATGCGCTCGGCCCGATGTGGGGCTCTGAGCTTCCAGCATGAGATACTCACCGCTGGTGCTTAGTGTGACACGGTTCATGTCGTCGCGAGACACAATGTTCACACGCTTGCATTTGCTAAGCAAAGAGGCTGTTTCCATTGTGAGCTTGCGTGTGCAGTTTGCAGGGATAATGCGTTGATAGCTTGGGAACTGGCCCTCAATCAGCCGTGCTGTCATGATGACCTGCTTTGGACTCTCCGTCAACGTGAAACAGATCTGTGTGGTGCTTAAAGTGATGGCCACTTCACCGGTGTAGTCACTAATGATGCGTATCAGCTCGTTAAGTGCACGAGCCGGTACAACGGCCGAAACTACGTCATCAATAGCGTTGGTGCCGATGATCGCAGAGCGAACAGCCATACGGTGGGTGTCGGTAGCAACCAACCTGAAGGTGACGCCATCGTACTCCAAAAGCTCACCAGCAAGAATCGGGCGTGTGTCATCACTGGCTACCGCGAAACTGGTCTGCTTTATCATCTCTTTCAATGTTTCTGCTGAGACAGTCAGTGTGGTGCCTTCTGCTTGCGTTGTTAAAGCCGGATACTCGTCAGGATCGCGTCCTAGCAGTTTGTATTCTGACCGTTCTGCGGTCAACCGAGTGCTGAAGGAAAGGTCGCTCTCCAAGTTCAGTGTTCCATCAGGCCATGTATTTAATACTTCGTTAGCCGTTTTGGAAGGAATGGTGATTTGCCCCTCTTGTTCTACGGTGCAAGGCACCACGCATTCTATGCTCATCTCTAGGTCGGATGCCGTAAGGTGTATACCATTATCGCGCGTAGAGATAAGTATGTTTTGCAGTATCGCCATGGAACTTCTTTGGCTGACCGCATGTGAAACTGTGCTAACGCCTTCTTGCAGGTCTTTCCGGATAGCGGAAACCTTCATTATCGCCTCCGTTGAGTATATCTATAGTTATTATTAATCATGTTGATTTTACGTGATTATGAAGATAGGCACAAGCTTTATGGTCTATCGGTTGTTCTTTAGCTTGTCCAGCATCTCATCTATGATGAGCTTCAGTGATTCTAATGTGTCTATTGTTTCGCTGCGTGTCTTTTCAGACATCTCCATCCCGTCTACATTAGCGACCAGCATGATGGCGTCTCTCACGAGTTCATCTGCCGATCTTGGGGTGGTCATGGCACCCATGGGCACCGCTGGGGCTTCCATCGGCTGCTGCATTGAGTTGTCGTAGCCTTCTATGGGAGGCAGTTCAGGGTTGATCCATTCTGCCCAGTCGATCTTTGGCGACTTTAACAGATCGTTGGCGTGTTCTGGGTGGTCTTTGATGGCACGCACCAACTTGGCAGTGTCGTCTGTTGAGAGCTTTTCAGACTTAATCTTTTCCACCACTTGCGACTGCAGCTCCGGTTCCTCGTTTAACTGAGTCAAGAACCGGGCGTGTTTTGGCGTAACCGCGCCGTCAGATGGTCGGTTCGGGCGGTTCTCTACCTCATTTGCTATTTCCTGAGGGAGATTCAACAGCTCAAGGGTATAGTTCAGCATCCGCTCGGAGATACCCAGCCGTCCTGCCAGCTCCTTGTTGGTGAGGTAAAGCTGCTCTTTCGCCTTCTTTAGTGCTTTCGCCTTATCGTATGGCTGAAGGTCTTCACGCTGCATGTTCTCAATAAGCTGGTTGGTGACAATCTCATCAGTTTCGATATCACGGATGACGCAGGGAACCTCATACATGCCTGCCAATTGAGCAGCACGCCAGCGACGCTCACCTACGACAACTTGGAACATATTAACATTATGTAAAGGCCGAACTAATAATGGCTGTAGTAATCCATGCTGCTTAATGCTGTCTGCTAATCCCTGAAGTGCCTCTTGATCCATGCTCTTGCGCGGTTGCTCGGCATCTTCTACGATCTGCTGAACCGGTATGAACTGGATTTCCATTGGCGAATCCCTCCGAAACTGGTAATGTAAATCATGATGGATGGTATACAATACCACCACTTAAGTAGTCTACACCAACAAAGCTATCGGGATGACGCCGGTCGCTTGATAAGGATGATCAATGGCCAATTCGCAGCTCCCGCTCCTACTACTCGTCGACGGTTACAGCCTGTTGTTTCGCGCGTTTTATGCATCGCGATATCTATCTACATCGCAAGGTGTGCCCACTAACGCGGTATACGGCTTCGCAAACACGTTGATATCCCTGCTGGAGCGGTTCCATCCCGAATCGGCGATTGTCGCCTTCGATCTGCCCGAACCCACGTTTAGGCATATAGAGTATCCCGATTATAAGGGCCATCGTCCTCCTGCCCCCGAGGAGCTGATTGCGCAGATACCATACGCGCTGCGGTTGGTTGAAGGGTTAGGCTTTGGCCAGGTCTCAAAGGCTGGTTTTGAGGCAGACGACATCATAGGAACATACAGCCATATCGCAACAGAGCAAGGGTATCGTGTGGTGATATTAACAGGCGATGGCGACAGCTTTCAATTGGTGAATGACAATGTGAGCGTGGTGATGCCCCAAAAGGGGTTTCAAGAGACAACAATATACGATGCCGACCAAGTGAAGGCAAAAACCGGAGTGTGGCCCTGCCAAATCCCAGACATGAAAGCGATGAAAGGGGATGCTAGCGATAACATCCCAGGTGTTCCCGGCATTGGTGAAAAGACCGCTGCTGCATTATTGGCGAAATGGCCTACCTTGGAAGGTATCTATCAAGCTATCGATGAGGTCACTCCCGAACGAATTAAGAAGCTGCTGGTTGAGCATCGCGCTTTAGCTGAGCTGAGTAAACGGCTGGGCACCATCGTGTGCGATGTAGACGTGGAACCTGTATTGCCTCAGCGTGCAATAGGCGCAGACGCAAGGGATAAACTGCTGGCGCTGATGAATGAGCTGGAGTTTCGGTCTATAGCCAGAAAGATTGATACCCTGATCAATATGCCTCACCAGTTTTCGCCAGGTGCTGACCAACCCGCAACTATTGCCGTTGAGTCCACCCAGCAGCTGCCTCAACCGGTTGAGCTTGAAATGCCTGTAGTGATAACCAGCATGAAAATTGCTTCGCATCCTATAACATCGGCTGATGAGTTTCAGAAATTGATGGACCGGATGCAGACAGCAGAGCAGGTGGGCTGTGCCGTGCAGTGGCGAAACACGCATATTCTGGACATCGTTCCTGAACGGTTGGCTATCAGTTTTGGTGAAGGGGAAAGCTGGATAGTTCCGTTGGACGCCGGCGGAGGCCTGTTCGCGGAGCCGTCTCCATACCTTTCAATTATAGATGCCTTAGCAAAACGGCCTCAGGTGTGCATGGCTGGCAGCAAAACTCTGGCTGCTTATCTGCAGAGGGAGCAGAAGAAGCTGCCTGTGTGTCATGACCCCTTGCTTGCGAACTACGTGCTGGATAGCTCGCGCGGCGGTAACACGATACATCAAGTTGCGGAGAACTGGCTGCATGTTGAGATGCCGGCTAATACCGACCCCGCGTGTATTGCTGCGGAAGCTGATGCCGCAATACGGCTGATGCCTGTGTTGCTGGAAGCCATGGACCAACAGTCGGTGCGCAATGTGTATGAGCAGATTGATCTGCCGTTAGTGCCGGTGTTGGCTGAGATGGAGTTGACCGGCATTGCTGCCGATAAAGATTACCTCTTTAAACTATCAGATGAGTTTCAGACTCAGATATCTCGTTACGAGAAAGAGATATATCTCCTAGCTGGCCAGGAGTTTAACATCGCATCGCCCAAGCAGTTGGGAGCTATACTCTTCGATGCCGAAAAGTTGAACCTGCCAAGCGGCCGCAAGACATCGAAAGGGGCTTGGTCCACCGATGCCGATGTTCTGGAAGCGCTAGCTGAAGAACACCCCATCGCAAGGCTGCTCATTGAGTATCGCGAGATATCCAAACTTCGCAGCACCTATGCAGATACCTTGCCGCGGTTGCTGCATCCCGCCGACGGGCGCATTCACAGCAAATTCAACCAGATGGTCACCGCAACAGGGCGGTTATCGAGCAGTGATCCCAACCTGCAGAACATCCCTGTGCGCAGCGAACTGGGCATGAAGATCCGCCATGGTTTCGTGGCGGGACCAGGCTGTCAGTTGGTATCTGCAGACTATTCCCAAATCGAGCTGCGATTGCTGGCCCATGTGTGCGGTGATGAACGGTTGATTGATGCATTTGAACACGGGCAGGATGTGCATAGGGCCACAGCCTCCATATTGTTTGACTGTGCCGTAGACGAAGTTACCAGCGCTCAGCGCCGCCGCGCAAAAACGGTAAATTTCGGGGTACTATACGGACAGAGCGGTTTTGGCTTAAGTAATGCACTAGGGGTTTCACGATCGGAAGCCAGCAGCTTTATTACCGATTATTTCGAACGACTGCCTCGCGTTAAGGAATATGTAGAACAGACGAAGGCATTTGCTCGTCAAAACGGGTATGTGCAGACGATATTTGGTCGAAAGCGCATGATGCCGGACATTCGGCACAGCAACAGAACTGTTCGCGCAGCCGCGGAGCGTGCTGCTGTGAATAGCCCTTTACAAGGAGCTGCCGCCGACCTCATTAAGTTGGCGATGATTAAGATAGCTCCCGAACTGCATAAACGGGGTTACAAACTCTGCCTGCAGGTGCACGACGACCTGATGCTGGAAGTACCTCAGGATGAGGTGCTCAATGCAGCCCAATTGCTGAAAGACGCCATGATCAACGTAACATCGCTGCGAGTGCCTCTAGATGTTGACGTGAAGGCTGGTGGTACATGGAGTTCCATGGAACGACACCTATAAATGACATCGACATGAAGTTAAATTGAGTTTCGTCGCGCAATTCGTGCAATATTTTGTTATTATGAGGCAGGAATGCGCCTTATCTCGGCATAATATATTAAGAGGCGTACAATTATTACCGGACGCCCAATCAACTTGGCTAGTTGGGCGTAGCAACCGCAGATAGCCATGTCAACCTAGGAGAGTTCAAACGACCATGTTGGACGACAACAACGTTCAGTCTACTCAAGGCGATAATGCATCGCAGATGAGTGACGCCGACCTTTTTGCTCAAGCGATGGAGCAACCCGCTGATGGGCTGAGCCGTAGCGTGCGCCCTGGCCAAATCGTTCGCGGTACCGTAGTTAAGGTAGATCGCGATGGTGTTTTGGTAGATATCGGGTACAAGTCCGAAGGCTTTATTTGCCCAGATGAGCTAAGCCTGACTAATGAAAATCCCGAAGATGTCGTGAAAGAAGGTCAAGTGATTGACTGTTGCGTATTACGCATGCACGGCGAAGAGGGACAGATACTGCTGTCTAAGCGAAAAGCTGATTTTGACGTAGCTTGGAAGCGACTAGACGAACTTCAGCAGGCTAACTCCACGATTCAAGGTGAAGTTAAGCAGCATGTTAAAGGCGGACTGATCGTTGAAGTAGAGGGTGTACGCGGATTCGTACCTGCTTCCCAAGTAGGCACTGCTCGCGGACGCGTGTCAGACGCAGCCCTCGATAATATGGTCGGTAAAATAGTTCCGCTTAAGGTTCTTGAAATAGACCGTATGAAGCGCAAAGCCGTCTTTAGCAATCGACAAGCTGAAGAAGAGCAGCGTGAAGCTCGCCGCAAAGAAGTGATGGGGCACATCGCCGAAGGTGTAGAACTTGATGGTGTGGTTCGCCGCATCGTTGATTTCGGTGCATTCATCGACCTCGGTGGTGTAGACGGTCTTCTTCACAAAAGCGAGATTAGCTGGAAGCGCGTTAATCATCCTGGTGAAGTGCTGAAAGAGGGCGATACCGTGCGCGTGAAAGTATTGCGCATGACTAACGACTCCAACCGCATTTCTCTTGGTATGAAACAGCTAATGAGCGATCCTTGGAAGGATGCAGAACACGCATATTATGTAGGTCAGAAAATTCATGGTCACGTGGTGCGTTTCGCTCCATTCGGTGTGATCGTAGAGCTGGAAGGCGAGATCGAAGCTACTATTCACACCTCGGAACTTGCTGACAAGAAAGTGAAGCATCCGAGTGAAGTGGTGACCATTGGCGACGACATCGAAGCCATTGTTACCAACGTGAATGCTAATGACCGCCGCATGAACCTAAGTCTGCGTCAGTTGAAGAAGCAGATTGAAGAGAAACAAGAGCATGAAGCTGTTGTTGCTTACTCAAACAAAGTCGGTGAGGCTGGCGCTTCAACGATCGGCGAGCGATTAGCTCAGCTTCGAAGCGAAGCAG
This sequence comes from uncultured bacterium, assembly GCA_964519405.1. Taxonomy (GTDB): domain Bacteria; phylum Armatimonadota; class HRBIN16; order HRBIN16; family HRBIN16. Next base: position 24,658 of record CAZFLA010000008.1, read on the forward strand.
AAGCGGCAGAGGCGGCAGAAGCTGCTGAAGAAGCATCCGCTGAAGAGACGAAAGAGGCCTAGCCTCTGTGGATGAGCATCTAGGGTACCTAAAGCAGGCCCTAGCGGTAACCGGTGGTATTGCAAGCGGCAAAAGCAGAGTAACTTGCTGTCTTGCTGAACTAGGTGCTCATTCAGTAAGTTTAGATGATGTATCTCGCGCCCTTAGTGAACCAGACGGGTTAATAACCAGAGCCGTAGCAGTTAATTTAGGGCGTGAGTTCTTGAATCCGCAAGGAAGGTTAGATCGGGCACGTTTAGCCAATTATGTATTTAATAGTGCCAGTAATCGAAAGCACCTAAACAGTATTACTCATCCGTTGATATTAGCGGAATGCAACCAACAGTTAGCCAAAGCTGCTGCAATGCAGCCCAAACCACTGGTAGTGGAAGTTCCATTACTGTTTGAGTGTGGTATGCATTATCTCTTTAAGGACACACTGCTAGTTTGGTGTAGCCCTGAAGTGCAGATAGAAAGACTGCTGCAAAGAGGCCTTTCTATTGATGAAGCGCAACTGAGGATTGATAGTCAGCTGCCAGTGCGTGTGAAACGACATCTTGCGGATTTTGAAATAGAAAATAGTGCCGACTGGAACCTCACCGAGCGTACTTTGTTGACCATATGGAAACAGTGGACTTCACGATAACCTATGGCTAAGCTCGACGGTACCCTGTGACACAAGCTACCGGTCTAACAGATGACATCTAAGTGGAGGAACCGTTAATTGAAACGCAATCGGGAAACCAACTCAAGCCGGGTTAAGGGCTGGTTGGCAGCACTGTGCGGCCTCGTGGTCAGTTTAGTTGCCGTGGGTGCTCATGCCCAGACCGAGCAGGCCCAAGTGGCTGTAACCGAGTTCACTGCCCGCACTAGCTCCCAGCAGACCCTTGTTGCCAGAGCTGCTACGGATGCTGTCGCCTTGGAACTCTCTCGAAACGGGTTCGTGGTGATGTCCCGCTCTTTAGTTCAGGCTGCACTGTCTGACCTGAGCCTTGACATTCCTTTAGATAAGGTGGGCATCTCTCAACTAGGCCAGAAGTTGGGTGCCACATCTATCGTTCAAGGCACAGTTGTAAACTTGAAGCTAGAGGGATCACCCAAGAAAGCCAGCGTTAACCTCATTGTTCGCATGACTGATCCGCTGTCCGGTGTTGATATCAACGGCGCTTATGTAAGCGGAAGCAGCAATCAGCGCGTTGGATACGATGGTGATGATCAGCAGCTCATTCGTGAAGCTATTACTAATGCAGCATATGAAGCCGCAAGAACAATGGCCCAATACAACCTGCCTAACGCATATGTGTTAAACACCATCGGCGTAGACGAAGTACTTATTAATCAAGGTGCTCGAGGCGGCATGTCTGTTGGTATGGAGCTTCTAGTGCAGAGCCACGGGCAGAACATTGGCCGGCTTCGGGTTTCTCGCGTAAGCGATACCGATGCAATTGCTAAGATTCTTTCTTCTTCACGTGGTATCAAACCGGAAGATAAAGTTCGCGCCATTTTCTCCGTTCCAGAAGTTGCCACAGTTCGTGGGAACACAGTGATCAAGCCTGCTAAGATGGCCAAACCAAGTGTATGGACCAGTGTAGGTAAGGTTCTGCTAATTGGCGCTGTCATCTATGGTGCTTCACAGATCGCCAGTGGTGGTAACACCGGTGTCACCAACGCTACCGCTAGAGCGTGTATTGCTCCTGCAGGTACACCAGCTGTTATTGTTAGCTGGAAACCAAGCATGTTTGCTCAGGGCAACAATGATCGTATGCAGTATTACCTCATTCGCGACGATGTCGCTTATGAAGGCAACACCGATGCAAAAGAAGGTTGGATCGCAACAGGTATTAACACCGATACATCTGGTAACAGCAATGTGACCTCATATATGGATACTACCGTGGTTGCTGGTGCCCGACATGCTTATCGTGTTGTTCTTGAGTATCGCTATGTTAGCCCTGCTGACAACACCACAACTGAAACACGCTTGAGTGACCCTGTTTGGACAAACACTGTAACTACAGTGGGTATTCCAAGCTGCTTATCACCTGCAGATGGTTCCGACAGTGAAGATATTTCAGCAATGAAGTTCACCATTGCCACCGCCGCAGGAGCTGATCAGTATCAGGTTCAGATTTCAACCGATCCATTATTCCCAGCTGCCAGCACATATAGTGCTGTTCTAGCAGCCGGTAAGACAACATCTGATGAACTCAACCTAACCTCCAGCAGTTTAGTCGGTTCCAAATTGGCTGCAGCGTTTAAAGCTGCTCAGTCACAGCGTCTGCCTATCTACTGGCGAGTCGGTGCCCGTCACATCGGTGATGTCAATCCTTCACCGGATGGATGGATCTATGGTGATAGGTTCCAGTTTGTATCATCAGATACACCACCAAATCCACCAGCAGATTAACTTGGGTTTAGTGTAAAACAAATACGAGTAATATGGCCTGTCCTAAGAAAATGCGGGCAGGCCGGCTCCTTGTGACGAAGCCGGAATTCGTAGGTTAGATTACGCGGGAGGATACCTGTGATAAACATCATACGGCGGATAACTCAGTGGTTCGCTCCGTTTGCGTTGCTTTTAGCAGTTATTTGCGGCAATGCAGCTATGGCGGCTACTGACCACGCACCAAGTGAGGCCATTGTGTGGGCCAATGCTGGCGTAACGAGTCAGCAGATTTCCGATTTGGCAACCAACAACGGATACAAAGTAATTCCATTACTGATGGATGATGTATACCGTATCGTTAAACCGACCACCACAAAGGGTCGAAGTGGTTCCGATTTGGTTGATGCATCTGGGGATATCATTTCCCTATATCAGAAATCCGGACTATGTAAATATGTAGGTCAGAACCGGCTTGCGAAACTGGCACAAGTAACACCTTCATCTACGCCCAATGACCCTAGGTATGCAGAGCAGTGGGGCTTGCCTCTTATGAAAGCTCCTGCAGCATGGGATGTAGAAAAAGGTAAGAGTGATGTTGTCGCAGTCGTGATTGACTCGGGATGTGTGTTAACCCACCCTGATCTGAACTCACCAAGATTGATGAAGTCATTAAAGGATGCTAATGGCAATGATGTCATGCTTGATCCTGGTGATTTAGATAATGATCCGTCAGCTGTTTATTACGCTGATGACGCCGAAGGGGCATGGGAACATGGTACTCATGTAATGGGTATTATCGGTGCTACTGCAAACAACGGTATCGGAGTCTCAGGAGTTGCACAGCAGAACGTAAATTTGCTGCCCATTAAGATTGCGCGGTGGGATGCGACTAATAAGGTATGGACCTTACCAGAAGACGCTCAGATAAACTCGATAAAAGTTGCTATCAACGCGAAGCAATTTCTTCCCAAGCAACTTGGTGTGTCTGAAGTAAAGATGGTAGTAAACATGAGCTGGGGCGGAAATAGTTTATCCGACACTCCAGATCTTAATGATCCATTAAATGCATTGCTCCTTCAAGCCGCAAACAACTATAACATTTTGTTTGCAATTTCCGCCGGTAATGGTGCGACTGAAGGCAACTATCCTTTCTACCCTGCGAATATGGCATCACAGAGTAAGAATATTTTCTGTATCGCTTCTGTAGGCCCAACAAGCAAGCGCGCGTATTACAGTACTTATCGTCCATATACAACAATCGCCGCGCCAGGCGGTGATATGAGCATGGGTAGTACAGCAGGGATTTTAAGCTGCGGCCCTAACAGATTAGGTGCTGGTGTTGATGACTACATTTATATGCAGGGAACATCGATGGCTAGCCCAATGGCTGCTGGTGCGATTTCCATCTTGTTATCTAAAGGCTTCCGCCCAGATACCATTAAGGACATCTTAACCAGAACAGCAAACGCAGCAACTTATACAGTTCCTAATGCTGAAGTCGGATATGGTATCATCGATCTTTATAAGGCTGTAACCTCTAAGACGGTTAGCATTACATTAAACAGCAGTAACCTAAGCAAAACAGCCGGTGTATACACCTTTAGAACTAAGAGCAACACCTTCCAGTTCAATTCGTATAACACATCAGCTAAACTGATTACCGCCAAATTGGATGACGAAGTCGTTGATGCAGCTAACATCAGCTATACTTCGGTTGACGATAAGAACGGCGTAGTTGATATTACCGTTCCATCTGATACCGGTACCCACATTCTGAAAGTTACTGCGGCTAACAGAGATGATCATACTGAGACAATTTCTGAAACGGTAAACTTCAACGTATCTCCTTATGTTTATGACATAAGCAGCACTCCCGCAAAGATGCGTTTAATATCTTTACCGATTTATCAGCATCAAGATGATTCAACAAACAGCGTACCTGCAGATCAAATTCTGAGTGCCGATGTAGATGGCGGATCATCTGCAGCCTTTACTCTTCTGCGATGGCTTCCTAGTAATAATGATGGAGCATGGTCATCATGGTCCAGCACAGGAAGCAAAGACGCTTTGGCTTCATTTGAAAACAACGGTGTAGTCGCTGGTTATCCAGCTCTAACCGCTCAAGGTAAGTCGATGAGCCCAGTTGGCCTGGGATATTTCGTAAAGAGCAATGTTAATCTGTATGCTGTTTCCACGGGAACAGTGACATCAGCGAGCCCATATGAAGTTCAACTGCAAAAGGGATGGAACCTAATAGGTAACCCATATACCTTCGATGTAGCTTGGAATGGCTGCCAGATTAAAACAGATGACGGTAATACATACGGAGTTACTGCGGCTGCAACTGAGAACCTGATTCTTCCAAATGTATACGGGTACGATAATGGTTCTTACTATTGGTTAACCGCACCGTTCGGTCTGCTTCGAGCTTGGGAAGGATACTGGATTAAGGCTCTTGAGCCTTGCAAACTGGTATTCAATCCTGCATCAGGCGAAGCTGCAAAATCTAAGAGCAACACCGAAACATGGAATGTTAAATTCGGCCTAACGTTAGACGGACAGCCTGCAGGTAATGTAGTGATCGGCGGAGCAAATAACGCATCCGACGGCTACGATCTGCTAGATGTTATTGCTCCACCAGCAATCAACCCCAACATTAAGTTGATGGGTGTGGATAGTGCTCTTCTTAAAGACGTTAGAAGCAACAGCGGAAACCAGAAATGGTACATGACTGTTCCTAGCGATGGAACGAAAGCTACCATTTCATGGTCGGTTACAGGTTCAGTACCTTCAAGAAGCCGATTAATGATTACGGACCTTGCCAGTGGAAGTAAGTCAATCGTAAGCAAATCAGGTGACATTACTTGCACACCAGGCAGCAAGCTGCTTGTAGAACAGCTTGAAAATGGTACAGGTAATCTTCGCATCAGCAGCATGAGGGTACGCCCGTCACGAAGCGGTGCTGTAAGTGTTGATTACACTTTAAGTGCATCTGCCACAGTAAAGGCTACTGTATACGACGCATCAGGTAAATCCGTCGCTGACATTCCTGTAGGAACAAAGAGCAGCGGGCCAAGTTCGATGAGCTGGAATGGCAAAAACCGAGAAGGTGTGTCTTTACCAGCAGGTTTATATACCATGACTCTAGATGTAACAAACGAAGAAGGGAACCGTGTGACGGCATCTCAGCCCGTGGTTCTCGTCAGGTAGTGGAGGAATACAGGCATGAGTATTACCTGTAAGAAGAACGGCATAGTGCCTGTATTGGCACGAACAGCTGCTGCTGTGACTATGCTATTTGTCGGAACTGCGAATTCATGGGCGATCATGTCGCCCATAGTTCCGATAAAGGTGTCCGATGATAAGCTATCGGCATCATCGTATAGAATTTTAGTGCGCAACGAAAAAATTGAGTTCGCTCAAGGTACAGGAAATCAGGTTGCCCACTTCTCCGATGGAACTAATCCTATTATGGAGGACTGTGCCGGACGCATTTCTATGGGCACAGTTTCAGGTGCAGGTTTTACATCGGAAGATGACAATCTCGCACTGCATGGAATGCACAGTTGGCCTGCGGGCAACGCCAGTTATATTGACGTTGGAACGGGCACAACGGCTGCTGATATGACATGGACCATGTATGGCGGTGACGGTGCTTGGTCAACAAGCCCGTTCCTAGACCAAACAAAAAGGCTCATGACCAGCAGTTGGACTGTTGACGGTGTTCTCGTCACACAGAGTGTGGAATTAATAGGTTCATGGGCTAAGATCTCATGGAAGCTGACCAACAACAACACTGAAGGCCGTTATGTAAATATGCGCATGACACTGTCTCAGATGTTGAACCTAATGAATATTCCATATGTAGCTATTCCTGGATATGGCGTAGTTAAATCAGATACGACAATCTCTGGAGCTAATATGCCTTCAGAATTGAGTATTTTGCCATCTCAACAGGCAGTTGCTCCTGAGTTAAAGATACTTTTCAAGGGAAACAATCTTGCTGAACCCAGCTTGATTCAAGTCGGTGATCACTCACTTCCTGGTGGGGGACGACTTGGTGATGGTATGGATCCTAACGGAGCTGTGCCTTCGCATCCAATTGGGTGGCTAGGTGCACGAGTAACATTTAAGCCAACAACCGTTGCTGCAGGTGCCTCTGTAACAATGAGCACCATGATCGGTTTAGGATCAAGCAGCTTAAACGCACCTAGCGGCAGCAAGTTCTCTGCAGAGACAGAGTGCCGTCGTTCTGTGAGCTTGAATTCCTCTATCGCAGGATATTATGATCCATCCACCATGGATATATATGGTTATACAACCAACCTGCATGATGAAACACAGAATCGCTCACTTAGCAATGTAAAAATGACAATCAGCCTTCCAAAAGGTCTAAAGCTGGTTTCGGGGCAGAGTCTTGCTCAAACAATCGACACAGTCGAACGTGCTGAAACCAAAGGCGTAAGCTGGAAAGTTCAGCCGGACGGAACTGCATACGGGGATCTTGAGTATTCGGTCACTGTTACATGGGATCAAGTTACACATATAGTAACTCGTAAAGTATTTGTGCCAATGATTCCTCAAACCGATGTGTCTTCCGTGTATCAACTGAAAAGTTTCGGATACTCGTTTAGCAACCCATCTCCAGCTACAGTATTGGGCGTTGCTGATGGAAGTGCATTATCCGAGACATATGATATGTTTGGTTGGGACAACAGCGCACAGAAGTATGTAGCCGGTGATGGACTTACGGAAATCTCCCCTGCTACTGGCTACTGGCTGCGTGTTAGAAATTCCGAAGATGCAGGCATCAAGCCATTGTATGGTGCAATCGAATCAGGAGACCCATTTGGTACATCTCCATATCGAGTGAACCTACCGGCTGTGATGAAAGGTTGGACATTAATTGGCAACCCATATCCATATAGCGTGGCTGTGGGCAACCTGAAGATCTTCGATCGATCTACACAGAACACTCTGACAATCGCCGATGCCGTTACACAAGGTAAAGTGCGAGGCACCATATTTAGATGGCAGCCGAAGAGCGGCTCTTATAATGGTGGATATCAGTCAGTATCAATCGTGGCTCAACCTGGGGAACTAATGAAGCCAGGCGATGGTTACTGGATGTATATCTCAGGTAAATATTTAGGTCTTGAGTATTACGGCTCCAGCGTAACTGGTGCTACTCAAACACTAACCACACCAAAAAGCGCATCTAATGGCTGGCGAGTGACCGTCGGCGGATCGGTTGCCGGTATAGCTGGCGGCGAAGTGGCCGTTGGCGGCAGCGCATCTGCAAGTGATACCGAAGATGGTTTAGATACACCTGTCCCACCAGCAAGTCCTGAAACAGCAATACAGATGAGTTTAGGCGGAGGTCTTTCAGAAGACATCCGAACACTTACCGGACGAAAAGTATGGGACTTAACGGTGAGTGCTCCGCAGGGAACGGACAGTGTCAATCTTCAGTGGAATGGCATGAAGAGTGTTCCATCTAACGTACGTCTAACGCTTGTAGACAGCAGTACTGGACGCAGCAGAGATATGCGCGGTAACAGCAGCTACGTAGTAGATATGAGCGGAAAGACCACAAAAACTCTAAAAGTAGTGGCTGAACCGGCAGGAAGTTCGGCTCTGCGAATCAGCAGTGTAAGAGTTGGACGGACCCGAGCCGGATCTGTTCAGTTGAGTTATAACTTATCCGATAACGCAACCTGCAGCGTGCGAGTCATGGGTGCAAATGGCAGCGAAGTAACAACACTAGCTGCTGCAGGATCCAATACCCGCGGAGTCAATACCATCACGTGGAATGGACATGATGCACAAGGTGTCAACGTACCGGCTGGTGCTTACCTCATGGAAATCACAGCCAGTACGGAAGACGGTCAGACTGCAAAAACCGTTCAACCTGTAATAATGACACGCTAACGGTAACGAGGAGTATTTAAGAGATGATACAATCCAGAAAACTCTGGACCCGTTTACGGTACTTAATGTGCTTGGTGTTCATGATGTCCCTATACCTTAGTATAGGGACTCGGAATGCACAAGCAACGCCGAAACTGTCGTGGGGCGGTGATCTTGTTACCCCTCACCATAATCATTCGGTAATCGGATGGGGTGAATATGCGACAGGTGCAGGATGTGATGGTACTATTGCATCATGGTTTGTCATATATGGTCCAACAATATTACCTGATGCTGCTGATGAGATTGTCACAGATGTCAGGTTGTATGCTGGTGGCTCGTATAACAAGGAATCAAATCCCCCATATGTTAATTTTATTGGATCTCTGTATAGCCCATCATGGGTGATACGTGGAGATGCACTTGGATCTGGAACGTTAAGAATCGAGATCACATGGCATAAGGGAACCGGAGCTGACCAATATTTGCGAAGCGATTTTCCTGCTCCATTTACGAATGTTGTAGTATCAGGAAGTCATGCTCAGCTTTTCAGACAAGCGTTATGGCCCGATCGATCAACATCGCCACAGGTACAAAATGACCCACTTCTAATCGTCCAGAATGGCCAAGACATTCGAGGACGAGACGAAGGAAGTAGTTCATCGGTATATGAGTTCCGTATTCGTTATCGGCACCCGGGAGGATTACCGCCATTTGCTAGTGGTTTGTTCAAGGCAGATGGAGGGTATCCTACTGGATATAGATATAAGGATGGATTTACCGCATCAGGATCACAGGCATTTAAAAAGTGGGTGCCTGATATTAACAATCAAGGTGGTAATGGTTCAGTACCACTGAGAAATGGTGTCGCTGTTGTATTTGGCAGCAAAAACCCGAATATCGTTCAGAACCTTCAGGGCATATACCACTATATGCAAGCAGTAAAATATGATGGCACAAAAATGGTGCCCTATAGTCCTACTTCGGCTGACTATGCATCTAATGATGGTGTAATCTACCGATGGAGATGGGAACCCGGACATTCTGAGAACAACAATGGACAAGCTGGAAGGCCGGGTTTCTTCCCAGGTACTGTTGGTGATAACCGGTTTGGTGTAGGTTTCGAAAACATTACAGGTAAAGACTTCCAGAGCAGCATGAATGGGTATCAGTTCAGTGCCGGATCGGAATATTTCCCTGCATTTGATGATACTATGCCTCAAGCGGCTTGGTTTAGAAGTGTTAAACCTGGAATTCTTGATGATAACCCAGATACAAAGGAACCATGGGATCCGCGCGTGGCTCCTAATGGAGAAGTTATCCCTAACTACCCACTTCCGGCAACAGAGAATCCAAAGATACTTACGAGCCTTTGGGGTGCTGACTGGAGTTCGAGTGTATCCAACTGGTTGTATCTAGGTACTATATCTGCTGGTGCTAAGTCCACCCGTGACTTAGTAAATCCCGACAAGGATTTAGTTACGCGCCAAGGTCCGTTCCATCCACTAGCATCTGGATATACCCAGATGAACAGGAATATCATCTTCGATACCCCTAATGAAAGTGGATCGAACCGTGAGATATCCCTACTAAAGAACCAAGTTCCTGTGTTCTATGGAACAAAGGCTGGCGAATATGTCTTTAACATTCGTTATTGGGGCCAAAATATTCCGTCATCAATCTATGTAGTAATTAAGAACCGCGTAACGAATTTAACACGAAGGATCCCGTTGACACTAACTGCAGTCCCAGGAGAAATCATTATAGATTCTGTGAGTGCTAAAGCAGCGTTAATACCTTCAAATGCGGGAGATACATATTCGGCCACAGTCAACTTGAGTGACATGGTTGGTTCCAATGAGTATTATTTTGAAGCTACAGATGGTGATAGGATAGTTAACTATCCCGTTCGAAATTCGGACGATCCTATGTGGCCATCACAGAATGTGTTCGTTGGACCATATGTGAATAATCCACCTTCGATTAGTAACATTAGCGTTTCTCCTTCAACAGGAACGTATAACGACAAGATTACCTTTAAGGTGACCTACAGCGATCCTGATAAGCAGCGTCCACAGCGATATCGACTATGGCTGAAGGTTAAGCCGTATACCGTGACCGATGGTGGAAAGACATTTACAACTGAGTGGCGTTCATTCATTATGAACCCAGTAGACCCAATCCCTGCTACTTCCGATAACGAGGTTCTTTCGAGCCCGCAACTGGTAGATTGGGACAAGGGCGTTCAGTTTGAATACACAGTAGATGCTAATACTGAGCTGTGGTCACTTGGCGATGCCAAGAGTATGACCGGCAAGTATTTCTTCGAGTTCATGGATAGTTGGGGTGACCCCGCTGACCCAGCTTGGAAGAACCCGCTTGACTACTTGACTTCCAACGTTCCTGGTGAAGTTGTTGTTAGCCCAGCAGGTACATGGATCGACAAAAACAACGACAACAGAATTAACTATTCTACAACAGATAGTGAAATTATCGCTGATGTCGCTGCTAATGGTCCTACCATTCAAATCGAAGTTAAGCCATATGTGGTGATGCCATCAACAACAGTAGGCGCCGAAATCGACTGGGCACCTGCAGCTGATGTTCTCGGTGGTGAAGATAAGAACGAGATTATTAGTGGAACACCTCGTGTTGCCGTCTATACAAAATACGTTCAGAAGAACGCACGTGCTGCATCTAACGTCACTGTTGAAACCGCTCCGTTAAGTGACAATGAAATTCTTAACGAGAAGTGGAAAGATGCCTCTTGGAAGCCTTCAAGTGCATCTACAACAGTCGTTGCAGCAGCAACCGATACATCAACAGATTACGTGAATGGTAAGGGATACAAAGCCCTATTACCTGACATCGCCACTAACAACTATGTCTATCGCGTACAAGCTACTAATAACGCATCAGATGAGTTTGGAAGTGTCGTTGGCCCATGGCAGCGTGTTACCAAAGCCATAGCTATTACAGAGCCTACTCTTGGCTTAAAAGACGCATTGGATGCTGATGTTGTTGCTGAAGCGCCAGCTTCTGGTGATGACAAAACAACATATACATTCCGTGTTGTTTATAAAGACACACTAGGCTTAGGCCCAGGCACAAAAGACGGTGCATTCGTCAACATGCTGATCGGCATTAACAAGATGTCCTTCCCGATGTCTGCAGTAAAAGCCGACGGAACAGCTTATACACCAACCTCAGACGACTATATCGCAGGTGTTATCTTCCAAGTGAAGTTGACTCCAGATGATGTTGCTAAGATTGGTCTTGGGCAGCATGACTATTCATTCATAGCGAATAACGGCACAAAAGACGCTGTTGCTCTAACAGGAGCTTCGAAGGTTACTATCAACCAGTTTGATAAGTTGAGCGCTGCTGGAGTGTCAGTATTGCGCGATGCTGAAACAAACGCAATAACAGGTTACACCTTCCGTGTAACTTATACCGACGCTCAGGGCAGCAAGCCAATTGGCGGTATCGAGCAGGTCAACGTAACTGTTGGCGGTAAGACATTCCCAATGGATACTGAAGCTGCTGGTATCAACTACGTTAGCGGTGGAATGCTCAGCAAGACAGTTGCTGCTTCCGATCTGCCACAAGATGTAGTTGTGCGCAATGCATACTTCAGATTTGGTGAAGGAGTTGGACAACTTACAATTAGTGGTCTCGCATCACTAGTTAAGACCAGTTCGTCTGTCTCTTACACATCAGTTCAGAACCAACTGCCAGTTAAGTTCAACGTTAAATACGTTGGCGGCGTCAGCAATGATGCTCCTATGGCCGACAGCATGAAAGTTACTATTAAGAGTGCTTCAGCTACCAAGAGCTTCCCACTGACAATATCTGGTAACGCACCTACCGATTGGACTAAGGGTGCTGCCTATACAGCAACTATCAGCAGCGACGAGTTCTTTACTGCTGGTGACTACACCTTCACCTTCAATGGAATGGACAGCAACGGTTTAAGTTTGGAACTAAGTAATACGGCATTCAAGTTTAGTATTGCTTCAATTCCAACATCAACCTTCGATATAGAAGCTGGATTAGATCTCGTTGCACTGCCATTAGTGCCAAGCAGTTCTGTGCTTGCTGACTTCATCGGTATCGATCCTGCAACTATCAATGCCATGACATATACTGGCAGCAGCAATGCACCATATGCAGCAGCTGTAACAGCAGATGCCAACAGTGGTTATTGGATTAAACCTGCAGCCGCAATGACCTTGACACTTAAGGGCAGCCAGTCCGATCAAAACGCAGCACAGAGCTACACTCTGCGCAAGGGCTGGAACCTTATTGGTGTTCAGTTTATCAATGGTGCAGCGCTGGCCGATGCCACCATCACCATTGGCGGTGTTACCACAAGCCTGGCACAAGCTGGTCTGCAAGACAGTGTTGGTAACTGGGCATGGGGATACAACAAGACGAGTGGTTCGTATAAACTCGTGGACGGTAGAAATGGTAATGCCGGTGTATTGAACATCGGACGTGGTTACTGGATTTACAGCTGGGTAGAAGGCGCTGTATTGAAGCTTTATGCTCAGTCAGGTGTTGCCCCTGCATCAGTTGCGAAATCCAACGTGACGGTTGATTGGGCAGCAAACCTAAAAGCCACTTGCGGTGACCGCAGCGATACAGCAACCATCGGTGTTGCATCACAGGCAAGTCGAACTCTGAAGCCAGCCGCTTTAGCTGAGTATGTTCAGATCGTTCTGAACAGCAATGGTCTCGTAGCTGGTGAAGATATTCGACGAACTGGCAACCTAACCAATGTATACACATTTGACGTCATTACTGACCAACAGAATCAGCCTGTAACTATTCAGCTTGACGGAATAGCTAGACTAGCTGGAAAATATGACGTAATGTTAACAGACATCTCCGGTAATGTTACAAGAAGCCTAACTGGATCTGGCAGCTATACATTCAACAGTGGAGCAGCAGCAAAACGCAGCTTCAAGGTAACTGTTGGACCTAGAAGCAATCAGAGCCCTGTTATTACAGCACTTCGTGTAGCTAAAACCCGTGGTGGTGTAGCACAGATCAGTTTTGGTCTGAGCAATAATGCAACAACTACTGTCGAAGTAATGGATGTCACCGGTCAACTTGTTAAGCAGCTTAATTCAAGCAGCGTAAGCAAGGGCACCAACACTGTTACATGGGACGGCCGCAACCAAGCTGGTGTATCAGTGCCGGCTGGTGCTTATATCGTGAAGGTAAGAGCAGATTCGGAAGATGGCAGCTCTAGCCAAGCGATGAGCCCCTTCGTGGTAGTTCGCTAAAACGAAGATCTGGATGACCGACTTCGGTCGGTCATCCAAACATTTGCAATCATCATACATGTGAGAGATTTATAATACTCTCATCGGTAAGGAGATATCTGGATGAATATCAATCGACGGTCGACCGTCTCCCAATTGACCATCGTGATGGCAATGGGTGCACTGCTGGCTCCTATATTTGGATCAGCAGCAAAAGCAGAAACAGTTCCTGCACCTCAGCCTAAAAAGAGCTTACTGGTGATGCCCGTAGAAAAGAACTACACAGAAGAAAGCACAGAAAACTTCCTGCGCGATCTCGGTCGTTCAATCCGCGGCGCCGTCAGTATGAACTCCAATATGGATGTTGTAGAATTCACAGAAAAAGACCCAACTGTCCAGCGCGCATTAAGCGACAGCTCAATTCGCCGCGAAGACATCAAGAACGCCAGCGAGAATTCCGCTGTTACTGCACGTATCGCGTCTGAACTTGGTGCTGATTATGCATTGACAACTTCTGTGGACGAGTATGCTTACGATATGGATAAGGGCACTTTATCAGCATCAATTAGCTGCCAGATCGTGGACGTTCGCAGCAAGAAGGCAACAAAAGTGATTTCGGTTAGTTCCGATATAAAAGGCGACAAATCGCAGTTCCTAGGTGAACTGGAGACTAAGCTTAAAGCTGATCTATCCAACAAGGCAGCCGTTGAACTCTTTGGTGCGATGCCTGAAGTTACCGTGACTACAGTCAAGGCAAAGAAGAAGAGTAACAACAATGTACTATGGTGGCTATTAGGTGCTGGCGTCATCGCAGCAATCGCTGGCAACAGCGGCGGCGGCAGCAGCAGCGGCTCTGGTAACAGCGTGGTTAATCCTCCAGCTACTCCATAGTAATACCTTGTCTAAAGTGATTATCTCCGTTAAATGCCGCTGGATATATATATGTCTAGCGGCAATTATTTTGCTTTCAACGTCTTACGTCAAAGCCGCAAATACTAGCCTGGAAATACGTCCGGAGCCGCCGAAACTGGTTGCAGACGGTAAAAGCACGGGTATCATACACATCACCGCGCGGGACTCAAGTGGGCGCCCGGTGCCGGATGGAACATCTGTGCAATTGACAGCAAGTTTAGGGCAGCTTAAAGATGCTTCTGTAGAGACCTCAAATGGTGTAGCCACCGTAGAGATTACAAGCTCTGCAGTTAAAGGTAAAGCAACCATTACTGCCAGCATACCAGGACAAGCTATTGCAAGTACGCAAGTTGCATTTGTTGATGAATCTGAGGCTTATATTGATATCCCCAAATACTTCTCAATGGATGGCGGCGGATATCTAGCTTACAGCAGTGATTACCGCATTGTAGAGGCGTTTAGTGAGAACGAAGCAGTGTTCTCCGGTGGGCAGGTTACAGTCCGAGCAAGCTCGTGGCAATACGATACTAGAGCCAACTCACTGGTTGCTCAGCAAGCGGTGCTTACGCGCAAGACGAAGTCATATAACTTCTATCGGCTTTACTACAACCCCATGAGTGATTCTGGAATCGGTGTATTGCAGAACGATGACGGAACATCGCAGACAGTGATGTTCGAGCAGGGCGAAATGAAGCAGCCCGAAACCCTCATTAGTCCTAACCTGTTTAATCTTCAGGATTTGTCAAACAGCCAGGTTCTTTTTACCATGAAAAAAGGGGTGCTGGTTCCTAATCAACGGGTTCAAATGTTTAAGGCGAAGATGTACGTGGCCGGCATGAAGGCCATGACTATACCTATGTATGATCTATCGCTGCAGAGCGATGAACCATTAGGGCAGTCATTCCTTGGTGCTTCCAGCAGTGGGTTAACGGTGGATCTCCCGTTGTATTATCAAATGAAGCCCGGCAGTGTGGGGGCAGTGCACATACGTCGTGGGCAAATATATAACAGCTCTGCAGACGGCGGGGAGAAGGTATGGTCTGTTGATGTCATACAGAAATACTCCGAATCTGGCAGAGCTAATGGGGAATACGGCATATATCGAGCGAACAGGGACGACTGGACGCTTCGATGGAACCATAGTGCAACCTACAATAAGTCTTCTACTGGTTACATGTATCTTGAAACTCCGTCTAACAGCGCAGTATACGCAAATACCGGGTATAGCTATCGCAATAGCTCAGGGCGTTTAGGACTAAGCCTCAGCGGAAACAGCGAATTCTCTGGTGATAAGGCGCGATCTGCACACGGACAAGTCTATTGGGAAACCAAATCGATGAACTTAAGCAAACAGCTCAGGTTTACTCTATCACCGTCAGTAAGCTCCGACTGGGTGGAGACTGAGAATGTCAGCAGGACTCAAACTCTATACGGTGCCACCGCGAGATTGTATGTGAACCCTGTGAATTTGCTGGGATTTCGTTGGATGCCCACAGGCAGTATAGGCTATAAAGATGGTTATGAAAGACTGCGGGGTATTACTCAAGACGCAACAATAATGGCTATGCGCAATGTGGGTAATAACGGCGCATTAAGCTTGGTATATAACTACCACGATAGTCCACAGGTAAATAACACCAACAAACAGTTAGTTAGTGCTCAGTTAAGTATTATGCCCACTCAGTGGATGAACTTAAGTGTTGGCGGCAGTAAATCTCTTGATATCACCAACGAATCTATAGTTGGTAGTTTAGCTTTCAAGCTTGGCAGTGCTGTGTTATTGGGGGCTGATTACTCCGGCAGTCGTTATATTGATGACCAGTATGAAGAACTAACTATGTGGTTGGGTTACAGGTTGGGGGTTCGTCAGCTTAATTTCAGTTGGAGCAATAAAACCAATGATTGGCGTTTTGATATTCTAAACAGCAGTTGGTAAATGAAATCCACTAAATGCCATCGGAGGCTGCATGCGCATCTCTCCGATGGCATTTTGCTGCATATCTATACCCCTCGCGAACTCCTGACTTCAAGGGCACGCTGATATAGCTCGACGTAGTGTTCAGCAGGGCGAAGCCATCCGAAATCACTATTGAGTGCTGTGTTGACTAGATACTTCCACACGTTAGGATCATCCGCATACGCGCCAATGGCTCTGCGGAGGGTGGCGTCGAGTTCCTCAACCGTAGGAGTAGAGAATGTAAATCCGTTACCGATGCGTGAGTTTGGTGAATAGTTAATGATGGTATCTGCCAAGCCGCCGGTTGCCCGCACGACAGGTATTGTGCCATATCGCAGAGCCATCAACTGACCCAACCCGCATGGCTCAAATCGGCTGGGCATTAAGAATATGTCACTGCCTGCATAGATGCGGTGAGCCATTGATTCGTCGAACCTAATAAGCGCCTTCATCTGCGCCGGCATTCGCCGTTCCAGCGACATCAGGTAGTCGCGGAAGTGCTCATCGCCTGTACCTAGCGCTATGAACTGAGCACCCGTTTCCCGCATAATGGGTTCGATGACAGCTTCTATCAGATCGAGCCCTTTTTGCTCGGCTAACCTGCTGACCATACCGATCAGCGGAACATCACGACGAGGGGCCAAACCGCATTCGCGTTGAAGTGCCTCTTTACATATCAATTTTCCAGAAGCATCATCTGCACTGAAGCGAGCTGGAATGTGGCTGTCGGTTTCGGGGTTATATACATCAGTATCGATGCCATTGACTATACCGAACAGACGATGCTGATTCTTCAAACAGGCGAGTACCCCATCAAGACCACTGCCATACTGGGGGGTGAGTATCTCTTTGGCGTAGGTCTCGCTTACGGTATTCACCACATCGGAGCCTGTTAAGCCAGCTTTCAGGAAATTCATCTGACCGTAGAACTCCAGGCCGTCTATACTCCATGAACTCATCGGCAGACCAGTCGCCAGGAATGTATCCCATCCAAAGTGTCCTTGGTAGGCTAAATTGTGAACGGTGTAGACAGTTGCTGTGTTGCTTAGTTGTGGTTTTGTGCATCGAAGCTGTTCAAGATAATAGGGCAGTAAGCCTGTATGCCAGTCGTTGATATGGATGATGTCAGGTGACCAGTCGATGACATCAGGTAGCTCCAGAGCTGCGCGATCGAAGAAGATATATGCCAGAGGGTCTGCTGTGTATATTTTCGTGCTGTCGATAGCATCTGTGAAATACTTGTAATGTCCCAGTGTATATACTGGTGTACCGTCGGTTAAGTGTGTGAGGCTGAAATGAGCATGAGTATGCCAGTTGTCGTTGATTGTCACGGCAACTCGGTTTTTTACAGTATGTGATACGATGTTTGGATCGGCCTCATTCATGCTGTACGAAGGCATCAATATCCGAACATCGTGTCCCATGGCGCGCAAAGCCTTAGGAAGAGCTCCTGCCACATCGGCAAGACCGCCAACTTTAGCAAATGGAGCCACTTCAACAGATACGAAGAGTATTTTAAGGGGTGTCATAATCAACCCTGCCTTTCATGGTCACCAACACTGATATTTTACCTGTTTCAGCCCAAATATTTGCACAGACAACGATTATACAGAGCGATTATCGGTGACTTGGCTACACAAGTGATACTTGCAAAGAAGGTGTAATAATGCTACAATGCCGGCGTATCCTTATTATTTTATGGAGGCTGATATGAATTATGTAGTAGCCTTGGGGTTGTTGATACTGGCGGCTGTGGCACAGGCTGCACCCACTCAGGTTTCCCTAAGTAGTCTGCAAATTGATAGGATCGAGCAAGGTTTCGGTTCGCCGCGTGCTGATCTATCAGTGGATGGTAATCCGATTTCCATAGGCGGTGTAGTCTATAACCATGGTTTAGGATCTCACGCCAATGCCTTGTTTGCAGTGAAGCTGGATGGTAAAGCAGAACGCTTTACAGCAGCTGTTGGTATGGACGACGAAAAAGCCGGCGCAGGTCACGCAAAGTTTTCGGTATGGACAGGGAAGAAGCTGCTTGCTGAGTCGCCAATGATGTATGGAAAACAGAAAGCTCATACGTTTGATATCGATGTTCGCAATTTGGATATTATTATTTTAAAAGTTGAAACAGATAACATCGATTCAGCACATGCAGACTGGGCAGACGCATACATCACGATGGCCGACGGCTCTGCAAAGCCGGAAATCATCGCGATGCCTGCTGATCGTTCTGTGCCGGAAGTTGCCCATATTAAACCGGGTATTCCGAAGATTAACGGAGCTTCAGTGATCGGCTGCACTCCAGGTTATGATTTTGTCTATCGACTGCCGATTAGTGCCGCATGCCCTGTGACTGTAACCGCCAAAGGTCTGCCTGAGGGTTTGGTTCTTGATGGGAAGACAGGTATTATCCGCGGAAAAGTTAAGTCCGCTGGCGAATATAATGTCACATTCCGCGTTGGCGGCAGCCTAGGCGGGGATCGCCGTGTGATTAAGATCGTTGCTGGGACGCACAAGCTTGCTTTAACCCCTCCTATGGGATGGAACAGTTGGAACTGTTGGGCTAGTGCCATTGACGATGCCAAAGTTCGCGCCGCTGCTGATGAGTTCATCAAGAGCGGACTAGCTGCTCATGGTTATCAGTTCATCAATATTGATGACTGCTGGCAGGCTGGGCGAGATGCTAATGGCAATATCGTGGCAAATGAGAAATTCCCTGATATGGCTAAGTTGGCTGAATATGTGCATAGTAAGGGCTTGAAGATCGGCACCTACTCCTCACCTGGTCCATACACCTGCGGTGGTTATACCGGCACATATCAGCACGAGGACCAAGATGCTATGTCTTGGGCGGCATGGGGATTTGACTACATCAAGTATGACTGGTGCAGCTATGGTTCAATCGCCAAACCAGGTCTTGCTGAGATGATTAAGCCTTATCGCTTGATGCGCAAAAGCCTCGACAAAGCTCCTCGCGATATCGTGTATTCATATTGCCAGTATGGCATGGGAGAACCATGGAAGTGGGGACCACGCGAAGGGGGCAACCTCTGGCGCACCACAGGTGACATCACCGATACATGGAATTCCATGATCTCCAACTCGCTGTGGCAGACCAACATCGCTGAGTACTCGTCACCAGGTCATTGGAACGACCCAGATATGCTGGTTCTGGGATATGTGGGATGGGGACCATCTCTGCATCCAACGCGCCTCACACCGCATGAGCAGATGACTCACATGTCGCTGTGGTGCATTCAAGCATCACCACTGCTCATCGGCTGCGACCTGACCAGAATGGATCAGTATACGCTTGACCTGCTAACCAATGATGAAGTGTTGGCTGTGAACCAGGATCCACTGGGTAAAGGCGGCAAAGTGGTTCTGAAGCGCGACGATGTTCAGGTGTGGGCTAAACCTTTGGCTGATGGCTCAACAGCGCTCGCTGTGGTCAACCTGAACTGGACTGCTCAAAACTTCAAGTTTACATTGAAGGAATGCGGCTTGGTCGATGGTATGTCTGCACGCGATCTGTGGAAACAGAAACCGGCGGGCAACCAGTTAAAGTCTATGACCGTAAAACTTGGCGGGCATGGTTCTGCTATGTATAAGCTGACGGCGCCGAAGAAAGTTAAGTAGGCGCAATCAACTACAGGGGGCAGCCATTCGTGGCTGCCCCTTTTTTGCGATATAGGGGGCTACCATATGGGGCATTACAGCTATAAGGGGCAACCACAGTGGGTTGCATGCTACGCTTTGGCGATCATCTCCCGCAGGCGGTCGTGAATGCGCTTCGCGTCCTCCACACTTCCTGCGCCTTGGTTGAACAGATAGCGTGTGCCAGGCAGGGCCATATCCAGCAGGTTTCGCACTAGCGCTTCGTCCGTCCAAAGCATCAGCACCGCCTTGTTTTCAAAAGCCTCCACGGCGGGCTTCGCACCTGGTGACTGGAACATGCGGTTTATTGCACGCAAGTTCTTCAAGCGGGTGAAGTTGTCATACTGGTGGTCGGCTGTGGCGCAGCAGTGGATAAACAAACCGCCAAACCGCTCGCTGAGCTTGTTTAGGCTGGGAGCCGCAAACTGCTTAAACATGGCTGTTGAGATGCTGCCAACCTCATCTTCCGATAAGCAAATGCCCATGTTGTCGGGAATCCAAACATATGGCACGTGACTTAGGCAGCCAGTGGGATACAGCCGTAGGAACTCGGCTGTGAACATCTCTACCAATCGGCAGCACTTGTCGATGAGCCTGCTGACCGCCTCGGGTTCATCATACATGGCTGTGAACAACTCTTCTTTTCGCCATATCAACGCGGCGATGTCTAGTGGGCTCTGCACATCGGGCACAGCGATGATAGCGTCTTTACCTAGCCTCCGCTGCAGTGCGGCTGCCATTTCAAACACCCTGTCTATGCAGCGTGAGTTTAGTGATGGCTCGGGCAGGGCATCGGCTTGAGCTGCCGACATGACCAACGGTATCGCGCAGGGGATGTTGTTGCCATATACATGCACCTCGCAGCCGTAGGCATCGGCAAACAGCTGCGTGCCTGAAACAAGGCTGGCGATAGGCACGCTGTCGTCGCCGGTTTGCTCGTGCCAGCTCATGCGTTGCTCATAGAGCCTAACCATCTGAGGCACCCAGTCGGCAATTGGCCTGGCTGATGTGGTGAAGTCACCATCTGACCAGTCTACATTGCCGTAACCCGCATCCATGATGACGCCATGCCGTTCGAATTTGCCCGTAAACAAGTTCGTGAGGAACTGTTTATTCGCCGTAATTCGGTTGCTCATGAAGCTCACCCCGCTCAATGTGGAGGATGATTAACCAAACCCATATGGGTATGTTACATGAACTGTATCAGCTGTGAGTTTGTTTGTCAAAACCCAACTGCGGACAATTGCGTGATCGTAGGGGAGTGTTCTCAAGATGCACTGAGGGGGCACTCACTAACAGGATTTTGCTGTGAACACGGTGAATAACTGCATCATATCATCACCTCTTGTTTGGGAGGCATCCATGAGCGCACCACCACCAGAAACCGCATCGAACACCGTAGTGCCGAAAGTGAGGCTGGGTGCGATCATCTTGTCTCTATTGTTAGTTCCCCTCAATAGTTACTGGATTGTTCGCAGCGAGGCGATGGATTATAGTGGATTCCCCACCATTATATCGTTGTTTTACAATGTGATTTTCAGTCTCATGGTCATTGGCTTGGTTAATGCGGTTGTCAGGCGTCTGCGGCCAAATCTGGCTCTGAACCAGTGGGAGCTTCTTGTGGTGTATGCCATGGTTGCTACTGGAAGCAGCTTTGCAGGGCATGACTATCTGCAGATGCTGGTGCCTAGCATGGCGCACCACACAGTATTCGGCACTCCGTTTAACCATTGGCACGAACAAGTGGCCCGTTATTTGCCCGATTGGATGGCTATTAACCACGACAGCGAAGCGGTGAGGGCGTTCGAACGCGGGCACTCCACGCTATACACATGGGCGCACATCCGCATATGGATCATCCCGATGAGTGCTTGGGGCGTATTCCTGATGTGCACAGCCATGGCCACACTGAGTATTTGTGTCTTGCTAAGGCGTCAGTGGATAGAAAATGAGAAGCTGAGTTACCCTGTCGTGCAAATCCCGTTGCTCATCACCGAACAGGGGGGTGCCGGTTGGATCTTCAAATCTAAGCTGTTTTGGGTGGGGTTTACCATAGCTGCCTATTTGGATATTCATAATGGCTTAGCCGCGCTATTTCCAACGATTCCTCCGATACCAGTTAAGCAGCAGGATATCGGCTCGTGGGTCACCCTGTCATCGCCATGGAATGCCATCATGCCCACCAATATCAGCTTCTATCCGTTTGCTGTTGGACTGAGCTACTTCATGCCGACCAATCTCTCATTTTCATGCTGGTTTTTCTTTTGGCTTCGTAAACTTCAGCAAGTCGCCTGCAGTGCTTTGGGTTGGAGCGGTCAAGACCCCAACATGCCTTACGTAAAAGAGCAGTCGTTTGGAGCGTTGATGGTGATCATACTCGCCTCGTTATGGGTAAGCCGAGGATACCTTAAGACCGTATGGACGACTGCATGGTATCAAGCCAGTCACCGAGGCGCTGAATCACACGAATACCGTAATGCGATGGTGCTGTTAGTGGCCAGCATGGCGGGAATGGTGCTATTTCTCGTTCTTGCGGGTATGAGTATCTGGGTTGCAGCACTGTATGTGCTGTTGTATATTTTGCTCTGTACATCGATAAGCCGCATCCGAGCCGAATTAGGCCCGCCAGCGCACGAGTTTGGCAGTATGGGCTGCTCTGGCATGATGGTGTATAGTTTTGGGACAACCATCTTGGGGCCTCAAAACTTAACGATTTTAGGGATATTGTGGTTCCAAAACCGAATGTACCGCGGTCTATTGATGCCTCAGCAAGCCGAATGCTTGAAAGCCGCGCAAGCATCGGGAATGAAGCCGCGTTACATGGTTGGCGTTCTTGCTGCGGCGTCATTTGTGGGGCTCATCGCGGGGTACTGGGCGCTGCTGCACCATAGCTACGCACGCATACTGCCCGCATATGTGCATCCAGGTGCGCCAGGCAGTGCCTTTGCGGCTGAATACCTAACAATACTCAGCAGTTGGCTGGGCACTCCGTTTGAGCCGAAGGTCGCCAACATCACGGCGATTGGTGCAGGGGCGGCGATCACTGCTTTATTAACTAAACTCAGCATGCTTTGGTATGGCAACCCGTTTCATCCAGCAGGATACGCACTAGGTATGGCTTTTGGGTTGGACTACATCTGGTGTCCGATATTAATAAGCTGGCTGCTAAAGAGCATTATCTTGCGTGTGTATGGGCTTAAAGGCTACCGATATGCCATGCCGTTCTTTGTGGGGCTCGTGTTGGGCGAGTTCGCGGTTGGCGGTCTGTGGAGCTGCATTCGCGGCTTAACGGGAATACCAACATATTCGTTCTACTTATAGGCAGCTATACTGACGACCATGATGGCCCAATGTATACAGCCGTATGACGGAATACACAGTAAAAATACCAGTTTTTAGGGATTAATTTCTGTACGAATCCATACGTTAATGCTAGGTTAATGCACATAATCTGCTACATAACTCCGTGAAACATACGGGCTGTTGTGCTTGGCAGTGGACGAACATGTAGCAATTTTGTTTCTGGTGAGACTATCACGTCGAAATCTGTGCACATTGCACGGATCTGATCGCTCTGGCATACTGATTTTACGCGGAAGCGAAGGTGCCTCAGAAACGCCCGAGGTGCATCACTTCCTGATTTAATGCAGTACAAGCCTTCAAGCATCGCTTATGTAAGCGATGGGCAAATCTACCCGTCAATCACGTTGATGTTGATTTAGCCACTTATTGTATTATCTCGAGAGAGGCCTATGCATGACACTAGAGAGTTCGACTACATTCCGCGAAGGAATGTCTGATTCCAAAAATCTAGCCGATTGGCTGATGAGTTTAATGGCGAAGTCGTTAAAGAGCGGCGACAGTATGTTGCTGCATCGCGAAGATGGCGACAAGCCCGTAGACGTCACCCGTGTGGGTGTGTTAGAAGATAAGGCCGAACTAAGCCTGAATTAGTTCATAGTGAAGAGTTGTTGGAAGGCCCTCGTAGTTATTGCGAGGGCCCTACGAGTTTTTAGGTGAGTACCGATGCCATTCATTTGGCTTTAGCTGAGGTTTGATGTCTGGCTGTTTTACCGTGTTATTTGTTCCATGATGCCCTAAATCGGCTTGTGGATGCGTTGATGGGGAAAATATACCGTAGACCAACTTAGGAGCCGTGAAGAGTGGTTTTTGGTGGCCGCAGGGTGTGGCTTCGGTGGGTTATTCGCCGTGAGTTTGCATGTTGAGCCCAATCAAAATGGCTATGATGCCGCGGGTTTAATCACCAACACGACCACAATAGCTCGTACCAGAATCTGCCCGATGATACCCATTCGCGTATATTCGCGTTTATCCGCGGTTTGGATTCCAAGAACACTAACGCAGATGACACAAATGAACGCTAATGAACGCAGATATTCTGCAGCCCATCTTCTGGGACTTAATGTCCATAGCTCCGCTCATGCTGGGTCGCAACAAAATCTGCCCGATGATACCCATTCGCATATAATCGCGTTCATCCGCGGTTTGGTTTCCTACGAACACTAACACAGATGACACAAATGAACCCACGTCAAAAAAGCTATGAAGCCACGGGTTTAGTCACCCACACGACTACGTTCCGGGAGCTGACGCTCCGGGAACTGCGTTTCGTGCGGGTTCCTGCACCGCGCGGCTCATCATTAGCGGCCGGTGTCGCTGCGCTCCGACCGGCGCAGTGATACCAAAGCGCCCTGTGTCTTGGGACACCGATGTTTCCATGTTGCTTGTATGGAGCCATTCATTGACATTTACCCATATCCGCTGCACTGCAGCCAGCATGTGAATGTTATTTTGCAAGTGGCTCTGTTGAATGACGTTTCTATGTAGGCTGCGTTTATATAATTCTATAATGCCGAGTTGTGTTATGTCTGCATTGACACTGCGTGTTGAATCAAAAACCGACCAGCCGCATCGATGGCGACTGGCCGGTTCACGTATGAGCCAAGTGTGACTACTTAGTCTTCTTGACAGGGGCTTTCTTAACGGCTGGCTTTACAGCTTTTTTCACCGCCGGTTTGGCGGCAGGTGCGCTTTTTACGGCAGCTGGCTTTGTCGCCGCATTGAACTGCTCCGCCGTCATGGATGTAATAATCGCCTGCATTTTAGTGTCAACCTGAACATCCTGTGCTGGCGTGGTGCCCTGTGCGGGAACACCCATGTTCATCGTCATGTTGATGTCACCATTTCCGCCTACAGTTAGACCTGTAGCAACATCAATCATGGTGACCATATCAATGGTGCCATTGCCAGATAACTTCATAGCGCCTGCTGCAGGATTGCTTTGAGCTGCAGCTTCAAGAACCTTACTCATGTCAAGCTGTCCCTTACTTCGGATGCTTGCAATCTGCTTGCCTGCCACATTTTCCACTTTTTCCAAGGTGTTGGTCAGCTTCATCATGGGGCCTTCTGCCTTCGGCAGAGCAAAATCGGTATCCCAGCTTTCGCCAACCTTAATAGGTGACTTCGGGAAATAGGTCATACCCGATTGTTTCATCATGCTGTTAAGGTCCATTTGGTTAGGCAGGTTGGGTACACTGGTATGGTCCATAGATAGTATCTCTAGCGGCTGGCCGTATTCATTAATCTTCATCGTTACGCCGATTTTCATGTTTTGCAGCGGCGTCGGCACTGTTTGGTTATTCATCACCATTTTGCCGTATGAAATAGTGGTCTTTGCCGTGTATACGTTGGATGCATCTTTGGCGAGATACTCCGTATTATTATACGTTTCCATGTTCATTGCATAGGCCATTGTTTGTCCATCCATGGTCGTCACAATGTTGCCTTTAATGGCTATGCCTAGCAGTGACTTAGCGCCAGCGGGAACATTCAATTTTAACTGGTAGGCAGCGTCCGATGTTGTGTTGGCGGGAGCTGTCTCTTGAGCGGACAGCACCATGGGACAGACAGCCATTGCGGCACACATCAGTGTCACCGTCTTTGTGAAAAGGTGCATGAAAGATCCTCCATATGATCTCTACTGCATTAAGGTGCTGCCGCAGTAGGTCGTTATTATTATCGTATCTTGGCAGTAAATTATACTGCCAAAGCTAACTTTTCTGCTCTGATCCAGCAGCCTAAAAATAGGACTGTATATATGTTACTTCCGTTTCCTAACAGAAGCTTTCTTTACAGGGATTCATTATTACGCTGACAAGGGATTCGGGTTCTTTGGAATAATCCATCCGATGAGATGTGCGCATTTATCTTCAGTGTTGGCTGCAGCCGGATCATTTGCTCTGGCGATATTGATACACAGTTAAGCACTGACAACAGCAATATGATGAACCTGTAAGGATATATACGCACGAAAATCCTAGAGGTATTGGCTCACCTGGTGAGGACTTCACCAGGTGAGTTGTGATTACTTCTTAACAGGCTTTTTAACGGGTTTCTTGGTGACAGTGGCTTTCTTCGCGGTGGTGGTCTTCTTTGCGGCTGGTTTGGCTGTGGCTTTCGTGGTTGCCTTTACTTCCGGTTTCTGCGTCACGATTTCTGATGACGCGACATTTCCTGTGAATGCCATCGAAAGTTTTATGTTTGCTTCCTCACCGTCGATTTGGCCAGCAACATTGATATCTGTGTTGATATCGATGGTGGAGTCGAGTGTCATGCCCGTAGCTAGGTCGACGCTGCTGGTACTGTTGCCAGTAAGTGTGCCTGTAAGGTTCAGCCCTTGGGGTAGACTTGCCGCTTCACTGAGGGATTTTGTTAGGTCAACGACAAACTTGGTGTTAATGCGTGCAATCTTCTTGTCGCCAGAATCGTCAACAGATTCCAGAACATTGGTGGCAGTGACTTTACCGTTAGCTGTACTTGGCATGATTACTGCTGATTGCCAGCTATCGCCAGCTTTTACGGGTTTCTCAGGATATACAGAAAGACCGCTTTGGCCCATGAGGTTGTTCATAAAGTTTTGTATGTTGGCATTTGGCATTAACTTCTGAACGGATTCAATTCCCGAACCAGAGACCAAGGCACCCATAGGGTTCATTTTAAACTGCATCGTGTAACTGGAAGCAGGGGGGATGCTTACCGGAGATCCGTTGGCGGTGATACTCAAACCTTCGAATGTGTATTTGAATTCGGTGTTCTTGTCTGCATCAACATTAATAACATTTTGTCGCATGGACATTGTCATTTGAACATCAAAAGGCTGTGGTTGTAGGTTATCTTTCGTCATGATGGTTCCTTGGCCTGCGATGACCGACTTTACTCGGTAGGCAGAACCAACTTTAGGGGCCAAACGGAGAAGATAGCCAGCTGAAGGGGTGACTTGTGATATTGCAGGAGCACACACTATGGCGCTAAATGAGGCCATAGCTAAAAACCGTGAAACAGACTGCTTCATGAGCAGACACCTCTTAATAAAATGATTCGCTTAATTGTACCTCAGATTTATGTGGTTGGTATGTAAAAATGGTAGACATATATGGTTCTACGATGCTTCGATGACGCTTATATATGTGATCGTATCAACGTCAACAAGCTCACAGCCATAAGCATCGATGAAGCAACGGTCGTATTTGTCGGTATGCAGGTTGTAGTGAAGGCTCCACAGCCCCCAGTAGAGATCATAGTGACGGTCGCCTACACCGGCATCGCCCACGTCAATAATAGCATTGAATTTCCATTTATTAATGATGATATTCGGCAGGCAGTAGTCGCCGTGTATTAGTGTGGTATCTGAAATTCGTTGTTGAAGGTGAGCGCACGCCTCTTCAATTTGAGACAGCTCCTGCTGAGCCTTGCCGGTGCTGTTTTGAAGGCGCGTTAGCTTATCTGACGCCTGTTGAACAATCTGATGTGTGAGGTTACGGAAAGGGCATTGCTGCGTTGGCAGCTCATGTAGGCCGCGAAGGCTTTCGCCATATAGGGCAGCTAGTCTTTCAGGGTGTTTGACGTGGCTGGGATGTGTGCCGTCTTCACCTTCAGCCGCTTGAACTAGCAGATAGTCGTATCCCTCATGGCTTTCATAACTGATTGCTTCTGGTGACATACCATGTTGGTAAAGATATGCATACATGGTTGCCTCATGCTGAAGCGAATGAAGAGCCGCCTGCTTAAGGTAGACCGGCTGTTTGCCGTCAATAAACCATACACGTGCGATATCGCTGCAGTGGCTGTTATATATATCTGCATCGCATAAATACCCGAAGATCGACTGAGGCAGATCAGGCATCGGCTCGGTATATGGTGTACGCCGCACTAAAGTAACCTCGTATATCGCGACACCCCGGTGTATTGCATATCCCGGGGTGTCGCGGCACACATAGCGTGTATGTCAGCAGTATCTGTTAATGCGAAACGACATATCGTATCTGCCTGCGCCGCCTGCTGGCATTTCTGGAGCAGGAAACACAGCTTTTGGCTTCTCAACGTGGGCCTTCTATATCTCTATTTTTACTCTTGATTTTGGATACATCCAGTCGGTACTGTCGTTGCCCGCGTATATGCGGATTTTCGTGGAATCTGATATGTCAAGAGAGAATTCGGCAACCCCATTATAATCAGTGCGTTCTTTCCAATCTTCACGAAAACCAGACAAAAGACCTTCTTTTTTCACCCATACTTCGACATTGTTTTTGCCGACGCCGTTACTGTCTGTTACGAGAACCGTCATATGAATCATCGATGATCTCCATTTCATTTTATGCTAATGCAGTCGATATTCTAGTAGTTGGGTCGATAGTTGGTTGTATTAGGCGTTATTGTTGGTATTTTTACATACTTCGTTGGTAATGCACTTTTGCGAACTATGGAACCAAGATTCTGTGATTCTTTGGCGCAAGTGGGTCTCGGTTGATATTTGGGTAGGAATACCCTCATGCAGCCTCGCTAAACACACACTCTTAAATCCGTTTAGCATAATATTGAATATATCTTTACGATATCATGTTGTCAAGGCTGAACAACGCATAATAGAAAGGAAAATACCTATCGATATTAATGATTTATATATAGTAAGTGCGCCAATTGGGTAGACAATAGATCCAATCGCAAAACAGCTATTAGGCCGCGGGTTTAGTCACCCACACGATGTTGTAGTTCAGACGATGATGCGGATCGCTGCTGCCTAACCAACGCCCGCCGGAACTCGGGCCGGTATTTATCAGCGATGGGTGACAGTATCCGTAACGGGACACCGTCACAGACGATGTCACGGACAGGCCACCGAACCCATCGCCATAGGCATATGGTAACAGTGCCGCGGGTTTAGTCACCCACACGACTACATTCCGGGAGCTGATGCTCCAGGAACTGCGTTTCGTGCGGGTTCCTGCACCGCACGGCTTAACAATTACGGCCGGCGTCGCTTCACTCCGGCCGGCGCATGGATGCCACTTCATTACCGTTAGGAAGGTACACATGTATCTGATGATTGGTGTGTTGTGCATCAATGCTCACGCTGTGATTCATCTCCCATACTAGCTCGTACCAGAATATGCCAGATGATACCCATTCGCGTATATTCGCGTTCATCCGCGGTTTGGATTCCTGAGAACACTGACGCAGATGACACAAATGAACGCTAATGAACGCAGATAATCTGCAGCCCATCTTCTGGAACCTAATATATTCAGCTCCGCCCATGCTGTGTCGCACCAGAATATGCCATATGATTCCCATCCGCGTATATCCGCGTTCATCCGCGGTTAAGATTCCTGAGAACACTAACGCAGATGACACAAATGAACGCTAATGAACACAGATAATCTGCAGCGCGTCCCATGGGACCTAACATATTCCGCTCCGCCCATGTTGTGTCGCACCAGAATTTGTCAGATGATTCCCATTCGCGTATATTCGCGTTCATCCGCGGTTTGGATTCCTGAGAACACTGACGCAGATGACACAAATGAACGCTAATGAACGCAGATAATCTGCAGCCCATCTTCTGGAACCTAATATATTCAGCTCCGCCCATGCTGTGTCGCACCAGAATATGCCATATGATTCCCATCCGCGTATATCCGCGTTCATCCGCGGTTAAGATTCCTGAGAACACTAACGCAGATGACACAAATGAACGCTAATGAACACAGATAATCTGCAGCGCGTCCCATGGGACCTAACATATTCCGCTCCGCCCATGTTGTGTCGCACCAGAATTTGTCAGATGATTCCCATTCGCGTATATCCGCGTTCATCCGCGGTTTGGTTTCCCGAGAACACTAACACAGATGACACAAATGAGCCAAATGCAAAAAGCCCCGGGTGGATATATCCACCCGGGGATTTACCTGCGGGCTTAGCCGCAGGTGCGGAAACCCTCTGCTGACGCAGAGTTACATATCGTATCCGCCTGCGCCGCCTGCTGGCATTGCTGGAGCAGCTGCCTCAGGTTTTGGCTTCTCAACGATCATCGCTTCGGTGGTCAGAACTAGACCAGCGATTGATGCTGCATTCTCTAGGGCAGATCGGTTGACCTTCACTGGGTCGACGATACCACTCTGGATCATGTTGACATAGTCGCCGGTAAGAGCGTTCAGACCTTCACCTGCAGGTAGTCCCTTGACCTTCTCAACCACAACGCTGCCCTCTAGGCCTGCGTTGAAGGAGATCTGGCGAAGTGGCTCTTCCAGGGCGCGCTTCACGATGGCTACACCGTGCTGCTCGTCACTGGTCATACCTTCGGTGCTCAGTGAACCCAAGATGTTGATGTAGGTTACGCCACCACCGGAGACGATGCCTTCATCTACTGCTGCGCGAGTAGCGGAAAGGCTGTCTTCGAAGCGGTGCTTCTTCTCTTTAAGTTCGGTCTCGGTAGCTGCACCAACTTTGATCACTGCAACACCGCCAGCCAACTTGGCGAGGCGCTCTTGAAGTTTTTCGCGGTCGTAGTTGCTGTCGGTGACTTCCATCTGCTTCTTGATCTGGCTGATGCGGCCCTGAACAGCGTCTTTAGCACCGTAACCTTCCACGATTGTGGTGTTCTCTTTGGTGATGACGATGCGTTTTGCACGGCCGAGGTCTTCTACAGTGACGTTCTCAAGCTTGATGCCGAGGTCGTCGGAGATGAAGCGTCCGCCAGTAAGAATGGCGATGTCTTCCATCATAGCCTTGCGGCGATCACCGAAACCAGGAGCCTTAACAGCGCAGATGTTCAACACGCCGCGCATCTTGTTCACTACGAGGGTGGCAAGAGCTTCACCGTCGAGATCCTCAGCCATGATGACGAGAGGTCGGCGGGTTTTAGCGATGTTCTCAAGAACAGGGATAAGGTCTTGAGCATTGCTGATCTTCTTTTCGAAGAGCAGAATGTATGCATCTTCGTAAACAGCTTCCATGCGCTCGGAGTCGGTCACGAAGTAAGGGCTGATGTAACCGCGATCGAACTGCATACCTTCAACGACTTCTAGAGTGTCGGAGGTACCTTTGCTCTCTTCAACGGTGATGACGCCTTCTTTACCAACTTTTTCCATAGCTTCGGCGATCATCTCACCGATCTCGCGGTCGTTACCGGCGATGGCAGCTACGTTGGTTACTTCTTCGGTAGTGGAGATTCGAACAGCAATCTTCTTGATGGCAGCGACAGCCTGAGCAACAGCGGTGTCGATACCTTTCTTAACCAAGATTGGGTTTCCACCAGCGGCAACATACTTCAGTCCTTCATGTACGAAAGCCTGTGCCAGCACGGTGGCTGTGGTGGTGCCGTCTCCAGCGATGTCATTAGTCTTGGAAGCAACTTCCTTAACTAGCTGGGCACCCATGTTCTCAAATGGATCTTCGAGTTCAACTTCTTTAGCTACGGTCACACCGTCTTTGGTGATTGTGGGGGAACCCCATTTTTTCTCAAGAACGACGTTGCGGCCTTTTGGACCTAAGGTAACCTTAACGGCATTAGCGACGGCGTCAACACCGCGCTCCATTGCTCGTCGGCAATCTTCATTGTAATGTATAAGCTTAGCAGCCATTTTAGGTGCGAATCCTCCTGTAGATGGACTTATTCGTGGATGGCGTAGATTTGATCTTCGTCAAGAATGATCAGCTCTTCGCCGTCAACGGTGACTTCGTTACCGCCGTATTTACTGTAGATGACTTTGTCGCCTACTTTGACGGACATGGCAGCGCGGGTGCCGTCGTCCAGCAATTTACCTGGGCCTACGGAGATGATCTCACCCTCCTGTGGTCTCTTCTGAGCGGAGTCTGGAAGGAAGATGCCTCCCTGGGTTTTTTCTTCGGAACCCAGAGCCTTAATGATAACCTTGTCTCCTAGTGGTCTCAGCAACGCTGTTACCTCCTTATCGGTTTCGGGATATCCCGGTTGGTTGTGTCATTAAATATGTTAGCACTCTCTGCGTCTGAGTGCCAATAAAATATATACCATGGGTATCCACATGAGTCAAGTGTTATCAAGTAAATTGTAGATTTTATTGTTCGGATGCGTTGTTTGCCTCTTGGAGCCTGCGTGACTTTATGTTGTGCCGCAGCATGATGAGTAAACTCACGATATAAAGCAGTGCTGGCAACCCGAAGATGAGATGGTTGTGAAAATCAGGAAGACAGAGAATGCAACTTAGTATCGGAACCACTAGTGAACTATAAACAGCCCAACGTTGCTTGCATATGAAGCCGACGATCGGCACTATGACTAGTGCAGCCGCAACGAATAGGATCTTGTTGTGTGTCATATCATAAAAGACTAAATACGGTAAGCAAGACAGTATCCATAACACTGCTGACACCACTTTATGCGCCATGAAACCATACCCCCATTATCGATTTGACGGTCGTTATTATAGTCATACGTGGAATAACAACGGTTATTTCCGACTGCATTATCTTCAGTTTATAACGGATGGCAGCAATATGGGGGTGTTTATACGGTATGAGGTTTCATGGGATGTATTTATATGTCGACGAAATGGCGATTCGTCGACATTGCATAGGTGATATGTCGATGGTGTCGACATATTGGATGCAACATGTCGATAAAACTCGATTTCGTCGACATTATATGGGTGATATGTCGATGGTGTCGACATATCGAGTGCGACATGTCGATAAAACTCCATTTCGTCGACATTACCTAGCGCATATGCCGACCCCCTCGACATATGCGATACCCGTTAGGAAACGGAATGAAGGCGCCACACGGTAAAATGAGGTTAGTAGAGAAGGTATGGGAGGCTGTTTTGTGAAACGGTTCGTCATTGGTATCACAGGGGCGAGCGGATCGATATATGCCGCGCGCTTAATAAACTTGTTGTCACCCTTATGTGAACAACTTCTGGTGGTGGCTACCAGCACTGCTCATAAAGTGTGCGCGTATGAGCTGCCGAACGGCAACCCTCTTGACTCCGTGAACCTTCCGGTCAATGCGACACTCTATCAAAATGATGATCTGTTTGCGTCGCCGGCTAGCGGAAGCTTCCAGCACGATGGAATGGTGATCATCCCATGCAGTATGGGCACCGCCGGCAAGATTGCTCATGGTATCGCTGATAATCTGCTTGTTCGGGCGGCTGATGTGACTTTGAAGGAAAGGCGTCCGCTAATTATCGTGCCTAGGGAGACACCATTCAACCTGGTGCACCTTAGGAACCTCACTGCGTTAGCTGAGGCCGGTGCCTGCATTCTTCCGGCTAGTCCGAGTTTCTATGGGCCGTCAAACAGCGTGAATGAACTTGTAGACTCTGTTGTAAATCGCGTGCTATGCCAACTCCACTGCGTTCCCCCGCAGATGTACGAGTGGGGCGTTGATGATGAAAGGGAGATAGATAATGATACATGCAGAAAACCCGAAAGTGAGTGATTGGGATAAAGTGGTTACTTTCCATTTACGTCCGAAGAGCTTGATACGCGGTATCGCCATCGCAGCAGTTGCGATTACGGTTGGGTATCTTATTGGTGTGGCAAATCGCCAGCCAGATATGCCACAGATAACGGGCAACAAGGCCGCTGCTGTCGGTGCTCCCGATTTTCGATCAGTAGCGAAATCGGCGCTGCCATCGGTTGTTAACATCAAGAGTGCCACAGTTATCCCCGGACGACGATCGCCCATGGCCGATGATCCCTTCTTTCAGTTCTTCTTTGGCGGGCAGGGAGACATGCGTATACCCGATAGGGTGCAGCAGAGCTTAGGATCTGGCGTTATTGTGAGCAAGGATGGCTTGATATTAACCAATAACCACGTGGTAAATGGTGCCACACAGATTCAGGTTACATTAAGCGATGGCCGCAGCATGCAGGCTAAACTCGTCGGCACCGACCCTGGTGTTGATCTGGCGTTGTTGCGAATCAGTGCCAATAACTTACCTGCTATCACATTTGCGGATAGCTCAAAAGCGGATGTTGGCGAATGGGTATTAGCGATTGGTGCTCCGTTTGGGTTGAAGTCCAGCGTTACTGTTGGCATTGTCAGCGCAAAGGGCAGAAGCGATGTGGGGATCAACCTGTATGAGGACTTCATCCAGACTGATGCTGCGATCAACCCAGGCAACAGCGGCGGCGCTTTGGTGAATGCAAATGGTGAGTTGATTGGTATAAACACCGCAATCTTCAGTCAGAGCGGCGGAAGCGTGGGCATAGGTTTTGCGATACCAAGCAGATTAGCTCAACAGACAATGGCTACACTGCTGAAAAGCGGCACCATTACACGCGGTTGGCTGGGTATCATCCCATCGGACGATGCCGATGTGCCTACCGATAAGGGGATTGTGGTTGCCAATCTGTTCCGCAGCAGCCCTGCCGACAAAGTTGGCGTGCAGCCTGGCGATGTCATCGTGAAGGTCGATAACCGCTCATTTAAGACCAGCGGTGAGCTGAAAAGCTACATCATCGGCAAAAAAGCGGGTGAAAAGGTGAACCTTACGGTGAAGCGCGGCAGCCAGGAAGCATCCGTTGATGTGCCTGTCATGGACCACCCCTTTGACTCCAGCGGACGTGCTGTGCCCGGAATATAGCACACCGCTCCGAATCATAAAGCGAGCTAGGCCATTTATCGTTGGTCTAGCTCGCTTTTCGTAATATCGGGCTTTCAGCAGGATGCTCTGGCTAACGTGACTTGCGCTTAGTCCATGCCTTAATTGCTGCTGCGAGGTCATTCAACCGAGAGCAGTCTGGCTTCTTGGCCGTTTCGTCTGTGCCAAGAATGGGGCACAAGAAGCCGCCCTCCGAGTGTTCATTCCATGCATATATCAACACGCTGCTAGCTTCGCACTTGCTGGGGTTGGCTTGTATATACTCAAAGGCGTTGGTTAGCATCTTACCAATTTCACCCGATTTTGGTTCTTGATACCACAGTGAATTTGGGTTGCGAGGACGGTCATCTGCACCGCTCATTAAGGGCACAATCACCTTACGTGGACCACCACCGATATCGCCATTACCAAGAAACTCATCACTGATATGCCGCCACAACTCCGTGTATGGGGTTCCTGTTTTACTTGCTCCGAAGGCTCCTCGGTATGCGCTGACGGCGTCTAGTCCTGCTTCGTCGATGTATCGAGCGGCCCATATCCCGCCAGCATTCATACCGACGATATATGGGTTACCCAGTTTGGCTTTGGCGAACTCATCGCGAAGGTATTTTATGCCTTTTTTGAGCTGATCAACCTGGTAATCTTTATCGCCCAGCTGCACTGACAACGCATCCGGTCCCATGATGTAGAACAAAGGGCGACCGTTAAGCACCTTTTGGTAACTTGGCTCCTTCATCAACTGGATATACTCAGCCACGTAGTTTCGCCAGTCACTCCATGCGGTTTCTGCTCCTGCAGTGGGTAATCCCGCACCAATATGGTCACCAATGCAGATGAGTGCGAAGTTCACCCGTTTCTTGAGCGGGCTGTCGAGATAGGCCTGCAGGTTGTTCCTAAGCTGCCAACCATCGCCCTTACTTTTAAGGTAATGACAAAACGCGAAGTAGCTGATACCTGCATCCGAAGCGTACCGGATCTCCTGGTTGGTGACTTTTTGGATTTCACTCTGTTTATACTTGGGGTTGAATGCTAAAGGGTGCTCAGCGTCACCTGTGCGCTTAACAAACCAGGGTGCACGCCAGTGATACTGAGCCGGTTTTAAAAATCCAAACTCTTGCTTATAGCAGATATCAGGACTGCCGTTATACCCATCCCACCTAATCACCCCCACCAACGGATGCTTTGGAGCAGTGGCTGCGATGACGGAGCTAGAGAGTAGTATCACTGCAGATAATGCGGTAATGAGCAACTTCATGGAGACGGGTTCCTCCTAGCGCGGACTAAACACGAAGGTTAAGTGAATGCCTTTTGATAAGCTCATTGACATGGATACCGCAGGGGGCTTGGTGATCGGCTCCGTTATCAAGCAGCCATTGAGCGAGCTCCTCGTGCCGGCATCGGCATGCCACATGCAGTGGTGACCATCCAAACGCGTCAGCAGCGTTCAACGATTCGGGGTGTTTGGTTAGTATCTGCAGAGCAATCTGATCGTCATTAAGGAAACAGGCTTGGGGCAGAGATAGCTCCCAGTCATCATAAAAGAAGCTCAACGCGACCGCGATATTAATCGCACGTGCTGCAACTGGCTGAACAGCTGCTTCATCTGTGTATTTGGAGATGACGCCAAACTCCTCCTGCGGCGATACATTCATGTATGAGCACTCATAACCGAAGAGCGCGGGGTTCATACATGCATTGAAAGCGTTGAGTCCGGTAAAGTCGCATTCGTAAGGGTCTACGTCAAGCAGCAGAAGGGCGTTGACGACATCATCATTTCCATGCAGAGCTGCCAGCACCATTGGCGGACGCCCATCGACATCCAGAACCCGTGGATTTGCTCCGCTTAGCAACAGCTCTTTTGCAACCAGCGGTGTAAGGTAGTGGCATGCTGTGTGCAAGGGAGTTTGTCCTGTGGAGTCGAGTGAATCGACGTATGCACCATATCGCAGCAGTGTTTTCACGCTGAGCAGCGGTCCATATTTGCATGTGAGGTGAAGCGCCGTGGTCTGGCTGCCATCCGGTTTAATGATCGGCTCGTCGATATCGGCCCAATATTCCATGATGGTGCTAAGAAGCTTAGGCTGTTCGGCGATGGCTGTGGGCAGAAGGGGGGTGCTAGCGGCACCCTGTTCCAGCAACAACCTCAAGAGGTCTTCGTGACCCAGTGATAAAGCAACTTCAGCGGCTGAACAACCAGCCTCATCTGTGGCGCTGAGCAGCTCGGGGTTGTCGTGAAGCTGAGCAGATACCTGAGCTATTTGATTGCTTCGCACAGATTCGAACCATTGACTGACCAAGCCGTTCACTCTCCGACATTTACTGATATTCTATTCCTAGTGTGCATTATACCGTCCGAATGGATGTATAACATGATATCGCAATGCGTCACCTAAAATGACACCGAACGATCAGATGTTTCGTCATCTAAAAT